>CAJJCW010000002.1 GCA_905182885.1 SAR86 cluster bacterium SAR86B
ATCTTTCTATTTAATAGCTTCCAATTCTGTAATTTTCTCCAACCATTCCTTTTCTGCCACTTCAAGTTCACCAGATAATTCTGATTGGTTTCTAACAAGATCCTGCATATCATCTCTTCTGTCTGCATCGTAAATATCCGGATCTGCAAGTTTTATATTTGTATCTTCTAACTTTCCATTTAATCGGCTGATTCTTTTTTCCAAAGAGCTAATAGACGATTTTAAATTTTTAATTAATAAAGTCATATCTGTCTTGGCTATATCTTTTACTTTTACCTTTTTATTATCTGTTTTTACAATATTCGGTTTTAGTATGTAATCCTTGTAATCGTCCAGGTCGCCATCAAAAACATCAACTGTCTTATTATCAACAAGGTAAAAGGTATCAACAGAACTGCTTAGAAGATGCCTGTCATGAGAAATTAGAAGGATAGCTCCTTTAAATGATTGAAGTGCCATTGTTAAAGCATGTCGCATGTCCATATCCAAGTGATTGGTAGGCTCATCCATTAATAAAATATTAGGTTTTTGGTAGGCAATAATAGCAAATGCTAATCTTGCCTTTTCACCACCTGAGAATAAGTCTATTGGCTCTTTAACCTTGTCTCCCTTGAAATTAAATCCACCGAGATAGGTTCTTATTTGCTTCTCAGCTTTTGTTTCATCAAGTTTATAGATATGTGAAAAGGCGGAGATAGATAAATCAAGGTCATCAACCTGATGTTGAGAGAAGTACCCTACTTTAAAATTATTACCAGCTAGACGCTCACCATCTATTAAAGGAATACTACCTACTAAAGATTTTATTAGCGTTGACTTACCAGCGCCATTTGGACCAAGTAGACCTATACGATCCCCTGGACTAATTGAAAGGTTAATGTTTGATAAGATAACCTCTTCATAGCCTAAATTGGAGGTGTTTAGTGAGACCAATGGGTTAGATATCTTTTCTGTTTCAGGAATAGTAAAGCTAAAGGGTGAATCAATATGAGCTGGGGCTATTAATTCCATTTTCTCAAGAGCTTTTACTCTGCTTTGTGCCTGTCTAGCTTTTGTTGCTTTTGCTTTAAATCTATTGATGAAGCTCTGCATATGGGCTACTTCTTTCTGTTGCTTAATGAAGTTACTTTCAACCTCTGCCATACGCTCAGCTCGGATAATCTCAAATTGAGAGTAGTTACCGGTATAAAGTTCAATAGATTGTCTGTGAAGGTGGGCTATAGAGCTAACGCAATCATCTAAGAATTCTCTATCATGTGAAATTAGTAGCAAGGCTCCTGGAAATGATTTTATCCAATCAGAGAGCCATAAAATAGCATCTAAGTCTAAGTGATTGGTAGGCTCATCAAGCAACATTAGATCTGAAGGTTGCATTAAAGTTTTAGCCAAATTTAATCTCACTCTCCAGCCACCTGAAAAGTCTTTTAGTGATTTACCAAAATCTTCCTGCTTAAAGCCTAACCCACTCATAAGCTTTTCCGCCTTTGATTGGGCTGTATAGCCTCCTAAAGAAGAGTAATTTTCATATAGTTCACCGAGGAGCTCAAATTTCTCATCATTCTCTGCTTTGGATATTTCTTCCTGTATCTCAAGTAACCTAAAATCTCCTGAGAGAACGTAATCAAGAGCCACTTCATCTGATGATGGGACTTCTTGGGCTAGGTATGAAATCCTAAGAGAGCTAGGAAAATTGATGCAACTTTGATCTATTTCAAGTTCACCTTTAATAATTTTAAAAAGACTGGTTTTCCCTGTACCGTTTGCGCCAACAAGACCAACTTTTTGATGATGATGAATCATGAATGAAACATCATCAAAGAGAGTCTTCCCGCCGAGAACTAGTTCTAAATTATTAAAAGAAAGCATTATATGGGTTTAAAAAAAAGCTAGTGTATCAAATGAAAAATCTAAAGCAATTAATGGTTCAACAATTAGGTATTTAAACCGGCGCTATATCCCGAAGCCCATGCCCATTGAAAATTAAATCCTCCAAGATGACCCGTGACATCTAGAACCTCACCTATAAAAAATAACCCAGGTTGGTTTAATACTTCCATTGTCTTTGAGCTTATTTGATGAACGTCAACACCTCCAAGAGTGACTTCTGCTGTCCGATATCCCTCTGTAGATGAAGGTTTTAATAGCCAATTATTTAAACTATCAGCAATTAAAGTAATTTCTGCTTTAGACCATTCCGCCAATGGTTTCTCAGAAAAGTTGCTCCATAATAAAGATTCTAATTCAGCAACAAGCGCTTTAGACATAAAGGCATTTAGAAAAGATCTTAATAAAAGCTTTGGGCTATGATGCTTTGCTTCGGTAATTAATAAATTAGCGTCATGGCTCGGTAATAAATTTATAGCTATATGATCACCCTCTTTCCAATAGCTAGAAATTTGTAATACCGCTGGGCCGCTCAATCCCCTGTGAGTGAAAAGGATATCTTCTTCAAAAGTTTGTCCATTACAAGAGATTCTTATTCCATGAGAAACACCTGAAAGCCTTCCACATATCTCACTCATATAATCAGTGAATATAAAGGGAACTAAACCAGCTCTCAATGAAGTAACAGATAAATTAAATTGCTTTGCAAGGTCATAGCCAAAACCACTGCCACCAAGAGTTGGAATTGATAGTGCTCCAGTAGCTACAATTAGGGATGATGTAATATATTTTGTAATCATCTTATCTTCAGACTTATCGTTAATAGTAGAAACTGAATAACTACTTTCCACTTTATTAAAATGTACTTTTGAAGCATTAGTATTTTTAATAAGATCAACATTATGCAATTCACATTCGTTTAATAGTAACTGAACAATGTCTTTAGCAGAATTAACGCAAAATAGCTGATTGCGCTTCTTGGTATCGTGCTCAATACCGTAAGAATCTACTAAATCTATAAAATCTTGAGGAGAGTAGCTACTTAATGCTGATTTACAGAAATGTTCATTTTTAGAAATAAAATTATCAGGGTCAACAAAATGATTAGTAAAGTTACATTTTCCTCCACCTGACATAAGAATTTTTTTACCAGCTTTATTTGATTTTTCTATAACAAGAACTTTTTTATTTCTCTTTGCTGCAGTGATTGCCGAAAAGAGACCGGCTGCCCCTGCGCCTAGGACTATGACATCGTATGTATTAACCAACTTAGACATTTAAATTATTTTATAGAACAATACTAACCTTTTCTATTTTTACTTCTTGTTCTATGGTTGAATCCAGCTCTAGGATTAAAGTTTTTCTTTTTCTTTTTATCTCCAGAAGGGACTACTTCGATTGGTTCAAAGCCTGCTACCTCTACCCTAGGCAGAGTTTGATTTAGTAACTTTTCAATATCCTTAAGTAAACGGAATTCATCAGAACTAACAAGAGTTATCGCCTTTCCCTCATCTCCCCCTCTTCCAGTTCTTCCAATTCTATGAATATAATCCTTTGCCACAGTAGGAACATCAAAGTTTATTACTTGTGACATTTTTTTGATGTCAATTCCACGAGCCGCAACATCTGTTGCTACAAGTATCTTAGTTTTATTATTTTTAAATGCTTCAAGGGCTTTCATTCTATTATTCTGTGTTTTATTTCCATGAATAGCTTGTGCTTTAATACCAACCTTATCCAATTGCTTCTGGAGTCTATCTGCACCGTGCTTTGTTCTAGTAAAGACTAATGCCTGTGACCATCCTTCAGTCTCAATAAGCTCAATTAAGAGTTCTGCTTTTCTTGATTTATCGACCGGATGAACATAATGCTCAATATTGGCCCCTGTTTCTCCATCGGTGGTAACAGATATCTCTATAGCACGTTCTGATAATTCTTTAGCTAATGCTCTAAAAGAGTTAGAAAAGGTAGCTGTAAACATTAAATTTTGTCTTCTTTCAGGAAGAAGACCTACTATTTTTTTAATATCATGAATAAAGCCCATATCTAACATTTGATCAGCTTCGTCAAGAACTAAAATTTCAATATTTTTAAAATTGACTGATTTCTGGTTATATAGGTCTAATAATCTGCCAGGAGTAGCGACTAATACATCAACTCCTTTTCGTAATTTTAATTGTTGATTATGGATTCTAGCTCCACCATAAACAGCCGTAGATCTAGTTCCTAAATACTTACTATATGTATTAACATTTTCGTTAACCTGCGCGGCCAATTCTCTTGTTGGAGTTATTATTAAAGCCCTTAACTGATGGCCTTTAAACGCATTTTTTGGATCTGAAAGTTTGTGCAATATTGGAAGGACAAATGCAGCTGTTTTCCCGGTCCCAGTCTGTGCAGCAGCCATTACATCGCTATTATTTAAAATTGCAGGTATTACCTCGGCCTGAATCGGGGTAGGTTTATCGTATTTTTGATCTTTTAATGATCTAACAATTGGGTCTGATAATTTTAGATCATCAAAATTCATTTATAGCCTTTGCTTAATTAATGCCGGAAGAGTACAGATAAGTTGTGTAATGGTCAATCTTTTAAAATAATCAATATTAATCATAAGGAGTAAGGTTTTTAAAGGAGCTAGATAACTTTATATTTATAAAATCATATTGATACTTCTATCTATAACCCAATAGAAACCAACACCACCCAAAAGATAGGAAACAAAAATAGGGTAATTAATTTGAAGTGAACTTCTTTTGATTACATAAATACATAGTAGGAATATTAGTATTACTAGAATCTGACCAATTTCTATTCCTATATTAAAAAATAGTAACGAGTAAAAGAGGTTGCTATCACTTAAACCTATCTCAGTAAGTGCTGATGCAAACCCAAATCCATGAAGCAATCCAAATCCAAAAGCAATGAACCAAGGAGTAGTTTTATATAGTTTATTTTGGCTAATCTCTAAAGCTAGATAAACAATGGTAACAGCGATTAAAATTTCAACTGTTGATTGGGGTATTAGTACAGTGCCAGTGACAGAAAGGGCTAACGTAATACTGTGAGCTAAGGTAAATGCAGTGACTGTTTTGATAACGTTAAAAAAGCCGCTAACAATAAGAAGGAGGCCAAGTAAAAATAAGATATGGTCTAAGCCTGAAAATAAGTGGGCCAAACCTAAGTTAAAATAACCACTTCCATAAATAGTAATTTTCTTAGGCACGAGTAACTTTGAATTTCTTAAATTAATAAGACCCTCGAAGACTTGGCCGTCAAGGTAGTTAATTGTTACTAGAGCATCGGTTAAAACACTTAGATCAGTAATTTCTAGATAATCTCCTTTGATGGAGGATTCACAATCTAACTTAATATTTTCAACAACATACTTGCCTTGATAATAAAGAGATTCATTGACTCTTGAGCAAGCAAGCGGAAATACCACCTCGCCTCTTTGGCCAATATTCTTTTTAGGGTACATCCACTGAGCTTGATATTCAAAGGCTACCTCATCGATTTCATTAAGGACAAGATGAGCAGGATTAAACTCATGAGCTGATAGATATGATGGGACGAGAATGCTAGTAATTAGTAAAAGAGCAGCTACCCTATTCATCAAACTTTAAGTTTGGATTTATTATTACCTTATATTCAGACTTAATTTGATCTATATAGTTACTGACTGCTGCTTCTTTATTAAACGAAATTAGATCAACTTCTACCTGTTTAAGAACTTGAGCAATTTCAGGGTAGTAACCTGATTTTGAATATATTACGAAAACAATATGATGTCCAAATGATGACTTGTAAGGCCCAACCCATTGATTTAACTTAACTTGATTAAAGTTTAAGGCAAACTGCCTGCCAAAATTTCCTGATATTTCATCAAGATTGTTATCGCTAAAACTTTTACCCAAAAAAAAGGGATCCGATTTTATAGCCTGATTATTATTTATAACTTTTTTGAAAGCTATGTTTGACCTTTCTTCAGAATTATTTTCTGCTGAAAAGAAGTAATGCTTAAAGGTATATGTTGGTTGAATATAATACTTTTCTTTATTGGATGTATAAAAATCTGTAAGGTCTTTATTTGAGGGTATGTCGGCCATAGATTCTTGTTTTAGAAAAGTTATTTTTTGAGCGAGTCTTCTTTTAATAATTCTATCTTCTCTATCCAGTCCTAAAAGAAGCGCCTCTCTATATAAAATTTCCTCCTCTACTAAATTACTAATAATCCTACTAATCTCATCATCAGTTGGATTTCGACCGACTTGAGATTTCCAAGCGCTAATCAGACTAGTAATTTCTTGATCTGAGATAAAAATATCTTTCGTATTTTGATCAGAATTAAACCCTATATCAAGAAGATATATGCATAATCCAATTATAAAAAATACAGTTATTTTAGATTTCAATTTAAAACTACTTTAAGGATTAATATTATTAACTATCGCCTAAGGATATAGTCCCGCCTAGAGGGATAACCACAATATCACTTGCAGCTGGGACATACCATATAGGTGATGACCATGCTCTTTCTTGGAGAGTCTCATGAAGATCCTCTCTTGGTGTGACACCTGCCCTAACAGCATCCCATGAAGACCATCTACATGTTGGGTTTTCAAGAACTCTTACGTAATAGAAGGATTTTATAGATGGATCAAAATCTGGATCATTCCAGACTGTCTTGAGCTCTGAGGCACCGACACCTTGAGTTATTGAGCAGTCTGCAATACTAACCTTCGCTCCATTATCAGGACATCTATAAGTAATAGGATCAACACTCAAGCCATCCGAACAAGCTACATCATAGACTTTCTCATTAGGCGTACCGCTATCTATATCAATCCATCCTTTAATAATTTGAACTCTTTGGAGTGCTGCTCCATTTTTATCCTTTTGAGCCCATACAAGAAAATCTGGAGCTTGATTATCATCATTTAATAAGTCAGCACCCATAGTTACACCCTTTTCATAAGCTTCACTTACTAATGTATCCGAGGATAGGTCTATGGAAGCTAAGTCATAGCCTGCAAAAAATCTCACAGCAATTCTAGTTCCAGTAGTTGCAAAAGTTTCTTTTCTTTTAAAAGCTTCAAAAATTGAATCCCTTGTATTTTCTTCAGCCCAAGCAACTGCTAAACCAGAAGCTCCCCATTGAGTAAAACCTGTATTACTATAGGTACCCTGATTCATGTCAATGGTCGAAATTGGCTGATTAAATTCAGCTGAGTATTCTTTTAGATCGTTAATTTGCTGTCCAGATAAAGGAATAGAGCCTCTATTTGCCGCTGCACCATCAAGAAGACCAACTTTTGACCAATAATTTGCTTCATCATAAGAGCCTGCTCCAGTATGCGTATCACTAGAACCAATTAAACCAAATTTATAGGGATTTCCTTGACCGCTGAAATCAAGCGTCAACCCATTAAGATAAGCTTCCCTTACATAACCTCCTGAAGGTCTGCTAAAGGTTGGGGGTCTACTGCCTACCCTTTTATCCATAATTTCAAAATCAGCCCATTCATCATCAGGCGAGAGAAGAGGATGGGTATCTGAAGTTCCCTTAACTTGCGTAATTTCAACAACAGGTTCATTTCTCATTCTTTTTTCAGCATAAGCTCTATTGATAGCTCCGCCTTTAAATGTTTCCATTTCAAACATCTGCCCATTAGATCCATTGCTATTATGTGGCATAGAGATTGTATCAACACCTTTTTCTCTTAAGCCATCCTGCCATGTCCACAAATCCTCTGGATTGATTGAGTCAATTCTTGTCCAAGGCCTTATTGGGGCTGTTGAGGAATTAAATAAAACATTTCTATGAAGGTTGCCCCCTTCAGTATCAGTTGATGTGGTGAATTCGTAACCAATAAAAGCCGTAAAATTACCAGGATCATTATGCTCATTAGCAGATCTAACAATATCCTCCCAAGCAGATTTATGCACATCGTAATCAAAAGACGCTAAAGCTAATTGAATATTTTTAGTAAAATAAGCCTTCATCGTATTTATATGCCACCAAGGCTGAGGATTAATAATAGTCTGAGCTAAAACTGAACTAAAAATATTAGCTCTTTCCGCTGTTGAGTCGGCTGTTAGGTTTTCAGGTCTATTTAAGTTATGAAAAGGTTTTGCAAAATCCTGTTTAGAAATATCAGTTGATGTATCTGCATATGCTTGAATCATCCCCATGTAAAAACCATGGTCCGTAACAGAGTAAAAATCTAGAGGCTCTTGAAGCTTCATCTCATAGCCCAACGGATGAGATATGCCCTCTCCTTTAGCATACTTATATGCGTCATCAGGTGATGCAGTTACACCAAAAACATACGCATCAAAAGAATATTTAGTATGAACATGTACGTCGCCATAATAAGCATTTCTATCTTTATTGGCTAAGGGCATCGCTTTAGCGGCTGCTGGTTTTTCAAGAGAAAAGTCCATTAACTCAAGAGAGGAATCAGATTGAAGGTTTTTAAATAAACTTAATACTGGTCTTTTGTCATATATATCAAGATAGATTAATGAAAGTGTTAATAAGTAAACAGCTGGAACTGCTATTAAAATACCTTTTAAAATCTTACCATTCATCATGTTTTCCTAAATTATTTACTTTAATCTTATCATAAGAGGTCTTTAAATTAGGCAAATTGCTTATTCAAATAATACAAGTAATTCAAGCATAATTGCACAACGAACCCAAACTCTATGGAGGAAAAGGCAGTTGTTTAATATTAATTGTGTCTCCTGTAAAATTGTATATATGATTGTTCGTTAAAAATTGCTAAATAGTAGAAAATGCTATCAATAAAGAATTAACAATTTCAAACTATTGGTTCTTCTGCTAACATTTTTTATAGAGTTTTCAGAGAGTTTTCAAATCATGCGCCTGTAGCTCAGTTGGATAGAGTACTTGGCTTCGAACCAAGGGGTCGGGAGTTCGAATCTTCCCGGGCGCACCAAATAAAATACAAAAAAAACCCCTCAAATGAGGGGTTCTATATATTAATTTATATTAAAAGTTTGTTGTAAAACTAATTCCAGCAGTCCTAGGAGGCCCGCTATAAAACATAAGATATCCTATACCAGACGCATCAAATCCTGCAAATGAATACTCTTCATCGGCTAAATTTTCAACGAAAAGGTTTACTGTTGTTGATTCAGTTACCATCATATTCACATTTAAATTAACTAATGTATATTCAGGCATTGTTAAATGTCCATTACCACCATTACTAATACATCCAGAGTAAGTAGGAAGAGGATTGCAATCCATGCCTGGAGAAGTCTTATAGGTAGAATCAATATTCTCGCCTGTTGTATAAGATCTTAATACAGTTGTAGTTGGAATATTAGCTAACATTCCGGTATGAGTTAACGAAAGGTTGTAACTTCCGTCTTCTGAACCAAAGACATTATATTCAAGCTCAGCACCTTCATCACCTTCTACATAGGCATAACCCATTCCTAAAGATATTGAATCTGATAATTGATATCTTAGGTCAAACTCGTAACCTTCCATTGCTACAACAGGCTGAATTGTTGTTACGATAGTTGGAGTACCTGAGGCAGTCGTTCCACCGGTGATACTTGATTTATTTAAGAAATCTTGATTATAAACTGCAGCTTCTAATTTTAACTTACCATCCATAAATGATGACTTGGTACCAAATTCCATAACCTCAGTTAGTTCTTCTGGTAAAGCTACAGCTCCAGCACCTAAGATTGAGTCACTTGCATTACCTGGCATATAGCCTTCACTATAAGATGCATAAATCATATTGCCGTTATCAAAAGTATAATCAGCAATAAATCTCATTGAGTCATTTTCATACGTTCTTTCAATAGTACAAAGACCAGTTCCACCAGCCAAAGGATTTGAAAAAGATCCATATACTGGATCACATTTTGATGCGTGATATCTAGCACTGCCAGTAGCTAAACCAACTTCCCAAGCATCAGCACCTGCTATCTGAAAAGGTGCAACTGCTGCAGCTAAGGGTGCTAAATAAGGTGACACACCGGTTAATCCAATATACAAATAAGTTGGATTTAAGTTCATACCACCCACTGGATATTTTGCAGAATTTGTTTGCCCTTTAGTGTCCTCTGAAGTTCTATATCCAAAAGTTAAATTTAATTTATCTGTTGCGGAATATGTTAATTCACCGTAAAGAGCTTCTGATTGTGATGAGGATGTTAGATACTCAGTTGCGTTACCCAGCTGAGTAACAGCCATGGTTGCTACATCTGCTAAGTTAACAGGTAATCCAGCAAGAGCATCCATACCTATTCCTAGAGGTATCAAATCAGATGAAGCTTTAAATCCAGCACCAAGTATAGTGTCGTTTATGCCAGTACCATCGACATCAGATTCAAAATATCCAACAGTATATTGAACTCTATCGTCCATAGCCGAACCAGAAAATCTTATCTCAGTTGTTTCACCATCGGATGTTGTTTGTCGAGGTCCAACAATATACATATCATCATTTTCTGTTGAAGTATTTCCAAATCCCCATACATCCTCTTTATCATCACTCTCTGCTGTAGCATGAATAAAGTTAAGTGTTCCAATACCTAAATCATATGTTAGTTTGAATTGAGTTTTATCAATATTCATATTTTGCCCACCATATGACTCGTCATGATAAGTTTCATAATGACCTGATGAAGAACAATTGTCATACACTCTTTGTTTTTGCGCAGATGTAAAACCTGCAAAAGCAGACGCACCTGAGAGTGTTGAACCAGTTGTATAAACATTACAATTTGCACCCAGGGCTGTTCCGTCAGTTTGGAAGGTTGATACGGTATAAAGCATGCTTAAACTTTCAGTTATATCAACACCGAGCATAGCCCTTGCTGAAAGATTATCAATATCGCCACTATTTTTACCAAAACTATCTAGATTTTTAATGTACCCATCCTGTGTTTTATCTATTCCAACAACCCTAAGAGAAGCGTTTGATGTTAATGGAACGTTTATCATAGTTGAGACGCTATTCAAGTTTCTTTGGCCCATAGAGACCTTCACAGATGACTCAAATTCTCCAATTACCGGCGTGTTGCTATTAACAAGTATTGCACCAGAGGTTGTATTCTTTCCAAAAAGCGTTCCTTGAGGGCCCTTTAAAACTTGAACGTTATTAGTGTCAAATAAATCAAAAAGCGTACCTTGTGGTCTAATTTGATAAACATCATCAACATATACTGCAATTTTTTGATCCCATTGCGCTGAACTTCTTGTAGCACCTAATCCTCTAATACCAATTGCGACGCTATTTTGTGCAAAGATAGAATTACCGATTGATAAACCAGGAACCAGCTCCTCTAAGAATTCTATGTTGTTAATCCCGCTCTCTTCTAGATCATTTCCAGAGAAAGCACTTATTGCTATTGGAACATCTGATACAGACTCTGTTCTTCTTCTGGCTGTAGTAACTACCTCTTCAATATTATTAACTGATTCATCAGATGAATCTTGAGCGTGAACAGTTACAACTGAAAGTAACATTAATGAAAAAATAAAACGATTTAGTTTAAATAAAATATTCAATGTAATTCCCCCTTTATAGAATTTTACTTTCTAATCTTATTTGACTAAGGGACTTGTTGGGCTTATTAAAATATAGTTTTTTTATATATATAAAACAGACATATATGTTTAAATATAGTTACTATTTTTATATATATTTTATATATATAAAATGAACAAATTAAGACCATTCTCTAAAACTATTCCTCAGCGCAATTAGCAACTGATTCTGTAAATATATCTATAGTAAAAAAGTTTGCGCAATCAGCATGTGGATATTTTCTTTGATAAAAGTAATCTTTCGTTACTGATTAATGAATTAAAATAGAAATTAATATTAAGTCGAACCCGCAAATAGGAAACTAAATTACAACAAAAATACTCTAGCTATTTGGGATTGTAAAAACGTAGTACTGAGTCTTTTAAACTCCATATCCTTACATAGAAGATATCTAATAAATAATTTTGATAATTTCTCCAGGGAGCTTTTCTTCCTTGTTGGGGAAGTTTATCTAGTGCTCTTTGAACGTAACCTGAGGTGAAATCGATATAGTTATCATCTGCCTCTGCGCGAGCATCTTGATCTGCCATACAGGCAGAGACACCCTCTTTATCCATCTGATTAATTAATCTGCATACATATTCTGCCGTAAGATCTGCTCTTAGTGTCCATGAAGCATTTACATAGCCAAATGAGAAGGCCAAGTTAGGGACTCCTCCCAGCATCATTCCTTTATATGCTAAATGATTATGAGGTTCTACTTTTACTCCATCAATATTAATAGCTATATCACTCAATACATTTAATTCAATGCCTGTAGCAGTTATGACTATGTCAGCATTTAGTTTCTTACCAGACTTTAATAAGATTCCATCTTCCATAAATATGTCAATGTGATCTGTAATAACGCTAGAAGTACCATTGTTGATAGATTTAAAAAGGTCACCGTCTGGGACTAGACAAACTCTTTGATCCCATGGCTTGTAGCTTGGGGTAAAGTGCTTATCCACATCATAATCATCACCTAACTCATCTTTAATCATATTAATGATTTTTGTTTTTGTGGCTTCTGGATAGGATCTAGCAAAATAGAACATATAGTATGTTGATAATATATTTTTCCATCTTGTAACAAAGTAAGCCAACTTTAGAGGTAAGACTTTTTTAAGTTTTAAATTAAGAACATCTTCCTCAGGCGCAGAAACAACATAACTAGGCGATCTTTGAAGCATATAAACATGCTTAGCAGTTTTAGCTAGAGCAGGCACTAAAGTTACGGCAGTAGCTCCGCTCCCAATAACAATAATATTTTTATTACTATAATCCAATGACTCATCCCAGAACTGGGGATGCATTATCAAACCTTTAAATGAGTTCTCACTTTTAAACCTAGGTTGATGAGGCTTTTCATAACTATAATAGCCCCCACATAGAAATAAAAAATTACATGAAATCCTATTAGTGGAATTATTAGCATCCCGCACCTCTAGTTCCCATTTTGATTCTGTAGAAACCCAATTAGCTGATACAACCTTATGGTTAAATAAGATCTTTTCTCTTATATTAAATTCATCGGCAGTCTCATTAAGATATTTTAAGATCGATGATCCATCGGCAATAGACTTGTCATCAATCCAGGGTTTAAATCTAAATCCCAAGGTATGCATATCAGAATCAGATCTAATTCCAGGATATTTAAATAAATCCCAAGTGCCACCAAGATCACCTCTGCCCTCAATGATAGAAAAAGATTTTGTTTTACAGCTTTTTTGTAAATTATAAGCCGCTCCAATTCCAGAAATTCCAGCGCCAACTATAATTACGTCTTTATGCATAATAATTGTATTAAAAAATTTGATGCAACAACTTAAACTTAAAAATCATATTTCAAATAAAAAAAATTAGATGTCTTTTGTCACGTCTCCACCGTTAGAAACCCACTCACCATACCCGCCGATGTTGTATACATTCTGAAAGCCAGAATCTTCTAATGCTTTGGCGGCAAGTGCAGATCTAAAACCGGCTGCGCAGTAGAGCAAAATATCAGTATCTGAATCTATGTGTATAGGATTGTCTGGTGAGTCTGGCTTTAACTTAAACTCTATAACACCTCTTGGAATATTTATAGCATTTTTAATAAGTCCTGAAAAGGCAACCTCAGACTCTTCCCGTACATCAATAATCACATGATTAGATTTTTGAATTTTAGTTACTGCTTCTTCATATGAAAGTCTTTTAATCTGATCATTTGCTTCAACTAACAATGATTCTAAAGTTTTATTATTCATTTACTGCCTCCTTAGTAATTTGTGAAGTAGGTTTATTATTTGATGTTGCAAGAAATATACCAACTAAAACGATACCACAGCCAATTAAAATATTAAAAGTAATGACTTCATCTAAAAATATCCTTCCCCACAAAATTCCAAAAATAGGGAGAAGATAAGCAACTATAGATGTTCTCACTGCTCCAATTTTTTCAATGAGTCTTACATAACCAAGGAAAGCAAAACCAGTAGAAATAGCACCTAACCATAAAACAGACAACAAGGCATCATTTGAAGGCATGGATGATGGAAGATTAAATAGCGTAATAGGAAGCATCAACACAGAACTGAAAACAAGTGACCAGCCAATTAAGACAAGCTTATTAGTTTTGTACGAATATTTTTGTATGAAGACATTGGAAAAAGAATAGAAAAACGAGCCTATCAAACAACAGATACTTGAAAGTAATGTAGTGGAGCTAGATTCTGGATTAACAAGAACATAAACGCCTACAAAACCGATTACAAGTCCAACAACTTGTTTAGGAGTAACACTTTCATTTAACCAAAAGAAGGCAATGATCATAGTATTAAAGGCGACAGTAGAGTTAAGTATTGCAAGCATGTTTGAATCGGAACCAAGACTTGCAAGAGAAAAAAATGTGAACGGGATGGCGCAATTGGTAACGGCCAAGACAACAACATACTTCCATATGGGTGGTAGAAGTTTTAAGTATTTTGGCTGTAAAAGAATTGGCAGGAATATTAATGAAGCAATTATCAATCTTGCATTAACCAAGGCTATAGGACCAAATTCTGGGGTACCTGTTTTGGTGAATATAAAAGCACTGCCCCAAATAGCACCAAGAAATGTCAATAAAGCCCAATATCGTAATTCCATAATATGTTGTACATAAAAAAACCCCCAAAATAAATTTGGGGGTTAGTATAAAAAATCTAGATCTTTCTTTAGAAAAAAGTAAATCTAGTCAGAAACCTAAAGTTCGCCAATTGTCAAAAGGCAGACCCTCTGTCTCTTGTTATTAAATAAATATTAATATGATCACCTCCTAGCTCAGGGTAAAAATAAAATTTGAGTAAGAATCCCCTTATAAAACTCTTAAACAAGACACCTTATAAAAGTATATACAGACTAACTGTGAAATAAAGATATATATTAAAAATTCTTTATTTAAAATCTAAATTCTAATTGAACCTTTGGCTCAATTAGATTCAAGGTAGAGTCAAGATAGTAGTCACAACTATTTAAATAGATCGATAATTCATTCATGTTGTTATTGAAGTATTGAAAAGCAAGCATTCGTTTTGCAGAGGTTTTATCAACAGCCTCATCTAGTTTTTTAATAATTAGATCAGCGTTATTTATGTTAGTAATATTCATTCATCCATTATACTGTATATATATACAGTATGTAAACTATTTATTTACTGGAATGATAAACCTAGAGTCTTTGAGGGTTTTGAAGATAGCAATTAAAGCTCCTATTAAAACAAAACATCCAAGGATATCGCCTATGAAATAGCGCATCACTCTTTCTATATCAACAAACATAGAAGGGTTAAAATAAGCTATAACAGAATTTGTGACCACTGCGTTTAAAAGGGCTGTTAAAAAAATTACTAAAATTAAAAATTTATAATTAGCAAAGCTAATAGGCTTAAGCAAACCAGGGGTAGATTTAGAATCATTTAATACCCACTTGACTAAAGTTACAGCTGCGACAACACAAAAGAGACTTGAGAGCAATGAGAATTCCCACCACCAAATAGAGGGCTCTAAGTCAGCATTAAGAAGGCTAATAGTAAGTAATCCATACCCAGTTGCCTCTGCAGCTATAAGAGCGGGAATAGCTCTCCATCTAAAAAAGCAAAACAACAAAACTCTCGAACCGGCAGGAAGGTATAAATAACTAGCTAAATCTGAATTGTCAAGAACCTGAAAACCTATAAAAGACCAAGTGACATATACGAATAAATAAAATAGGTAGACAGTTATTGAAACAAGCGCAAAATGCTTCATTAATTTAGGTGGTTATAAGATCTAGATTAAATTCTCTTTTATCACCAAAGGATTGCTCCATTTTGACAAGTCCTTGTGTTTCAAATTTCTTAATTGTTTTGTAAATAGTAGACCTTGAAAAACCAGAAGAACTAATTAGGTCAGTAATATTGCATTTAGATTCACGAGACAGGTTTGTAGCCAAAGTGTAATAAATTTTCTTTTCAGTTTGGTTATAGGCAACAAGATTATACTGCTCTTCTATATTAGTGAGAAGTTCAAGGATTTCAGCTAATTCGTTAACAAAAGTTCTAGCCATATTAA
This sequence comes from SAR86 cluster bacterium SAR86B, assembly GCA_905182885.1. Classification (GTDB taxonomy): domain Bacteria; phylum Pseudomonadota; class Gammaproteobacteria; order Magnimaribacterales; family D2472; genus SCGC-AAA076-P13. The sequence goes on from CAJJCW010000002.1 coordinate 16,038, forward strand.
ATACTCATGGTTTATTAACTTAATATATATAAATATTTAATGTAATTCAATAAATAATTTTTAGGTAGTATATTTTTTATATTGCAAATAAATACGCATATTTAATATGCATATTTATTATTTTACTAAAACATGAAGTAGATGTAATTAAACGAGTAATCTTGGAAGAGGATATTTTAAAGTTTTCAATAGAATGGCGGAGAGGATAGGATTCGAACCTACGGTGGGTTACCCCACAACAACTTTCCAAGCTGTCACCTTAAACCACTCAGACACCTCTCCTTACAAGAAAAGCATTTTACACGAATCATAACCTTTGTGTGTCACTTTATAAATGCAAGACAACACTACTGATTAAATTCTCTAAAGTTACTAAAAAACAATTTTTTATGAGTTGATCGAATAGGGTTTATATCAATACCTCCCCTTCTTAGAAACCTTCCACATACTTCTAATCTAGTAATATTATATTTGTGACCAATATCTTTATAGATATTTTCAATACACTGCTCATGAAAGTCACCCTTATCTCTATAAGAAACTAAGTAACTAAGAAGCCATTTGATATCAATAGGAAGTTCGGAACTTATATAAATATTTGCAAAGTCTGGCTGGCTGGTCACTGGGCAGATAGATCTGAATCCAGTAAATTTTATTACTTCTAAAGGCTTTGTATTAAGTCTCTTGGTTGTATTCATATCAAGAGCTTCTGGTTCGGGACTAAATTTCTTAAGAAACCTTGCCTCAACTAAAGATTTTGTTAGCTTACTTAAATCTTTAATAATTTTACCTAAAACATCTTTATCAGAGGAGAAGGATTTCTTATAAAATGCATTTAAATATAATTTAAGCGACTTTGATTCAACGGTAAAGGTGGATGAAGAAGGTATTGATATTTGAAGAACCTTAAGAACTGGTAACCTTTTATTATCCAAATAATTGAATTCATAAGCATTCCAATAATCTATTCCGTAAGCATGGGCAGCCTTACCTCTTTCAATTGGATCTAATACCTTAAAGCCAGTAGGAGTTTTACCTACAGTCTTACCTAGAAACTTTGTTGTCATTGCCTAATGCCAGTTCCTTTTTCTAATAAGTACAGACAAGAACCTGTTAAGAGACCGATAAAGCCTAATATCATTCCAAGAGCAAAGCCTATTGAGACATCACTAACCCCAAGCATTCCTGCTCTAAAAGTATTCACAACATAAAGCATAGGATTGGCCATGGATACGGCTCTCCAAAAATCTGGAAGAATATTTATTGAATAAAAAACTCCTCCAAGATATATCAAAGGCGTTAGTACAAATGTTGGTATAACAGAAATATCATCAAAGCTATCTGCAAAAACTGCATTAATAAAGCCCATTAATGAAAAAAGTATAGAAGTTAAGAAAAGAACGGTTAAGGTAAGCAAAGGGCTTACCACAGTAAAGTCGGGATAGAAAAGTAAGCTAACACCAAATACAATAAAACCTATAAGGCAACCTCGACAAACACCGCCTAGAACAAATCCAAGCAGAATAGTCCAATTAGGCATAGGCGAAATTAATAACTCCTCAATCGACCTTTGAAATTTAACTGAATAAAAAGATGACACTACATTGGCATAGGAATTAGTGATTACTGACATCATTATTAGCCCTGGAATCATAAACTGAATGTAATCAAAACCATCCATAGTTCCGATCCTTGGTCCTATAAGAGATCCAAAAATAACAAAATATAAAGACATGGTTACTGCTGGTGGAACCAATGTTTGTATCCATATTCTTAGAAAACGTCTTATCTCCTTAGTTGTAAGGGTCCATAAAGCTACAGATATATTTCGATTATTACTCATATTATTTTTTTACCATTTCGATAAATAATTCTTCCAATCTATTAGACTCATTTCTCATAGAATTAACTTTAATACCTAGCGAGCTAAGTTCAGCAAATAAAGCGTTTATAGATCGCTCTTTATTAACAGCGACTACTAAGGTTAAAGGGTCTTCTAGCTTTAAAGGAAAGCCCTCTATCTCTGGAGCTTTATCCAGAGGGGACTCTAAATCAAAAACGAAACCTTGAACATTTAACCTACTTAGAAGATTTCTCATTGAAGTATTTTCTACTATCAGGCCTCCATCAATGATTCCTATATTTCTACAAAGCTGCTCTGCTTCTTCAAGATAATGAGTAGTTAGAATTATGGTTGTTCCATTTTCGTTAATCTCTTTTAAGAAAGTCCACATTTCTCTTCTTAGCTCAATATCAACTCCAGCGGTAGGTTCGTCTAAAATTAAAAGCTTCGGTTCATGTATTAAGGCCTTCGCAATCATTACTCGTCTTTTATATCCACCTGAAAGAGTTCTGGCCTGATCATTTCTTTTGTCCCATAAGCTAAGTCTTTTTAACATCTTCTCAACTTTTGGTAGTGCAATAGATTTAGGAATTCCATAAAATCCTGCTTGGGTTACAACGATATCTATGACTTTTTCAAAACCCGAAAAATTAATCTCTTGAGAGACAACGCCCAGCATTGTTTTTGCTAATGCTAAGTCTTCGTCAGCATCTATACCAAATATTTTTACCCTTCCTGCTGTTTTAGTTACTAATGATCCGATGATTCCTATTGTTGATGACTTTCCAGCACCGTTGGGTCCTAGCAAAGCATAAAAGTCGCCCTCTTCTACAGCGAAAGAAATTCCTTTTAGAGCTTCAGTGCCTCCAGGATAAGTTTTTTTAAGATCTGAAATCTCTAATGCGTATGCCATATATTAATTATTTTATTTTATTATTTTCGAAACCAACGACAAATATACTTAAAAGAATGCCTAACAACAAGCCAACCCAAGCACTAAAGAAAGTAATAAAGACTGCTATTAATAGAGCAGATGCCATTTCTGAATTCTTTTTTGGAATTGCCATAGCAACGTACGCACATGCAAACCCAGTAAGAACAAGAGTCAAGGTTAATGCCATTTGCATTAAAGGTTTCATTAAAGTTATAAAAGGAAGAGTTACATATAAAAATGGTAGGCCCATCAAATAATATGAAGTTAAGCCATCAAATATAGAAGGCATTTCTTTTGGTCCTTTTTTCCAACGCTCAACTACAACAACATGAACACCTGTCCACAAAGCACCCTGAGAAGGAAAAAATGGATTAATAAGTACCCCTAGAAAATTTCTAACCGCAATAGAGAGATGTGATCTATCTAGGTTTATATCAAGAACCTCATCAGGCCTATTAGACTGACCATCCTTAAGAACTTCCATACCTGTAATAAGGTCTCCAAAAAGCAAAGTGTAAGCAATGATTACAAGTGGAATTGCTTCAATGAACATGCCGGCACTTGGAAAACCAATAGCCAAAGGAGATGTTCTATTAAATAAAGAAACTACATCTGGGATCCTGAATCCCCATTCAATATCAAAACTAACCTCATTAAATATAAAAGCAACTAGAGCAGCTAGAACAAAACCAGGCAATAAACCAAGAGAGCTGACTCTTTTAAAGAAGCTATTTTTTTCAGCGAGGACCTTAAATGGGTCTGAGAACGTGGTTATTACGCAAAGAGCTATGGCTACAGTCATTGAGATAGGTTGTAGCATTAGCTTATCCATATCGGTAACAAAGACTTGATAAAAGGCTGCCAAAGCTGCGCCTAAAATAACTCCAGCCTTAAGCCCGTTAGGAATTAGCTCTATTAACTTTCTTCCCCAACCAGTTATACCAAGCACAAAAAGTAACAAAGTGAATTCTATACACATCGCAGCCATAAATTGAAAAGTCTCAACTTGGTATACGCCATTAAATTGACCTCTTGCCGCAAATGCTGCTATCACAATAGGTATTGCAGGAGTAACCCATCCTGGAGCCATGGGCTCCCCAAAGATAATTGGTCCAGATGCTACCAAAGTACCAGCAACAAAGCTCAATGCTACCGCTTCTTCAAAAGTTAAACCCAAGCCCATCGCAATAGGAACTGCACCAAATGCTGTTGCGCCTGAAATGACAAGGCCTTGAAAAAATTCTCCTGCTCTAAATTTAGAGTGGATAAAAGGAATTCTCAATGTGAAAGGTCCCCATTTCAATCCTCTATTAGTTACTGATTTTGTATTCATTTTGATAATTCTGACATTCCCTCTTCTAATCCTTTGAGTGTTAAAGGATACATCCTATTCTCAAACAAGTCTCGAAGTATACAAACAGATGATGTGTAGTCCCAATGATCATCGGGGACTGGATTTAACCAGGCTAAATTATCAAAATGATCAGATAATCTTTTAATCCATACATGTCCAGGCTCATCATTCCAATGCTCTATACTTCCACCTGGATTAGTTATTTCATAAGGAGCCATGGTGGCGTCCCCAATAACAATAACCTTATACTCAGATGAGTATTTATTAATAATATCCTGAACAAGAATTCTTTCCTGAGTCCTCCTGAGATTATCCTTCCAAACAGATTCATAAATACAGTTATGAAAATAAAAATACTCTAAATGCTTGAACTCAGTTTTAATAGCTGAAAATAACTCTTCGCAAAGCTTGATATAAGGATCCATAGAACCTCCGACATCAAAAAGTACAATAACCTTTACTGTATTGGATCTTTCAGGGACCATATGTATATCTAAAAAGCCAGCATTTTTAGCAGTGGCCTTAATGGTATTGTCCATATCTAGTTCTAGATCATTACCCTGTCTAGCAAATTTTCTAAGTCTTCTTAGGGCCATTTTAATATCTCTTATCCCTATTATAATAGAGTCATCTAAGTTACTAAATTGTCTTTGCTCCCAAACTTTAACAGCAGTTTTTTGACCGCCTGGACCACCAACCCTTATACCCTCTGGGTTTTGACCGCCATGACCAAAAGGAGATGTGCCATTGGTGCCAACCCATTTACTGCCGCCCTCATGTCTTTCCTTTTGCTCTTCTAGTCTTTTTTTGAATTCATCTAATAATTTTTCTAGCCCGCCTAAAGATTTTATTTTTTTAAGCTCTTCTGGATCTAACTCTTTTTCAAATGCCTTTCTTAACCAATCTTCAGGTATTAGTGCTTGAAACACATCTTCTAATTTTTCAATGCCTTTAAAATATATATCAAATGCCTTATCAAATTTATCGTAATGCTTTTCATCCTTAACCAGAATTGTTCTTGATAAGTAATAAAAGTCATCAATATTTGCATAAACCATATTCTTTTCAAGAGCGCCCAGTAAATCCAATAGCTCTCTAAGGGTACAAGGCACCCCAGCAGATCTAACCGTTTGAAATAAATTAATTAGCATTTATTTGTTTGCTGATTCCCTTCTAGACATAAATGCTAGTCTTTCAAGAAGTTGAACATCTTGCTCATTCTTCAATAAAGCTCCGTAAAGAGGTGGAATGGCTTTGGATGAATCAGCATTCTTTAAAATCTCATCAGGAAGATCATCTGACAGTAATAATTTCAACCAATCAATCAATTCAGATGTAGATGGTTTTTTCTTAAGGCCAGGAATCTTTCTTAGATCAAAAAATATCTCTAAAGCTTCTTTAACGAGTGTTTTTTTAATTTTTGGATAATGCACTGCAACTATTTTATTCATAGTATCTCTATCGGGAAATTGGATATAGTGAAAAAAGCATCTTCTTAAAAATGCATCTGGGAGCTCTTTCTCATTATTAGAAGTAAGAATTATTAATGGTCTATGCTTAGCTTTAATTGTTTCACCCGTCTCATAACAAAAGAATTCCATTCTATCTATTTCTTGCAATAGATCATTTGGAAATTCTATATCAGCCTTATCAATTTCATCAATTAATAAAACAACTTGCTTGTCTGAAGTAAAAGCCTCCCAAAGCTTTCCTTTTTTAATATAATTTGCGATATCTTTAACTCTCTCTTCACCAAGCTGAGAATCTCTTAGCCTTGTAACGGCATCATATTCATACAAGCCCTGAGATGCTTTTGTTGTTGATTTGATATGCCATTCTATTAATTCCATATCAAGAGATTGGGCAACTTCAATTGCTAGCAATGTTTTTCCAGTGCCTGGCTCACCTTTTATTAAAAGCGGTCTTTCTAGAGCCATAGAGGCATTTACCGCCATGCTTAGATCTTCAGTTGATATATAATTTTTAGTTCCTTTAAATTTCATAGGGCATCCTTTTTAGTAAAATTAATTAGCTAGTTTTTCTACAGATTTTAGTATTTTAGTTAGTTGTCGACTTGAAGCAACTAAATTAGCATTTAAATCCCAAATATTACAATCTTGTTCGAAATATCCTTTATTAATATCTGCTGCTTTAAAATCTGCAAATAGAGTATCGGTAGTTGGCATTTGCCTTATATGAGTTGTGAGTGTAATGGTAGGAATCCAACCTAAAGGACCATATTTGTTTGAGACTACAGGAGGTAAAATATCAGAATAAAAAGATAAGCAAAATTGATCAGGTATGCCTCCTTCCAATCTAAGAAAAGCGGAGCATCTTGCAGCAGCTGATTCAGATGAAACATCCCTATTCCACCAGGCATGGTCAGGATGAACACTGCATTCAAGTTGCTTGATAAATGAAGGAGTGAAGCCTTTAGATATTTTATCGAAGTTTAATTCAACATAATTATCTTGATGTGATGAATGAAAAATGTCTGGCAAGGGTGTAGCAAGTCCATCAAATCCATTCATATGCTCAAAATCAGAACAAGTACCAGTAAAAACAGCACAAATCTTACCGTCTTGAATTAGCTTAACAATACCCGAAGAACTGCCTTTAGATATTTTTAAAATTTCTATATCCAGCAATATTTCTTTTTGCTCTATTCTGTTTAAGTATTGAACTGAGGAGCTGATTGCACAGCTATGAGGCAATGCAGAGACAAGCGCCTTATGCATAATAGCCATGAGATAACCACCATGAGGAGTATTGCCCACAAAGTAATTAGAATTAGGTACTAGTGAAAACTTTAATTCTCCTAAGGCTTTTAATGTAAGAGCGTCTTGAAATTGATTATATTGATTCATGATTTTTTAATTTTAGTTCATAATCCGTATTATTTAAAATTTATCACAGACATGCATCAACTATTTGATATGGCTTGCAACTTTACAAGCGAACAATTTAACAAAGATTTAGATGAGACTATAGAGAGAGCAATAAATGCTAATGTCTTAAAGTTCCTAGTTGTCTCTGCATCATTAAGTGATACTAAAGATATTCAAGATATATATAAAAAATATAAATCTCATTGCGCTTTCACCTTAGGCACTCATCCACATCATGCTAGTGAGATTAATGAGGAAGAAATTAAAAAAATGAGAGTGCTCATTGACGAGCTAAATCCAAATGCAATTGGGGAGACTGGTTTAGATTTTTTTAGAAATATTTCAACCTATGAAGAACAGCTGTTTGCATTTGATGAGCAAATAAAATTAGCTATAGAATTTAATAAGCCACTATATCTTCATCAAAGAGATGCCCATGAAGATTTTATAAAAATAATTCAAAAGTACAAAGATGATATTAGTAATGCAGTCGTTCATTGCTTCACAGGAACTAAGGATGCATTGAATGATTATTTAGAATTGGGATTCCATATAGGGTTAACTGGTTGGATCTGTGATGAAAGAAGAAATGTTGAGCTAAGGCAAATAATCAAAGATATACCCCATGATAAATTGATGATAGAAACTGATTCACCATTTTTAATACCTAGAAATCTTGAAAATAAACCCAAGACAAATAGAAATGAACCTCAGTATCTTCCTCATATAGCCGATGAAATTGCTGGATTAATGGGTCTAGAAACAGACGACTTAATTGATATTACTTACAAAAATAGTATCAATTTTTTAAATAAATAAATCTTTATTTAAGTTAAATTCTGAGCAAACGTCAACGGTATCAATTCCTATTTCAGAGGCGTTATGTTTAATATTTAATGGGGTATTAGAAAACCTTGGGGATGGCGCGGGTTGATTAAATCCATCCATATCAACAAATGCATTTCGACTTACATTGTGATGATGATTTTTAGATTCTTCTAGATCAAGGACAGGGGTAACACATGCATCAGAGCCTGAGAATATATCCATCCAATCATCTCTAGTTTTTAAGATCACCTTTAAAGAAATAATTTTTTTAAACTCTGGCCAAAGCTCTTTGTTCATTTGATCTCTAAAGCGTGAGTCCTTAATATCAAGTTTTTCTAAAAGAATTTTATAGAACTGCGGCTCTATAGAACCAACAGCTATAAATTTGCCATCACTGCATTTGTAAGTATCATAAAAGTGAGCGGCACCATCCAGTAAATTAGATTCTCTTTGATCCTTCCATAAACCCATGTTATTTAATGAATAGAAAAAGCTCATCAATGCTAGGCTGCCGTCAACCATAGCGGAATCTACAACCTGTCCCTCACCGGTTTTAAGAGAGCTAATTAAAGCTGAGAGCATCCCCACTGCAAGATGCATGCCGCCGCCGCCATAATCTCCAATTAAATTTAAAGGAGGTACTGGGTTTGAGTCTGCTCTTCCAATTGAATTTAATGCTCCCGACAGACCAATATAATTAATATCGTGTCCTGCTTGAAGAGACATATCGCCGTCCTGGCCCCAACCAGTCATGCGGCCATAAACAAGAGCCTTGTTTAAAGGAAAGCATGTCTCAGGCCCAAGACCCAATCTCTCCATTACCCCAGGCCTAAATCCTTCAAAAACTGCATCTACTTGTGATATTAGTTTATGGATTTCTAAAATAGTTTCTGGATTTTTTAGGTCTGCAACAATTGTTCTTTTTGATCTGTTGTGAATATCAAATTTATTATGTTGGCCTCTTTGTTCTGGTCTACTTATTCTTATAACATCAGCCCCAAGATCAGCTAACAACATACCGCAGAAAGGCCCTGGGCCAATACCAGAAAACTCAACTATTTTTATACCTTTTAATGGGCCCATTTGGTAATACTATTGGAAAACTTTAAATTTAACCAATAAATTTGGTAATAAAGTTAGTGATACTTTAAAAGCCACAACCATAGCAATTGCAGTAAAGATTCCAAAGAGCTTAGTGGGAAAGAAATTTGAGAAAGCTAATATAGAGAATCCAGCGGCAATAGTAGCAGCCGTATAAAAGATAGCTCTTCCAGTAGTTGTATGTGCATTTGTTAGGGCTAGATCAATTGAGTTGGTAGCCTTAATCTCTTTCTTATATCTATATATGTAATGAATTGTATTATCTACCGCCATTCCAACGCTTATAGCTGCGACCGTAATTGTCATGATATCTAATGGCAGGCCGAATAAACCAAGAAGCCCCAAAACAGAAAAGGCAACGAAAATATTAGGAATTAATCCGATGAGAACAATTTTAAGCGATCTAAAAATGAGCAAAAGCATTAATGCAATAACAGAAAATACGATTAACAGTGAACCAATTTGAGATTTAAATAAAGATTGAAGCATATTGTTGTAAAGAACAGCTAAGCCAGTTATCTCATAATCACCCTTCTCAAGGTTAAATTTGTTTTGTAGATCATAATCAATCTTTTCAAGAAGATCTTTTCTATTTAAATTCTTTGAAGATTCATTAACTCTTGCTGAAATTCTAACAACAGAGTCATCTTCATTTATGTATGCATATAGCAAGGTTTCTCTAATGTCCTCAGGGAGAACTGACCTTAGTAAGGCTAACTCTAGATCGTTAAGGTCTTCACCATCATTGATATCTCTAGCAAGCTTGATACCGCTTGCAACGCTTAAGACTTTTCCAATTTCAGGGAGTGATTCTAAGTAATCATGGATATCCTCTAATTGATTTAAAGAGTAAACATTCCACCAGTAACCAGAAGCATTACTATTATCGTCCTCGAAAAGATCATCATCAAATATATCATCATCAATAAAGTTAGTAACTTCCACTGACTTTGGTTGATTGATAATAATATCCAAGGGCGCTGTTCCACCAAGATTTAAATCTATCTCGAGCATCCCCTTGTGTATTTCGGTATCTTTAGCAAAGTAATCAATAAACCTATTCTCAACCTCAAGTTTTGAGGCTCCGTATAAGAAAACAGTAAAGATTATTGCAAAAGATAGATTTATAAGAGTTGAGTAGTTTTTAGAGAAGCTTAGTAAGCCTGATGTTATTCTGTGAAGGGAAAGATAGTCTTTTGTTTTAATGTAACCAATTATTGCTATAGCACTTGGTAGAAATGAAAAGGTGAAAAGAAAGGCAATAGAGATACCAAAAGCCATCATTTTTCCAAATTCAATCACTGGCTTTAAGTCTCCGAGAAGAAGAGATAAAAAAGCAACAGCAGTTGTAGTGGCTGCAAAAAAACACGGTAAGAACATCTGATTAAAAGCTTCTTTTAAAGCCTTTGTATAATCTTCAGGGTTCCTTTTTAGCTCATTTATCTTGACCAAAACATGAACAGATAATGAGATAGTCAAAATAAGTAAAAGTGCTATAAAGTTTGACGAAACTACACTTATCTTCCAATCCATGTATCCAAGAAATCCTGCTGTAACAAATGTAGTTAAAAAAGCGTTAGCTATTGGCAGGATAACAAACCATATATTTCCAAAAAATATATAGAGCATAAAAGCAAAGATTAAAGCTACAGTTGTACCAAAAAGAACAAGATCAGATTTTATATAATCCATCATATCGGAGGTAATCATTGTTGACCCTCCAAGGTATAAAGTAGCATCATCCCTATAATTATCTAAAACACTTCGAATATTAGCTATTAGAAGAGAGTTAAGAACTGCCTCCTCATCATTAAGCTCGCCTATTCTTTTATTAACCTGAAGAAGTCTATCGCTTAGTAAAATTTTATTATTAGATATTTCTGGTTCGCTTGAATTTAGAGAGTCCTTGATATCATATCTCTCACTCATTAAGGAGTTGTATTCATCGTTTGCTTTTAGAGATACCTGCATTGCAGTAATTGAGCCGTCTCTACTTATAATAAGATCCTTGTATATTGGATTATTGATTATCTCTTCTTTAGCAAGAGCAAGATTAATGCCTTCAGATGTTAAATCCTTTAAATTATCAGCAACATCAGTTAGGCCTACCCGTGGCTGAAAGAATATGGGAGCGTCCATGAGCGATAAGACAGAGTCAACTCCATCTATAAGAGTTAAATCTTTTTCTATACTGAGAATCGTATCTAGTGACTCTTTAGTAAAAAGCTCTCCATTTGGTTCGTATGTTACGTATAAGAAATTTGAGTCACCAAACTCCTCCTCAGCTTCTCTGTAAATCTTAAGTGAATTATCACCTTCTAATACCAAAGCATCAGAAGAAGCATCAAGTTTAAAATTTGAAATACCCATTGATGCTATAACCACAATAGATAAAACAAATACTAAAACTGATAATGGGTTGTTAATAACATTATCACAATAGTTCTTTATATAGGTTTTCATTATTTTTTACGGATACAGTCTGGAGACTCTGATTTAGTGGGATTTAATTTAAATTCATCTATATCAAATGCATTAATTGATAGAGCATGAATATTGTTCATAGTTGTTTTTAGAGATAAGTAAATATGTTTATGTCTTTGCACTAAGGTCATATTTTTAAAAATGTCACTGACAACAACAAGCTTGAAGTGTGACTCAGAATCTTTAGGTACATTATGCATAAAGCTTTCATTTACCAATTCAACATACGAGGGATTATAAGACTCCTCAATTATTTTATTAATAGTAAATGCAATAGATTCATTGGTCATAGTAATCTAATTATAAATGATTAGTGCTTGATAGAGTCGGTGTTTATTGTTTCTATAATTTTAATTACGGCTTCCCACCTTGCCCACTCTGACTCATCAAGTGATGCTGCATATTCTGCAGCCCTAAGCATGGCTATTGTCATAGCCTCCTCTCCGTATTGTGAAATAAGAGCTATGGCTATTTGCTGAAGATCATTTTGCATTTTATAGAATTAAGCTGAGCGGAGAAGCTTTGTATTCTGTCTTTCAATTAAACCCCAGTCAATTAGCTTGAATTCTCCTTCATTTGTCTCAACTAAGGCAGTTATTGATTCAACCCAATCTCCACAATTATGATATTCGATACCATTTATATTGGTAATTTCTGCCTTGTGTATATGGCCACAAATTATTCCATCAAAACCTCTTCTTTTACACTCATCTGAGAGGCTATTCTCGTAATCTGACATTTTATTCATGGTCTTCTTGGTAGCATCTTTTAGATATTTAGCTAATGACCAATAACCAAAACCAAGCCTTGACCTGAAAAAATTTAACACTTTGTTGAGTGCTAGCAAGAAGGTATAAATCTTATCACCCAAGATTGAAAGACTCTTTCCAAACCTAGTAACAATATCAAACTGATCCCCATGAATAACCAAAAATTCTTTTCCTAGATGTGTTGTATAGGTATGCTCTTCCTTTAATTCAATATTCCCTAATTCTAAGGGCTGATATATTCTTAAAAAATCATCATGATTTCCCGTTATATAGGTAACTTTTGTACCTTTTTTTGCCATAGAAAGAATATTTCTAATTACATTACTATGCTCTTGTGGCCAATAAAGCTTTGACTTTAAGCGCCAGCAATCAATAATATCCCCAACAAGAAATAAATTTTCACAGGAGTGAGATTTTAGAAAGTTATACAAGTATTTAGATTGACAACCTTTGGAGCCAAGATGAACATCAGATATAAAGATAGATTTGTAATCAGACATAGCAACATTATGAGTTACCTAAACTTAGAGTCAACATTATATATATAAGAATTTATGAATATTTTATGGGTGAGAGACGGGAAAATTGGTCATGAAAAGCAGGTTAAGGTCCTGTTGGATGAGGTTGGTAAATCCATTGAAGTTTCGATAACAGAGTATGTTGTTCAGCCCTTTTCAACTCAAAGATTTCTTTCATGCCTATTCAAAAAATTACCATTTATCGACAATGAGTTTGATATTATTATTGGAGCTGGGCATTCAACTTATTCAAAAATACTTAATTTTAAGAAAGTTTCAAAAAAGAAAGCCATAGCTATTGCTGTTCTTGTGCCATCACTTTTTAAAAATAGATTTGATCTAATATGCGCTCCATCACATGACTCTTATAAATTTAAAAATACAAATAATGTAATTTTCTTTGAGGGATCCTTGGCAAAGGTTTCAGACTCGTGAGCCTAGTTCTGATATTGGATTTATAGCCCTAGGGGGTCAAAATAATCATTACAAATTTAATGAAAGTCATATCCTAAAACAAATTAAATATATGCTATCTCTTTATCCGTCTAAAACTTGGTATATATTTAACTCAAGGAGGACTAGCAAGCAAATGAATGATCAGCTAGCCTTTTTAGCAAATGAAAATAATAATGTTTTAATTGTTCTTAATGATGATATCGATTCAGATATTTCTTTTGATGAAACCATCTCATCTGCATCAGTAAAATTAGTATCTCAAGATAGTATGAACATGGTTTATGAGTCATTATCTTCAAAAGGTAATACATATGTCTTTGATATGGATTCTATAGAGAAAGATAATAAAATAGTAAGTCAGATAAATCGATTAATAAGCAATAGAGAGATTGGATCCATAGAGTATTTAAATATGGCTGATGGTCTCAAAAAAATGCAACTTAAGCCTCAAAAAGAATTTAATGATGTTTATGCAGAGGTTGAGAAGCTTGCATACAAACTATTGCAAAAGTTAAGTAAATGAAAGTAATTCATCTCGTATTAAGTAATGTGTTTGCTGGTATTGAACAGCATGTAGATGAACTTTCAATTTTTCAAGAAACTAGCTGTAATGTTACTGTCATGTGCAATGACTCGATAGCAGATAAGTTTAACAATAAACATGTCATAAGCTTTAGTAATTTTAATAGGCGATCTCCGATTGGCTTATTGCGTCTTGCACTTAAATTAAAAAAATTAGATGCAGATATTATTCACACTCATGGAAGTAAAACTACTGAGATAGTTAATTTTATAAAGAAATTTATAAAGCTAAATCATGTATGTACCGTTCATGGTATTAAAAAAAATACTCAAGCTTATGAGAAAGCAGATATCGCTATTACGGTTAGCAATCTAGCAAAGAACTCATTAAAAACTAAATCTGTTGTTGTTAAGAATTGGTGGTCTCCGGCCCTGCCAGATAATATACAAAATGGTAAAAAATTCATTCTAGCTGTTGGGAGGCTTGAGGCAGTTAAGGGGTTTGATTTGCTTATTAAATCTTGGAAAGATATAAATCAGTCACTTGTTATCGTTGGAAGTGGAAATGATAGACGTAAGTTAGATGATTTGATTGAACTAAATAAACTAGAAGACAAAATATCTATAATTGATGAGGTCTCACCAGATAAGCTTTTGGATTATTATAAAAATGCTGCATTACTTGTTATATCTTCTAGGAAAGAAGGTGGACCTAGGGTGGCTTTAGAGGCTCTTCACTTGAAAATTCCTGTTATATCAACAATGGTGGGTCATATGGCTGATATCTTACCTCTTGAGCTCTTAGCGAAGCCTGATAATGAAGAATCACTTACAAAATTAATTAGGTCTTATGTTGATGGTAAAACCATGAATCAAGATTCTATATTTCGATATGTAAATGAGGAGTACTCGCTAACCGCTCAAGGAAATAAAATCCTAAAAGTCTATAAAGACTTACTCGTGTCTTAAAGATGTAGCTGGATCCAATCTTGCAGCTCTTTTTGCAGGCCAAATTCCAAAAAATAATCCTACTAGCAAAGAGAATGTTATTGAGCCAATTATTGCACTAAATGGCATAGCAAAAGGCCAATCAAAAAGTGTGGCTAACAGGAAGAGAAAACTTGTGCCAATAAAAATACCAACAAGACCGCCTATTAAACATAAAAGCATAGCCTCAACAATAAACTGAAGCATGATTGCTTTTTGAGTAGCGCCAAGAGCTTTTCTTAAACCAATTTCTCTAGTTCGCTCTGTAACAGAAACAAGCATTATATTCATAACCCCAATTCCGCCTACCACCAAACTAATGCCTGCTATACCAGCTATAAGTGCTGTAAAGATTCCTGTTGCTTGGTTCCGTAACTCTGAGAATTGACTATAGTCATTTATTCTAAAATCATTATCTTTACCAGGACCAATATTATGTTTTTGTCTGAGAATTTGTTCAATAGTCATCATTACGTAATCAACATTACTTTCATTTGAAATTCCAACGTTGATTCCATCAAGTCGCTCAGTTCCAAAAACTCTTTGAGCTGCTGTTAGTATTGGTATGTAAAACTCCTCATCAGGATTCTGCCAACCCGTTGAACCTTCCTCTTCTAAAATACCCACAACCTCATATGTAACGCCACCGAGAGTGACATTTTTATTAAGAATATTTTTAACTGAGGTTTTGAGTTCTTTTGGGACCTTAGAGCCAATAACAATTACCTTTCTTCTTCCAAGATTATCATCCTCATTGAATAATCTTCCGTGTTCGAGGTCATAGCCTCTTACTTCAAAATGAATAGGAAGGTATCCACCGACTCTAGCCCTCATATTTGAATTACCAAATTTGACCTGTCTATAACCGGACATGGTTGGTGATATCTTCCAATCATGCTCTGTATTTCTAGTTAAGGCCTCAGCATCTTTTATAACCAAAGGGTTGATGCCCATGGTCACAGCCCCGCTTCTTCTTTGACTAGGTTGAACACTAAGAGTTCTGCCGCCAAGATCATCAATATCTTCTTCTAAAGCTTTATTTGCGCTAGACCCCAGTCCTATTACTGCTATTACAGCAGCAGTACCAATGATGATTGCTAGAGATGTTAGAAAAGATCTAACCGCATTCGTCCTAATGGAGGAAATGGCAGAATATATAGCTTCCATGATCAGCATAGACTTATCCTATGCTCCAAAACTAAAGGATGCATTAACTCGTTCTTTAAAGCGTTTTTGATAATTGACCAAACTCATACTAGGCAGAATATATAAAACGTCTCCTGAACTTAAACCATCAATAATTTCAACATTAGCTAAGTCAGATAACCCGATCTGCACCCATGTAGGAGTAGGGCCATTTTTAGAGTCCTTTATTACAATAAATTTATTAAAGCCTTCCCCTTTAACCCTATCAACTAAAAAAGTATCAATATCTGCTTTATTCATATCTAGAAGAGCTGCTGCTGAATATATATCTTTTCTTGTTCTAAGCGACATTGATGGAGCGCTAAGCGATACATCCTTATTCATAATTTCGATTACTACATCTGTATTCATACCTAAAAGAAGGAGATTGTCACCATTATCAATATCTATTAATACAGGGAATGTAGTTACGTTTTGTTCTACTTTTGCCTTAGGTTCTATTTTAGAAACAGTACCAAAAAATTCTTTATTACGATAAGCGGAAACTTTGATAGAAACAGATTGGCCAATTTCAACTTTACCAACATCAATTTCATCAACAAGGGCTCTAACTCTTACTTTAGAGAGATCAGCCATCGTCATTAATATAGTTCCGCCACCAACGGCTGAAGTTGGCGAGGAAATCACCTGTCCAACTTCTACAGGTCTTGAAATTACAGTTCCATCTATTGGCGATCTTACAATGGTGTCATCTAATGCTATCTTTGCATTTTCATAAGTTACATCTGTTCTTACTAACGATGATTTGGCTTGTGCAAAATTTTCTTGAATATCTTCAAAATCTTTATCTGAAATACTTCCCTTAGCATGAAGCTGTTTCCCACGCGATGATTGAGATTCAGAATTTTTTAATCTAACCTTAGATGCTTCTAAGTCAGACTTTGCCTGATCTAGTATATTTTTAGGGGTTCTTTGGTCTATTTGACCAAGCATAGATCCTTTTTTAACATAATCCCCCACTTCAGCTCCTAAAAAAAGAACCTCTCCAGATGCCTTTGACTTTATCTCTACTGATGAGATAGCCTCGATAACTCCTGACGCCTCTATATTTACCTCTAACTTCTCAGGGTTAACTTCTTTCTTTTTGTAAAACTGTGTTTCTTTTGATGCATCAGATCCCGATCCACAAGAAATAAGACTAGTGCTGATAATAATCATGCCAAGTGTTTTATATAGATTTTTAGTATTATTTTTCATATTTATATTTGTTTATCCGTTTCTATTAATCCATCTCTTATTGTTATGGTTCTTTTCGACTGCTTTGCAATATCTTGCTCATGGGTAATTAAAATTATTGTCTGCCCCTCTTCATTAAGTTCTTTAAATAAATTCATTACATCTTCTCCCGTCTTGGAATCCAAATTACCGGTCGGCTCATCTGCAAATAAAATACTTGGTTTATTTACCAAAGCTCTAGCTATTGCAACTCTTTGTTGTTGGCCACCAGATAGCTCAGATGGACCATGATTAATTCGATCAGATAGGCCAACTTGATCTAAAACAAATTTAGCTCTAATGGCAGCATCTGCCATGTTGGCACCTGCATACTTCATAGGAAGTAATACATTGTCTAGTGCGGAATTTTTAGCGAGCAAATGAAACGACTGAAATACAAAACCAATTTCTTTATTTCTAATTCGAGCTAATGAGTCCTCATCCAACTCGTTAACCAGCTGATTATTGAGATAGTATTCTCCGCTAGTTGGTGTATCAAGACATCCAATAATATTCATAAGGGTTGTCTTTCCAGAACCAGATGGACCCATTATAGAAATAAACTCTCCAGCCTCAACGTTCAAGTCTATACCCTTTAAAGCATGAACAGTTTCTGAGCCAACGGCAAATGAACGCTTAAGTTGTGTTGTTTTAATTGTCATTGAAATGGATTATATACGAGTAAAGTTTTAAGTACATTTATGCTACATATTTATAGACACAAATAAAATAAAAAAGTTCACTAATTAGCAGCGGCGGCTCTTAAATTTTCAGTTGAATCCATGTAGTTCAGCCATGGCAAGACATCTTTTTCTTTTCCTAAATTTGATGCTTTCGCTAGCTCAGTTCTAGCATTATCAAAATCATCAAGTTCTATAAAGCATATGCCTATAAGTAACTCTAATGAACCTGGCTTAGATTTCCAGCCTTTACCTCTAGCAATTTTTAAGTATTTAATTGCATCGGAGTACTCGGAATTCTGAAGGTAAATTTGGCCTATTCTATAATCATACTTGGGATCGTCTGATAGTTTAGTTACATTTATCAAGGCTCTAATAGCATTTTTGAAGTCCTTGGCAATAATATATGCATTGCTAAGCAACTCATTATGTTTGATGTTATTCTCTAATATCTTTAACTTTAAGCCCTTCTCTACAACTTTTGAGGAATCCACAGGGAGTCCCTTATACAAGTAAAAATTTGCTAAATTGATATATTCGGAAGGTTTAATTAATAGGTTTTGTTGAAGCTTGAATTCTAGTGAGGCTAAAGACTCCTCTTCAAACCTGATAACATTATAAACAGCTGCCATTTGTTCTATATAAGCTTTATTTTTTGGTTTAATCCTAACCAAGTTCTGAGCAACCTCAAGAGCCAACATGTACTGTTTTTTTTCTGTGTGAATGGCAAACTTAAGCTGTGCCCAATTTTCTACAAATATAGAAGAATTATCTAATGCCAATGTGACGTAGATTAAAGCATTGTCCCATTCTGAGTCTTGAGCATAAATTGTTGCAAGTGTTGCGTATCCCTCTGGTCTTAAGTCAAAATTCTTTTCTGTTCCTATACGAACCCACTCCACAAATGATTTCTTTGCTTCGTCTCTTTGCCCATTAACATAAAGAACCTGTCCTAGAACAAACTTAAGCATAAAAACGTCATAATCTGGCATTCTCTTCTTTGTATCAGCCTTGATAAGGTATTTAAGAGCCTCATCATTTCTGTCCTCGGAAAGAAGAAAGTATGCATAAGTTCTAAGAATTACAAAATGATCATAAGACCTATCTGAATAAGAGTCATCTGCATAATCTTTATACGTTTTCTCAGCACCAACAAGATCACCCTTATCAACCTTAATCTGAGCTCTTTCAAGCATATTATAAACCCACTGCTGAATAGCATCCTGTGAGCTTACCGAGGTACTAAAAAGAAAAATAAAAACAATAAATAAATTTTTAATCATAAGTTAAATTCTATAGTAGTTGAGCCAACTTGCTGAACTGGAACGCCATTAACAACACGTGGTTTAAATTTCCATCTCAATACAGCCTGAATAGCTGCTCTGTCAAAAATTCTTGGCGGCCTTGATTCACTAATAATAGCATCTATGACCTTCCCGTCCTCATCAACCGTTAATGTAATAGTTACGAAACCTGTCTTACCAGATATCAAGGCATCTCTGGGATAACGAGGCGCTATTCTAACAAGTGGAATTAATGCACTATTTGAAGCAACAGAATTGGAACCCTTAAGCATTGCTCCTTTTAGATCAACTGGTGTTTTAATATCAGGAAATTTTATATCAAGATTTGCTGTTGTTGGTTGAACAATGTCTGGAGTTTCTAATTTTGGCGGTGGTGGTTTCTTAGGTGGAGGTGGCTTGTCAGGTAGAGCTCTTTGCCTCTCATTAAGAAAATCATTTTTTCTCAGCCTAACAAAATCAACAACACTAGAGTCCTTAACTGAGTTAAAGCCAACTCCACTAGGTAAGATTATTATGTAAATAATTAAAAAAATAAAAAAAGTACTAAATACTCCTCCAAAAATGGAGATAGTTTTTTTATTTTTTAGATCAATCTTGCGAAGCAGCGATTGAAACATTTTGAACTCCTGCAAGCCTTACTTGATCCATAGTCTCTACTAAAAATCCTGTCTTTGAGGCTTTATCAGCCTGAATAATTACAGAGCCTTCCGGATTTTCTGCCTTAAGCCTTTCGACGTTGGCCCTAACTGATCTTAAATCAATCATTCTTTTATCAATCCATATTTCATCGTTTGCTGTAATGGCAATTAGTATATTTCCTCTTTCATCTCTCACGGCTGTTGCTGCATTAGGTCTATTAACTTCAACACCAGTCTCTTTAACGAAAGAGGTGGTAACAATAAAAAATATTAACATTATGAACACAATATCTAACATAGGTGTTATGTCGATTGTAGATTCGTCTCTTTCTTTATTTCTTCTTCTAATCATGATTTCACTTGCTCAATTTCATATTTAATACTTAAAGTGGCTTTATCTATTGTAGATTTAATCGCTGTAAGCATAAACAACCCAACAATGGAGATAAACAACCCAGTCATAGTTGGTAAAGTTGCCCTAGCTATCCCTGAAGCCATAAGCCTAGCATTACCCGTTCCGGTAATGGCCATAATATCAAAAACCTCTATCATCCCCGTAACAGTTCCAAGGAGACCAAGCAAAGGGCATAAAGCGATTAAACCCTGTATTAAAAGAATATTTTTACTAGCCTTAGCATTAATAATCGAAATATTTTTTAATTTGATCTTGTTAAAAAGCCATTTATTTTTAATCTTAAAACTAGTCAGATCATCAACAGCATTTTTAGTGAGGTTTTGTAAATCAGAAGCATAAAACAGCACTCTTTCTATAAGAAGAGATGTCATTATTATAGCAAGAATAAACAAAACCACTATTACAGGACCGCCCCTATCAAAGAAATCTAAGATAGATTTAAATGGAAGAGCGATAAAGTAAAACATTATTTATTGATTGATGATGTCGCTACGAAACCTATTGCTTGTTCTTCGTATATCTGGGATATAGCTCTGCTTCTAGAATCTAGAA
This sequence comes from SAR86 cluster bacterium SAR86B, assembly GCA_905182885.1. GTDB lineage: Bacteria > Pseudomonadota > Gammaproteobacteria > Magnimaribacterales > D2472 > SCGC-AAA076-P13. Next base: position 36,733 of record CAJJCW010000002.1, read on the forward strand.
GGTTGTGAATAAACAATAGAGGAACTGCCGCTATTAATCCAAGCATTGTAGTAACAAGAGCTTGAGAAATTCCACCAGCCATCAATTTAGGATCACCGGTGCCGAATAAAGTAATAGCTTGGAATGTCTCAATCATACCTATAACCGTACCAAGAAGACCAAGCAATGGAGCAACAGCTGCCAGTAGCTTAATAATACTTAAATTCTTCTCTAAAGGCGGTGAGGCTTTTGCTAAAACATCTTCAAGTTGAGCCTCTAGCTCTTCAGGATTATCTCCTTTATAGCTTGAGTAAATATTATTTAACTTACCTAGTATAGATTCATTTGAAAACTTGCCAGATTGGAGTTCTCCATCAATTGATTTTGATTCTTTATATAAAAACTGGAACTGAATAGCTCCCATGGCAATACCCAAAGTAAGGATTATAAGAATTACATAACCAACAAAACCACCCTGGTTTATTCTTTCAAAGAAACCAGCACGATCAATAAGCATTGTTAACAATGATCCCCTAGTAGGGTCTATATAAACCTCTCTGTAATCAAGCTTCGAGTTTTGAAGTTTTTTAGCAGCTCTCCTAATTGAGCCATCAGGCTGTTTAGCTAAATACTCTAAAGAGTTTTGCTCGCTAACTAGGTTAAGATAATTACCATCTGAAACAGTATTAAAAACTCCTATTCTCAGGACATCTCTATTAACCAATTCTCCAGATTTAGAGAGAATGTCTGTATTGTAAGATTTAATTTTTCCACTTTGGTTAAGTTCATTTAATATTTCATACCAAAGTCTTTCAAGTTCTGCAGTAGTTGGTAGGTCAAGACTTTTACGTTCAGCTAAGTCTCCTAAAAACTCTACCCTATCTGGAAACTCTATATTTGTTAGTGATAACATAAACTGGCCTTTAGACTCTCCTGCCGTCTGCCTAACAATACCAAATAACTCTCCAAAAGAGCCAAGCTTTAAAGTAAGTTGCTCCTCTAATTCAGATAGCTTTGCGTCATTCGCCTCATACTGATCTGTTAACCTAACACTTCTAGCTTCCTGTGCTTTCAAATTAGCCCTCATCTTTGTAAGAAGAGATTGTTGTTTGTTTTTATCTGATAGAAATTTTGTTAATCTTGTCGTATCTTCTTTCGCTCTTATAGATGCTGTGTTTTTTACAGACTCTACAAGAAGATCTAGGTCAGTAATAACTGGAGCTACTAACTGTTGCTCAGCATTATCTTGCGCAGATAAACTAAATATTAAAAAAGGTAGTAAATATAATTTTTTATTCATTTTCTTCTCTGTAAACCGGTATTTTAATTAAAGCTGGAGGTGCTTGTTTAGTTGCTATCTTAAGCGCATCAGCGGTTGATCTCTTAATAGAAGAGGTTGACTCTTCCCATGATGAGGAGCTTGTATCCCAATAGCCACCCTTACTTCCGTCTACCGTTAAATAAGTTAATGCTATTCTTCCTATTCTAAGAAAGTCAGCGCTGGTCTCGACATCATCAATAATAATATTATCTCTGTAAGCCTCAATAGTTCTTCCATACTCTAATTCTGTTTTATAAGCTTCTGTTATTAGTCTGAACTTTTCAGAAGTTGAGATATCACCCCTGTCCATAGTTGTCTTAAGGTTGATTACTCTTTCAGCTCTTTCCGTCATTAAAAATGGAAGGTCAAGTAAAATAAAATTTTCTAGGCCATCTATCATTTTAAGCATAAGAGGTACAATTCTTTGATTTGTTTGATCTAACTCGCCAATCTTTAAAATAATATTTTCAATTTCACTGAGCTGAGAATTTATTATTTTTTGCACTTGATCATTGTAAAGTTTTAGTGATTCGTATTCTTTTGATGTAGATTGAAAATCCGCAAGCAGAATTCTTGTTTGCTCGTCAAGATTAATAATCTGTTCTTGAGTTAGGCCGGATTTCTCAATGCTTTTCTTAGATATAGAAATTGAATCTTTGATTTGATTTCTATCATCCATCGTCTCCTGGGCAAAAGTTGCCGAGGTGAAAATTGACATAATAACAAATGGTAAATAAGTGTTTTTCATAATAGTAATAATTTTATAGAAAAAAGGAGGCAAAAGCCTCCTTTTTAATGTTTAGTTCTAGCTTAGAATCTTAGCTGATAGGCTAAGTAAGCTTGTGGTCCAAATCTTGGGTATCTGAAAGAGTTGAAACCGTAAGGATAAAAAGAACTTCCGTTATCATAAGCATTATCTGAATCTGGTATAGAGTCAAATATGTTTGTAACAGTAAATCCAATATATGAATCCTGAGTTATGTCATAGCTAATCGAAAGGTTTGTATCAAAGTAAGGACTCTTAGTTCCGTCATATCCTTCCATGTGACCAACTCTCAATGTAGATGTGCTAGCACTCCAGTCACCACGAGACCAACCAAGTCTAATAGACTGTCTTGATCTTGGTGTATACACACTATTCATATAACTTAACAGTGGATCACCAACATCTTCAGCAAATTTTAAGTCGATTTGATTAGAATTATTAAGTGAGAAGAAGAAGTCACCAGCTGCATCAGTAACCCAGCTATAGCTTACAGATGTATCTACCCCTAGGAATTCTTGACCAGCAATATTAACAGGTGTTTCGTATAAAGCAGTTATAGAACCATCAGCTAATGAAGTAGGACTCTGAGCAATAAGCTCTTTTCCACCCCTAACTATTGAAGAATAAACTTGTGAACAGTATGAGTCTGGATAATCAGTAAACGCTGAAAGCGTTGCACCTGCGTCTCTAGCTCTACATACAGCCTCGTCTCTAACAATACCATCAAGAGATTTTGTTGAAACAATATCATTTAATTTAATATGGAAAGCATCAAAAGTGAATGCAAGTCTATCAATTGGCTCATAAACAAAACCTATAGAGAAAGAATCACCTTCTTCTTCCTTAAGATTTAAGTTACCAGTTGTAACTCCGTCTACGTTTGAAATGCTATAAATAGCTCCACAAGTAGCACCTGTTTGACCGAAGTTTCCGTCTGCATAACACTGAGCGTAATCTGTTGCAGACGTAAAGAATCTTCTCTCACCTACAAATGAATAAGGAAGATCAGGAGCTTTAAATGACTCAGACCAAGATCCTCTCATTAAGAAGTTATCTGATGGTCTCCACTCAAATGTAGCACCGTAAGTTTTTCTATCAACATTAACTTTAGAGTCGTCGTACTCGTCAACTCTTGCTGAAAGACTAAGTAATAATGTTTCAAGAACTGGTATTGAAAGCTCAAAGCCAAATGCTTGTCTATCTCTCTCACCACCACCATCAACTCCACCAATACCCCATAGTTTACCGTCTTTATTTAATTGACTTAATTGAACGTCATAACCTTTAGTTTGATGCTCAACAACAGCAGCAAATTGAAGAGGTCCGTAAGGTAACTGCATGATTTCACCAGTTATACTTGCTTGAAATAACTCAGAAAATGCATCAGCAGGTTCTACGTTAGGTACTCTTAATTTTTCAATTTCTTCAGAAGACTGAGCATTTAAGTACCAGTCCCAGTTATAACAGTTAGGCTGATTGTATGAAGCTGAATAAGCATACCATCCGTAATTATCAACCGCTTCGCCATTACTTGCATCTCCATCTATAAGATCTGTAGAATCTAGAACACAGGCATTACCCCATCCATCAACTCCACCAATATTATGAATTTTGTCATAAAGATCCGAAGCTAGAAAATTCCTTCCAGATGAAACTACGTCATACGTATTATCAGTGTATGAAACATCCCATTCGTATCCATTAGATAAAATACCTCTTAAGCCGATATCCATTGTTGTTGTTTCTTCGTCATATTCTGTTCCTCTAACAGCGTTAGAGAATATTTTTTGGATTCTAAAGTCCATCATCGAAGCTTGACTACCAGCAGCCGGCTGATTACTTGGCACACCATAAGTTTGTGTATATTGTGTTCCATATTGCTGAGGACCTGCTACCCATACAAAAGGAGTAAATAGGTTATCTAAAGTACCTGCAGTAAATGTCGTCATGTGAACAATTTTTGCATAGGCTTCAATTTTATCTGTTAACTCGTAAGTTCCAGATAGATATAATGAAGTTTTTTGTCTTTCGTTTGTTAATGTTCCATTAGAACTTGTATCCATTCCACAATATGAACCAAAGAAACTAGCAGCATAAGCATTATGTTGTTCATCTGTAGCTTTAGTGTAACCAGGATCAGCTTGGGCACATGTAAAGTTAGTAGCCGCTCCGTCAGGACCGATTAACTGGTCAGGAGTAATATGCAAACCATAATAGTATTGGTCTCTTATTAATAGGCCTCTACTAGGGATAGGTACAGCTGCACTTCCATCTAGATATGAATCATGTTCACTTCTACTTTTAATTGGGATTGATTGTTCGTCAGTGTATTCAAAAGCGTATGTATATGATGCTTTATCAGTGAAGCCACCGCCTGAAAATTCAAAGTTTATAGATTCGCCACCAGTGCCTTGTCCAACACCACTACCAGCAACAACTCTAACTGTATTTTTTTCTAAACCGTCAACAAGAATAACGTTAACAACACCAGCAACTGCGTCTGACCCGTAAACAGAAGATGCTCCAGATGTTAATACTTCAATTCTATCAACAGCTGCTAGAGGAATAGATCCCCAGTTAAACGATGCAGACTCTCCGTTATAAGGAAACGGGTAATCGGCTGTTCTTTTGCCGTTAACAAGAACAAGTGTTCTTCCCGGTCCAAAGTCTCTTAAGTTAATTGGTTGAAGAGATCCGTTAAAACCAGCTTGAAAGTTTTCACCATTAATACTACCAGTATTTTGAGTCAAATTACTCACTGCATCATATACAGTTTGGAAACCTTGAGACTCGATATCTGATCTAGTAATAGTTATTAACGGAGTTGCTCCTTCAATATCAGTTCTTTTAATTCTAGAACCTGTAACACTAACTCTACCAAGTTCTTGAACATCATCATCTGATGAAGAGTTGTTGTTAGCGACTTGAGTTTCTGTAACAACTTCTTCAGTAGTAGATTCAGCAGCAGTTTCAGTAGTTGTTTGCTCTGTGTCAGTTGAAGAAACGTCTTCACCTGGGTTGTCAGCAAACAAAATACCAAATGACAAAAAGCCCGTTAATAGTAAAATATTCTTGTTTAACATAATAAATCCCCTTTATTGAATGTTTGATTATTTATAGTGAGCCTTGATTTAACAGCATATTTCAAAAAAATATACCTAAATGCAAGCTTACACTTCACTGAAATATACCCTTAAGGAGATTTATTGTAAATAGTTTGCAGTTTTTTATTTACACCCGCTTTCTATCGATATCTCAGAGCTTTTATAAACCGTAAAGGAAACTTGACAATTAATCTATGGAATATATATTCATATCTATAAACAAACTAATTATAATCAAAATGACAAAAGTTTTAAAAAATCTATTTACATTAAATTTCATATTTATTTTTAGCTCAATACCTCTCTCGGTATTTGCCGATGGTCATGACGAGATGATTCCAATTGAAAAGCTTGTCTGCTATGGACAAGGCGCTAGTACTAGCTTGTCCCCATCTGGTAATTTTATTGCAGCCATGGTTTCACTTAAAGACAATGTCTGTGAAATAGATGAAAAAGAAGAAACTGATAAAGAGGCAATGAAGGTAGACAGAGTATTAGTTGTTACAGATTTAAATACTATGGAGCCAAAAGTACTTTCAGGAACAACGCCAGGATCCTCTGTAAGTAGCTTTTCATGGCTTAATGAAGAAACTTTATTAGTTTCTAGAGCTGGTGGCGGTGGTTTTGCAGGAGCTAATCTATACACCATTAATAAAGATGGAAGTGATACCACTCTTATAATGGAAGCAAAGCGTTTTAAAAATAAGCCAGGTATTAAATATCCTGCTATTTATTCTACTTATCCAAAGTACCCGAATAAAATAATGATCACAGTAAATAGAAATAGTAACTATAGAATTTTTAGAGATTTATATTGGCTTGATTTAAATACAAAGCAAACAAAACTAGTCGCAAGAGTTCCATCAATTGATGATGAAGGGTTTGCGGGATGGATTGTAGATTGGGATGGAGTCGCCAGAGGCTTCTCCACCTATGATGACGATGGAGACAATAAAGGTTTGGTTAGAAGTTTTTATGAGTATAACCAAGATGGTTCATATACAAAGCTTGGAAGCTGTATGCATCAGGAAGCATGCTTTTCTCCTGTTAGATTTGATATAGACAATAAAACTGTTTTAGGAGTTGGCCAAGCTGTTCTTCAAGATGGTTCAATTTTAAATGAAACTGATACAAATGCCTTATGGGGATTTGATATGGACACTAAAGAATTTACAGAAATGATATATCATGATCCAGATTTTGATATATCTAGCCCTCTTCAAGGTGACAGTAATTTAGGTTTATGGTTCCAAGCTGATGGATCTGATTTGTATGGTTTTTCCTATCAAGCTGAAAAGACTACTAATGTTTATTTTAATAATCACTTTGCATCGGTATCTAAATCTCTTGAAGGCGCATTCCCCGATCACGAAGTTAGCATAAATGACTGGTCAAACGACTTAACAAAATTCTTATTCAGCATATCAAATGAAAGAGACCCAGGCTCTCTTTATATGTTTGATACCTCCAAGGGAAGCTTAGCTTTAATTAAGTCATATGCTCCATGGTTAAAAGATTATAAATTAGCCACAACAAAACCTTTCACCTATAAAGCTAGAGATGGATTAAAACTCCATGGTTATATTACGTTTCCTGCAGATTACAAGGAAGGATCAAAAATTCCATTTATCTTGCATCCTCATGGAGGCCCTAATGCAAGAGACTACTTTGGGTACAATCCAGAAGTTCAATTTTATGCATCAAGGGGCTATGGGGTTATTCAACCTAATTATAGAGGCTCTACAGGCCATGGTAGAAAAGAGATGATTCTTGCGAACCATGAAATGGGTAAAACAATGCAAACTGATAAATATGACGCTTTGTTCTGGGCTAGGGATATGGGTTATGTTGATATGGATAATATATGTATTTCTGGAGCTAGTTATGGTGGCTATGCAGCAATGCATGCAGCAACTAAAGAGCCTGATTTATTTAAGTGTGTAATCACATATGTTGGCACTTATGATTTAACAAGCATGGATCTGAGAGGCCTTCAGTGGAGCGATGTTGGAATGCCTATGGAATATATAGAAAAAGGTAATCCAGAAAATTCAGAAGACTATAAAAATTTATATGACAACAGCCCTATCTTCTTTGTTGAAAATGTTAAAGCTCCAGTATTAATTATCACAGGTAGACGTGATACACAGGTTAGATTTCAGGAAACTGTGGACATGGTAAATAAGTTTAAGCAATTTGATGTAGATTACGAATATATAATAAAAGGCGATGAAGGACATGGGTTCAGAAAAGAAACTACAAGACTGGAACTTTATAAAGATTACGAAAAGTTTCTAAAAAAATATTTAGACTAAATTAAAAACTAGCTATGCCTGTTTGTTTTTGACCAAGTATTAGTGCGTGAATATCACTCGTACCTTCGTAAGTATTAACTGCTTCAAGGTTCATGCAATGTCTTATGACATGATATTCATCACTAACCCCGTTACCACCATGAATATCTCTAGCTGACCTAGCAATATCAAGTGCTTTTTGACAATTATTTCTTTTAACTAAAGAAATCATCTCTGGCTTCATAGAGCCCTCATCGATAATTCTTCCAACCCTTAATACACTTTGAAGGCCAAGAGTTATTTCAGTTTGCATATCAGCCAATTTTTTTTGAATTAACTGCTTGGAGCCTAATTGAGCATTAAACTGAACTCTTTGAAGAGAGTATTCAAGACTGGCACTCCAACAGTGCTCTGCAGCACCTAATGAACCCCATGCTATTCCGTATCTAGCCATATTCAGGCATGAAAATGGGCCTTTAAAACTTTGAACATCTGGGAGAACCTTTTCCTCAGAAACAAAGACATCCTCTAAAAAGATTTGACCTGTTACAGAAGCCCTTAAAGCAAACTTGCCTTCTATGACAGGAGTTGTTAATCCTTTAACACCCCTATCAACTATGTAACCTCTTAAAATACCTTGCTCATCTTTTGCCCAGATAACTAAAACGTCAGCTATAGGTGAATTAGTAATCCAAGTTTTAGATCCATTAAGGATATAACCCCCATCAACTTTTTTAGATACGGTCTTCATTGAGCCTGGATCGGAACCGGCATCAGGCTCTGTAAGGCCAAAACATCCTATTAAATCTCCCTTCGCCATTTCAGGTAAATAGAAGCTCTTTTGGTCCTCAGATCCAAATTTATGAATTGCATGCATTGCAAGTGAGGTTTGCACACTAAATGCTGATCTGTAACTTGAGTCAACTCTTTCTATTTCTCTGGCAATAATCCCATAAGAGACATAATTAGTTCCAGCACAGCCATAACCTTCAATTGGAGCACCAAGAAAACCAAGACTACCCATTTCTTTATATATATTTCTATCAAAAACTTCATTTCTATTATCCAAAAGAATTCTTGGCATTAATTCGGATTGACAGTAATCTCTAGCGGATTTTTGAATAATGATTTCTTCTTCCGTTAACTGGTCATCGAATTTAAGGATATCTGGGATGTTCATAGTTATATTCTCTCCACTCTTATAATACCAAATCTGGGAGATGAAAAGGTAATAGAGTCTTTGGTTAATATATCAGAAACTATTGTTATCATTCTGATGCTATTACCACATATTATTATTAAAGGTATTTCACCTTGATACTGATAAACAAAATCAAGAATCATATCAGCTACATCAGCATGCCTTTCGCCATGAAGATCTAGATGAGTAATACCCCTTTCTTGAAAAACAATCATGAACTATTATTACCTAATAAACTCTAATTTAAAAAGATAATGGCAAAACTTCACTTTTTTTACTCAACCATGAATGCTGGCAAATCAACATCATTGCTTCAATCAAATCACAATTATCTTGAAACAAATTTAGAAACTATGATTTTTCTACCAAAAGAAATCGAAGCAACTTCTAATGGGAAGATAGTTTCACGAATAGGTTTAGAGGCTGAAGCTATAATATTTGACGGTGAATTTAATTTTTTAACTTATGTAAATAATAATAAGACTCCTAAGTTAAGCTGCATTCTGGTAGATGAATCACAGTTCCTGACTAAAGTACAAGTTCAACAACTAGGAGAGATAGCTGATGACATGAACTTTCCGGTAATGTGCTATGGAATTAGGACAGACTTCAGGGGAGAATTATTTGAGGGTAGCTCCGCTCTTCTTGGTTCTGCTGATAACTTAATAGAGTTAAAGACAATTTGCTCAACCTGTGCAAGAAAAGCAACTATGGTTGTTAGATTGGATTCAAAAGGTAATGTCGTAACAGAAGGATCTAAAATTAAAATTGGTGGTAACGATATATATAAAGTTGTTTGTAGAAAGCACTTTCGAAAACTTACCCAGTTAATATAGTTTTATAAAATTTTTAAAGAAAATTATTAATACAAACTAGAATAATTTTTTTGTATTACCATATAAGAAATAAACATAAGGATTAGATATGGAATATACAAATACTCAATGGTTGCTAGACAAAAGACCTGAGGGAATGCCAGAAGATAGTTGCTGGAAGATCAATAAACAATCAATTACCTCTCTTGAGAAAAATGAAATTCTTATTGAGGTGAAATATCTTTCAATCGATCCATACATGAGAGGAAGAATGAATGATTCATCCTCATATGCAGAACCAGCAAAAATTGGAGACCCAATGACGGGTGAAACTGTTGGTGTTGTAGTCGAGAGCAATTCAGATCTATATCAAATAGGTGATAAAGTTTGCGCTCATCAGGGATGGCAAACTCATATTAAATCTAAAGACACAGAGCCTTCTCTATTTAAAGTTCCAAACTCAGACATTCCTTTGTCATCTTATCTAGGCACTGTTGGGATGCCTGGAAGAACTGCATATTTTGGATTTAATAAAGTTGGTAAGCCTGTATCAGGGGAAACGGTAGTTGTCTCTGCTGCTTCGGGTGCTGTGGGAACTGTTGTTGGCCAGTTAGCAAAGTTACAAGGATGTCGCGTTATTGGTGTTGCTGGTGGTGATGAAAAATGCTCTTATGTAAAAGAGGTTTTAGGATTTGATGAATGCGTTGACTATAAAGCAGGCAACGTAATGGATGATCTTAAGAATGCTTGTCCAAATGGTATTGATATTTATTTTGAAAATGTAGGCGGTGAAGTTACCAGAGCAGTTGCTCCTTTACTAAATGCCGGAGCTCGTGTTCCTATTTGTGGTTTCATATCTCAATATAATGCAAAAGATATGTTTGCAGTTGAGACACCTTTCAATGTTCTAGGGGCTCTTGATCCTAAGCCAGAACATAGATTTTTTGTTGTTACCGAATGGATGAATGAGTGGAAAGAAGCAACTGCTTTTTTATCTGACCTAATCTCCAAAGATAAACTTCGTTATAAAGAAACTATTACTGAAGGTTTTGAAAATGCCCCTCAAGCTCTGAGAGACGTCTTAACAGGTAAGAATTTTGGTAAGCAGCTTATAAAAATATAATCTAAGTTAGATGAATACTGCCAATCATATATAGGACAGCTTTTCCGCCTATAAAAACTCTTTCATCGGCGTCTTCACAAGTTAGCAAGCCTCCTCTTTGTGATACTTGCTTAGCTCTTAGTTTTTTCTTATTGAGCCTTTTTGACCAGTATGGTGTAAGAGTCGTGTGTGCTGAGCCCGTTACAGGATCCTCATCAACACCTGTTGAGGGAAAAAAACATCTAGAAACAAAATCAAACTCACTGCTAGGAGCACTAACTATAATACCTCTAAGTGGAATTTTCTTAAGTAAAGCAAAGTCAGGCTGAAGGTCCTCTATATCTGATTCATTATCAAGAATTACTAGAAGGTCATCCCTACCCCTAAATATTTCTTTTGGTACTAAACCTCCAAGGACATCAATAATACTAGACCTATAGTCATCATGCTCTTGGATATTATCTTTTGGGAAATCTAAAAATAAATAGTCTTTATTTTGCGAAACTTTCAACGATCCATTTTTCAATGAATGAACTTCAAACTCTGTAGCTTTAGTATTTATATAATTAAAATAAATAAATGCAGATGCTAATGTTGCATGACCGCATAGATCGATCTCACATGATGGGGAAAACCATCTAATAAAATATTTATCATTCTCTAGCCTTATAAATGCTGTTTCAGATAAATTATTTTCTGCGGCAATCAATTGCATTAGAGAAGGATCATTTATATCTGAGAATATTACAGCGGCTGGGTTTCCAGAAAACAATGAATCAGTAAAGGCATCAACATAATAAATAGGAGTATTCATCTGCGATTTTTCTAGCACATCATTTCATGCTCAAACTCTAGTGTTGAGTGAGAAATGCCATAGTTATCTAGTAAGCTTTTTTTAATAATTCTTTTGGTATTTTCCATATCGTTGAAATCATTTAGATCAACTACAACATGGGCCTCTAAAGCTATGGTTGATTCATCTAAAGACCAAATATGCATATGGTGAACGTCATCTACGTGCTCTATTTTTGAAAGAGTTATTTTAATAGCCTCTAAATCAATATCGTCAGGAACGCCTTCCATTAGAAGATGTATTGTTCTTGGAAGCATTGCAAAAGCTTGATACAAAATAAATAGAGCAAGCATTCCGGTTAAAAGAGTATCAACCCAATACCATTGATAGAGGATAATTAATGAGCCAGCAACAATAACTGCAAGAGATGCCATTGCATCAGAAAGATTATGGAGGAAAGCAGCTCGCATGTTCATGTTATTTTTAGATAAACTAAATGTGATTAAGGCTGTTACGAAATCTACTATTAAAGCTATCCCCGCTACAAGAATAATAATCCATCCAGAGATTTCAACAGGCTCAAAAAATCTCCATGCAGCCTCATATAAAAGATAAAAACTTATCACTACTAGTATTACTAAATTTATAAGAGCAGCTATAACCTCAGCTCTTTTGTAACCAAAAGTTTTAGAGTTATCTGCTGGTCTTCTACTTATTTTTCTGGCAAAAATTGCAATACCCAAAGATGCAGCATCACTTAGATTGTGAAGAGCATCTGCTATTAGCGACAAACTGCCTGATAGAATGCCTCCAATAACTTGAAAAACTGTTAATAAGGAATTAATTGAAACAGCTACTATTAAGCTAAAATCACTATCCTCTGGAGAATGATGGCTATGATTATGATTGTGGTTATGTGAATGTGCCATAGGTGACCTGAGTATAGGATTACATAGCCATAAGGGTCAATAGTTAGAATAATAGGAACTAAAGCTTAAATTTAAACCTTAGTCCCTATATTATTTGATTGAGCGGACAAGCCGCTCCAGGTAATTAATAAGCTCTTAAGCCTTAATATTATGCATAGTGCATATTTTATTACCTGATGGGTCTTTTAAGTAGCCTAGATAGGCTTTCATTCCACCACCATCTCTAACTCCAGGAGGATCTTCACAAGTTACCCCACCATTCTCTTCTCCAATTTTATGCCACTCATCAATAGTTGCCGTATCTTTTGCCTTAAAACCAATAGTTGCTCCATTTCCATGAGATGCTGAATTTCCATCTAATGGCTCAGAGATCAAAAAAGTGCCTCCATCTAAAAAGTACATATATCTGACAACACCACCGTGACCGATGTGCTTGTAACCTGGCTTTGCACCCAAAACACCAAGTGTCGCATCATAAAATTTCTTTGATGCCTCAATATCAGTTGCCCCTAGCATTACGTGATTGAACATTATTTATCTCCTTTAAATATTTGTTGGTGGAGCTAGGCGGGATCGAACCGCCGACCTCTTGCGTGCCACGCAAGCGCTCTCCCAGCTGAGCTATAGCCCCATTCTAAATGTCATTATAGGGATAAAGGCCCTGAGAGCACTAATTATTTGTATTTTTTTTACTAACTACCTGGAGGTCTATTCAAGGGCGGGCCTGAAGGCTGAATAGGTCTTTCAAGAGGTCTGCTTGGCTGACTATTTGCTGGATTACTAGGTATAGATAAAGATCTATATTTAGGCTTAATGGGTTCAGTTAAAGGTTTTGTATTTTTTGGCTTATAGAATAAATTATAAATGTACACAGTTAAATCGATATCAGTTTTAAAGTCTTGTCTGCGAATATTCTGGGCGTCTTTATATAATAAAAATTGATCTTGGTCTTTAAATTTATGCCTATATTTACGAAAAGAGAATCTATGCTCCTGGTCTTTTATTGAGCATGATGATCCATCCTGCATAGTTGGTGGTGAGTATTTTATATATCTAGCAGCTGTATAAGATATCTTTTTAAAATAAGGGCATTTTTTAAAAAGTATACTTCCATCTTCATTTCTAGAAATAACACACTGTGATTCAGTAGTTTTTATATTATTTACAAGGCCGTCCTTCTTGATATCAAAGGAAACTATAGAATATCCTTGATAAGGTATTTGTGGCGTACCTGGATAGTCAGGTTTCATAATTTGTAATTTCTTTGCTGAACAGCCGTCTCTCATCAGTAATAGTCTCAGCCTCAATCAAATTAAAAAACATGAAGCATAAAATAAAAATAAATAACTTTTTCATAATTTAAACCCTTTTTAATAAAGTATTAGATAAACCCTCTAAAACCTTTCTTTACTCTCAATTTAAAAGCAAAAAAATTATCTTTTCCAGAGGCTTTCACTCTCTTGAGCTCATAAATTGAATCTAATGATACAACTCCCTCATCTGTTGTAACGGCAGACTCAAAGCTACTATTCTTTATAATTTGAACATCCTCTTGTGCATAGATACCAAAAGGATATGCAAAACTTGTTACCTTGGTATTAAATTTATTTTCCAAAATAGTCTTACAAGAAATTATTTCATTTTCTTTTTCTTCAATAGTGAGGTTTGGTAAAAAGGGATGAGAAATAGTATGACCGCCTAATTCAAAAATATCTGAATCGACCATCTCTGCAATTTGACCATCCGTAAGCTTCTCCTCTTTAGCGAGAATGCCGGTATTGTGTTTTGAATTCTTTTTAACAGACCAGTCATTGTCATGCCTATCAATGACTAAGTACAAAGTAGCACAAGCATTATATTTTTTTAACAATGGGAATGCTGTTTTATAGTTATCGAGATAACCATCATCAAATGTTATTGCTACAACCTTGGCATCATCATTATATTTATTGAGTTCAGACATCTTAATAAATTTCCAATCATTATCAGTAAAATATTTTAAGTGTTTTTCAAACATCTGCTCTGATACCCTTAGACCTGATTTTTTACTATCAGCCACCTGATCAGAAATCATGTGATACATCATGATTCGTGTCTTCTTTTTGCTGATAGATGGATACCACCATGCATACTTAAGAGAAAGTAAGATTAAGAATATATCAATCGCAATCGCTAGAATGATCATGAGGATATTTCCTTGTATAACTTGATAGTTTTGTCACACATTTCAGAAGTAAGAAATTTAGTATTTACTTTAGTTTCTGTATTATTTCCATCCAAGATAGCTAGTGATTTGTTTAAAAGCTCTTTATCGTCATCGGGATCGATTGCTCCGAACGGATAAAGTTCGTTTAGAATTTCCTTGACGCCTCCCCTATCATAACCAATAGATGGTATGCCTATTGATAGTGGTTCAAGAATACTTCTTCCAAAAGATTCGGGTTTATTTGAAGTGTTATAAACAACTGAGGAAATAGCATATATGTCTTTAATATCTTTCCTAAAATTTAAGAAATAAATATCATTTGATAACCCAAGCTTTTGAATAATACTTTTTAGTTCTTCTAAATACTTTGAATGTTTGTCTTTAGCTTCGCCTGCAATTAAAACTTTACATTCATGAGAAGATTTATCTTTAATAGCCTTTGCTAGATAAATTATTTTTTTTAAGTCTTTAAGAGGTGAGATTCTTCCAGCAATAGTGAGTAACTTCTTGAATTCGGTTTCAGGATATTTTGCATACCATTCAGAAAGCCATTTATCTGAGGGCTTATAGCCCTTAAAGTAACTATTAGAATCAATCCCTCTATAAATTAGATTTATATTTTTTGATTGCTCTTTAGTGTAATTTTTAATGATGTAGTCTTTCGAGCTATTCGATACTGCAATGATATTGAAAGGTTTAGTCATTACTGCGCTGTAAAAGTTTATAGAATGAAGTCCATGGACTGTTGAGACGAGCTGTGGGCGTTTTTTCTTAGAAATACCATTAAGTGCCTTCCAAACTACCCAAGCTGGCATTCTGGACCTTATATGAAGGACGTCAGGATTCATTGATAATATCCACTTTCTGAGAGGCTTAACCAGCTTAAAGGTAAATAAACTCTTTTTATGAAGATTCCAAAGATGATGATGACTACCTTGTTTTACAAGATCCTCTACCAACCTTCCACCAGCAGAGACTACATGCGACTCATGACCGTTATCAACCAATGCCTTAGCTATTTCAAGAACGCCTTGCTCGACTCCCCCGCTCTCTAGAGTTGGAACAAACTGAATTATTTTCATTTTAAAATTTTATCACTGAAATTATGAAATCTGAATGATTGTTAGAGAAGATTTTAGTGGTTTGTTCTAGGAGTTTATTATTTAACTTTATATTTTATATAAATATTCATTACACGAATTGATACTTTTGAAAGTAAAGAGAATGCATAAATGCTAATAGATATTTTCAGCTTTTTTAAAAAAATAGACATGATTTATATATTATATTGCGAAAGCTATAAATGATATTAATTCAGGCATAAAAAAAGGGTTGCAAATGCAACCCTTTTAATAAGTTCACTAAGCTCTTATAGATCCCAAGAGAATCCAAATATAGTAGACATACCAAGTTGTCATGAATAGCTCTATTATAGTTACCATTGCAGATTTAATGGAGGATCTTCTTTAGTAAGTTTCTTAACATTAATGATACTGATAGTCCATCTACACCAGGAACTGTATAAACGCTCTTAAGTTAACCATTCCATTCGAATCAACCTATAGCACTACGTAAGTCTGCATGAATGTATCTAGCGAGCTCATCAATAATGAATACTGAAAGCTAAATTCAATTCAGGTACAGCTTGAAGTGTGTGACCAACATCAAAGTTATATCTCATTTCAGGAATGATGTAAGACCTACATAGTTAACAACAGGTCCATTATAGAATGCTTCTGACTTTGACTCATCCATAACTACCATTCCTAAGATTAACATCAAAGTCACCAACGCCAGTTTCAAATAAACCAGTATATTTGATATCTGTTCCAGATACTGTTGCTTTTTACCATTAATTGGATTACGTGTAACAAACTTGTAAGTTTGCATCAGCTTGGCCATTCAAGTCTTTCACAATATGCGCCCTGAGACGTTAGAGTTGCAGAGTAGCTGCGCCAAGAATACTAGCATCATAATATCCTGAACTGAATACCAGTAATGAACTTATCAATTTCAGTATTAAAGAAGTCAACAGCTAAAGAATGGTTGCCCAATGTGTATATAGCACCAAAGTTCATTGATTCTGATGTTTCAGGTCCTAGATTAGGGTTAGCTGAAATATAAGTATTAACTTGCTCATCATGGACAATCAGCTCTAGCAATACCTTGAGCAGCACATTTGACATAGTCATTATGACTATCAGCACTAAATGTAGTGTTAGCTGCTAAGATCGCCTAAACCAGGAGCACGGAAACCAGTTCCCATAGATGCTCTAAGTGTTAGTCCTTCCATTACTTCAATAAACCTTTAACAGTATATGAAGTGTTAGTACCGAAATCACTGTAGTCATCGTTTCTGACAGCTATTGATAGTTCGCCTCTACCATCCATTAATGATGTTTTAGTTTCAACAAACATAGCAGTATACTTCTTGAATTTGCTGAAGAGTTTCCTGATGAACCACCAACGTTACCGACTTCAGACTTGCTTGTCATAATTATTTTCATAGTTATATTCAGCATCTTGAATACCAGCTACAAAATCAGTATTTGGAACCATTTTTAAAGGTCCTCCGATTGTGTACTCTAAGCTTCTGAACTGAGAGTGTGATGTCACTGAAGGTGATGATGTGTAATAAGCTACAACATCTGGGTGAAATAAGTCTGTTTGACCTTTAAACGTTCCCGCTCCGCCTGGTGCAAAAGCTGTAGCAGCTTCTGTATATTCAGGTTTTTGAAGGTAACAACAGTCATTTGTTAGGTAATCAGCAATATGCCACTGCATAGAAAGATCCCAATTGTAATCGTCCATAACAACACCATTTAAACCAACTACGACGTTTCCAGTCCAGTCAGTATCTGCTGAAGCCCTTGGTCCAATTTCAATAAATCTTTTTCTTAACTGAGTTGGTACATTAATAGTTACTACTCTTTCAGGTGTTCCATCTGCTTGAGCTGGAATTCTTGCTCTAGCAAGTCCTGCTGGGTAAGGGTTGATGAAAGCAGCTGGAGGAGCGTATCTTCCAAATGTTTCCTGTCTTGAAGTAACGATTTGTGCATATGCAGTCATGTCATTACCAAGTTCTTTGTCATAATTTACAGTAAAGTAATCACTTTTCTTACCTGCATTTTCAGCCATGATAGCTGTGTAATCGAATGAACATAGATAGTTTTTATCTAATCCACCTGTTGGTGCAGCACCTAGGATGTATGTTTTACCATCTTGTAAGAATCTTGAGTCACCTTGACATTCAGCAGCAGGTAACCATTGACCTTTTACTAAACCATTTGCAGGATCATCTTCATTAAGGATGTAGTTCCAAGCATATGATGAAACACTAAAGCCTGTGCTGAAGTTGTCATCTGTTGGAGCTCTACCAGCTGTATAATCTCTGTCTGAAAGATAAATAATGTCTCTTTGTGAATGTTCGTAAGACCAAGTAATTGAAGAATCATCTCCAGTAACTCCACCAACGATTGAGAAAGACTCTTCCTCACCACCGGCTAGATCTGGTTCTGATATAGAACCTGACACAGTCATTCCATCAAAACCTTTTTTAGTGATAATGTTAACAACACCACCAATAGCATCTGAACCGTATACAGCTGATGCTCCATCGGCAAGAATTTCAACTCTTTCAATAGCAGCAGTTGGTAACATATTAATGTTAGCTGATGCGCCATCTAATTTAGGTGAACCGGGGATTCTTCTGCCGTCAATAAGAACAAGAGTTCTTCCTGCTCCTAAACCTCTTAAGCTGACCTGAGCTTGAGACCCAGCTGATGAACCAGAACGTTCGTAGAAAGAACCAGAAATGTTTATAGGCATTTCTCTTAATACCTCTGCGATTCCTAATTCTCCTGATCTAGCTATTGCTTCTTGATCGATTATGACAACTGGTTGTGCACCAGTAAACTCTGATGTCGCTATACGCGAACCGGTTACCGTTACTTCTTCAACATCAGAATCTCCATTATCTTCTTGAGCTATTACAGCTGTAGAGATAAAAGAAAAACTAAGCAAAAAAGCTAGTAAGTATTTCTCTTTGTTAAACATACAATTCCCCTGTAGTTAAAAATTTATATAAATATAATAAAAACAATCCATAAATGAACGCATTTAATACATGTGGAATGATTGTGACACGTAAATTAACAACAATACAACTATTTTATGAAAGTTTTTATTAACACATTTTCTGAATATATCCTAGTAGCTTAGGTATATATTTTTAAAACACATAATAATTTAAGATAAAATACGAAAAGAATATGAATATCTTTTACAATGAATAAGTTAACTACAAAGATATAAAAATAATGTTACTAAAAAATAAAAGAATTTTAATTTCTGGTTTAGCCAATAAATATTCTATAGCTGCAGGTATAGCATCTGCGATGCACAGGGAAGGAGCTGAATTAGCATTCACATATCAAAGTGAAAGGTTGTTAAAGAACCTTGCTCCTTTAGCTAAAGAATATGGATCTGATATTCTAATTGAATGTGATGTTTCATCAGATGAGTCGATAGATAATTCTTTTGACGAGTTAAGCAAGCACTGGGATAAGTTTGATGGATTTGTTCACTCTATTGGCTATGCACCAGCTGATCAGCTTGAAGGTAACTTTGTGGATGTAACAACTAGAGAAGGTTTCAGGATTGCCCATGATATTAGCTCATATAGTTTTACTGCATTGGCTAAAGCGGCCAAGCCTTTTTTAAATGATGGCTCAGCCCTTCTAACTCTCACCTACCTTGGCGCAGTTCAAACAATGCCAAATTACAATGTCATGGGTTTAGCTAAAGCAAGTTTAGAAGCTAATACTAGATTTTTAGCAGCATCAATGGGATCTGATAATATTCGAGTTAATGCAATATCAGCCGGGCCAATAAAAACCTAGCTGCATCAGGTGTTAAGAATTTTAGAAAGATGTTGTCGCAACATTCTGCAAGAGCTCCTTTAGGAAGAACCGTAAGCGCAGAAGAAGTTGGTAATGTCGCAGCATTCCTATGCTCTGATTATGCAAGCGGTATAACAGGTGAAATAACCTATGTTGATGCTGGCTTCAATATAGCTGCAATGCCTCTTTATGAAGAAGTTGAAGAGTAGCTTAATTCTAAGGATGAATAGGCCTGTTGTAATTGGAATAAGCTCAATTCAGCAAAAAGGTACTTTTGATGAATTAGATGAAGCTTTAGTCCTTATGGATCAGGCTACTAAAGACGCCATCAAAGATACAACTAATCCTAATATTGCTCAATACATAGATGAAATTCAGGTTCCTAAAGGATTTTGGAAGTATAGGGACCCAGGCAGGTGGATAGCAGAAAGGAATGGGATTTCTTCAGTTAAAACTAGTGTTACAAAGATAGGAGTTCTTCAGCAGAATTTAATAAATAGTGCTTGCGCTAAGATCATTAATAATGAAATTCAGGCAACTCTTATAGTTGGTGGTGAGGCAAGATTTAAAAAAATTAGAGCTTTAATAGAAGGTAAAGATTTTATTGAAACTGAGTTGAGCGAAAATCCAGATCATTATGTAAAGGCTAAAAAAGATTTGCATATTAAAGAGGAGGCAGAGGCTTTGGGTTTAATGGCTGTAGGTTATTATGCCATTCTAGAATCTGCATTAAGATCTAGTAAGGGATTGGGCTTTCAAGAGCATCGAAAGATGATTGGTGAACTTTACGAGAAATTTTCATTAATAGCTTCATTAAATACAGATGGCTGGATAAGTGAAAAGTTAGAATGGGAGGATATAGCAACGCCAAGTAAGAAAAACCCAGTTCAGGCAACTCCATATAATAAATATCACTGTACCAGCTGGAATGTCAATCAGGCATCAGCGATGATCTTATGTAGTGAAAATCTTGCAGATAAATTAAATATTCCTATTAATAAAAGAATCTACCCTCTCGCCTCATCTGAAACAAATCACATGATAGCTACGATTCAAAGACCTAATATGATAAAGCCTTTAGGTTTAGAGCTTGCTGCTACAATTTATAATGAATATAAGTAAGAAAAATAATTTTAGTGCTAATACATTTGATTTATATAGCTGCTTTCCTGTAGCTGTTCAGATGTTTTCAGATGAACTTGGCTTAAAAGACGAGGATATAAAAACAGTTACTGGGGGAATGTCTTTTGCAGGCGGGCCACTTAACAACTACATGATTCACTCAACAGTCAAAATGCTCTCTGAGATTCGAAAAGATAATAATAAAATAGGATTAGTCACTGGTGTTTCTGGAATGATGACAAAACAAGCTTTTGCACTTTGGGCTAAAGAGCCCTTGATGGATTTTATTTCTAAAGACGTAACAAGTGAGGCTGAGAAAATTGAAAAACCAATTCCGCTTTCCATTTTAAGTGAAGGCAAAGGAATTGTAATTGGATACACAACTCTTCCCGACCCTGTTGATAAGAAACTAAAAGCTATTATTTATATCAATGATTCCCAAGGTAAAAGAAAAGTATTAATATCAAGAGATACAAATATTATTAAGAATATGGGAGAAGAGGAATGGGTAGGAAAAGAAATAAGCTTCAAGGGCAAATATTTAGTTTCATAATATGTTTTCTTTTTGTAGAAAATGTAAACGCAGCGTTAATTGAAAATAGTATTAATAGTCATAAAAATCAGTTCCAAACGATTGCATTAAAGATATGGAATCATGCTGAGCTCGGGTATCAAGAAAATCAAAGCTCGGAACTATTAGCAGATGCATTAGAAAAAGAGGGATTCACAATAACAAGAGGTGTTGCTGGGATACCAACAGCTTTTATAGCTGAATATGGAAGTGGTGGCCCTGTTATAGGAATTCTTGGAGAGTTTGATGCCCTTCCCGGTTTATCACAGACTACATCTCCTTTTAAGGAAATTGCAGATAACGCATCCGGTGGAGGTCATGCTTGTGGCCACCACTTATTTGGAGCTTCTTCAGCCTGGGCTAGTGTAGCTATTAAAGAGTGGCTAGTTGAAAGCAAAACAGAAGGAAGAATAAGATTCTATGGAACACCAGCAGAAGAAGGTGGCTCAGGAAAAGTTTACATGGTTAGAAATGGACTATTTAATGACGTTGACATTGTCCTTCATTGGCATCCAGACGATAACAATTCTGCAAACTCTAAAACTTCAAATTCAAATAAATCAGCAAGATTTACTTTTAAAGGGATTTCAGCACATGCAGCTGGCTCTCCTGAACTTGGAAGATCTGCTCTTGATGGAGTTGAAGCAATGAATATGATGTCTAATATGATGAGAGAGCATATTCCCCAAGAATCTAGAATGCACTACGTAATTACTAAAGGAGGGCTTGCTCCTAATGTTGTGCCTGATCTTGCTGAAGTTTATTACTACGTAAGACATCCTAAAATGAAAGTAGTTGAAGATTTATTTAAACGATTAGTTAAAACTGCCGAAGGAGCAGCCTTTGGAACAGAGACTAATGTTACATATGAGGTTATGCATGGAAACTATTCCTTATTACCAAATGAAACGATTCAAAAAATAGTGCATAAAAACCTTATGAATTTTGGTGGCATAGCTTATAACGATAAAGAAAATGCATTTGCTACAGAAATTTACAAAACTTTTATTGAGCCAGATAACCTAATTGGTTCACAAGAATCTGTTAGAGAATATGAGATATCTCATAGCTACGGATCTACTGATGTTGGCGATGTTAGTTGGACAGTACCAACTGCAGGCTTACGAGCAGCAACCTGGGTTCCTGGAACTGCGGCACATTCATGGCAAGCTGTTGCATCAGGAGGAACTTCAATTGGGCTTAAGGGAGCAGAGCTTGCAGCAAAGACTCTTGCAGCAACTGCAATAGATATATATAAGGATCAAACTTTAATAATCGAAGCTAATAAAGAGCTTAAAGATAGAAGAGGAATTGATTTTAAATATAAAGCATTGCTGGGCGATAGAGAGCCGCCATTAAATTATAGAGTTAATTAATCAGATTGAGTTGATACGGATGCACCTGGTCTTCTAAGATCTGCATAACCATAATTAACGCCATTAATAATATGAATGCTTTGAGTGCTTCCAAGTGTTTTTTGTTTTTCTGGTTTATGTCCGATGGTATCTAATCTTTTAACAATATCTGAGCTTAGAGTGGTTTCATAATCAAGACCGGAATAAGGCCAATCCTTATGAATCCTGGAAAGCATAGTTGCCTCTCCTATATTTAAATCAAAATCAATAACCCCTGAAATAACTCTTAATATTGCTGCTGGAATAAAAGACCCTCCAGGTGAACCTGTTATAAGTGTGAGGCTGCCTTCAGAATTAAAAACCATTGAAGGGGCCATAGTACTCATTGGCCTTTTTCCTGGTATAAATCTATTTCCTTTACTAGCTGCCCTTCCCTCGACTGAATCATCTCCATATCTGTAAGCAAAATTATTCATCTGATTATTTAACAAGATACCGGTTCCTGGAATAGTTACGCCAGAGCCAAACGAATAACCTAGGGTGTATGTATTGGAGACAGCGTTACCCTCGCTATCAATTATTGAGTAATGAGTGGTATCCCTACTTTCACTGGTAACTGAAAATGGCTTTACTTTTGAGCTTGGAGTAGCTTTTTTGAAATTAATAGAGCTTTGTAAAGTTTTAATACGCTCTTTTGAAAGCAGTGAATCTATTGGGACATTATAAAAATTAGGATCTCCAATTTCATGAGATCTATTATTATGACCTCTTCTCAATGCCTCAGCTATAAGATGATAAGTTCTTGCTGAGTTACTATCAGCTTTTTTAAATTTATAACTCTCAAGAACTTTTAGAGCAGTTAAAAGAACTACACCCCCTCCTGATGGAGGACCGGCTGTAAATATTACATTGCCTCTATATAAAATGGATATTGGTGAGCCAGAATTAACTTTATAATTTTTAAAATCTTCTAGTGTCATAAATCCATTATTTGCATTCATGGCTTCAACAATTTTTTTAGCTGTTGGTCCCTCATAAAAACCTTTATGACCATTTGCTGATATATGTGAAAGAGTTTCCGCTAAATCAGGTCTTTTCATTAGGGTGTTTTTAACTAGTGGTTTTCCATTATCAAAATAAATTTTTCTTGATTCTGGATCGTTAAATAGTTGTGGTGTACTTTCAATAGCTTTATTTAGATCGTAGCTAACTTTAATACCTTCAGATGCCTGTTTGATTACAGGCTCCAAGATTTCTTTTAGGGATAATTTACCAAAATTTCTATGTGCCTCTAAAAGACCTGCAACAGTTCCAGGAATGGCTGAAGCTTTATGGCCAAATCTAGATTTATCAAAATCTGTTTTCTTATAATCTTCAGGAAGATTGGTATTAAATAAATCCTTAATATTAGCGTTCAGTGGGGACGAGCTTCTGTAGTCAATATAATAGATTTCTTGCTTTTCTTTAATGTAGACAAGCATAAAACCACCGCCACCAAGATTTCCAGCTCTAGGCAGGGTTATAGCTAGAGAAAACCCAACCGCTACTGCTGCATCTACCGCATTTCCACCTTTGTTTAAAATCTCTGTGCCTAACTGTGAAGAAAGATCATTTTGAGAAACAACCATTCCAGATGAGCTTTCAATAGGATGAAACGGTGATACATAATCTATATAACTTTGCTGTGCTTGCACATGAAAAAAGACCAAGGCAAGAAGTAGTTGATATCTATACTTCATTAGAAAACTAGGGGTGCTAAATAATATGAGAATAAGGTTACAACCATAATACCTACAATATTAAGAGCAAAACCAGCCTTCATCATAGTAGCAATGGTAAATTTCCCTGAACCATAAACAATAGCATTTGGTGGTGTTGCTACTGGCAGCATAAAGGCGCAACTTGCGGCAAGACATACTGGGATTGTTAAAGAGACGGGAACTACACCTATAGCTATTGCCAAGGCTCCTATTACTGGAAGAAAGGTGCTGGTTGTTGCAACATTACTTGTCATCTCAGTTAAAAATATTATTAGCGTTGCCACAGCTAAAATTAAAACTATCGGCTCGACATCTTGGAGAACTGTTAAACCCTGTCCAATCCATATTCCTAATCCTGTGCTTGATACTTGAGCAGCTAAAGATAGGCCACCACCAAATAAAATCAAAAGACCCCAAGGTAATTTAGTAGTTTTATCCCAATGCATTAGATCAGAGCCCTTTTTAGATGATGGAATCATAAATAATAAAATAGCGACTATGATTGCAACTCCAGCATCTTCTAATCCTATTCCAAAAGTCTCTCTAATTACCCTGCTTGTCATCCATGCCAAAACAGCAGATCCAAAAATAATAGAAATTTTTATTTCGTCTTTTGATAGTGGGCCTAGATCATTTAACATTTGTGTTAATTTGGATTTAGTCTCAGCAGTTGCAATGATGGTAGTAGGAAAAATAAATTTAGTAAGAATTAACCATGCAGAAATTAACATAACCAAAGCAACAGGAACTCCTAATTTCATCCAACTTAAAAAGTCAATTTCAATTCCATATTGTTCACTCATAAAAGTTACGAAAACAAGGTTTGGAGCCGTGCCAATTATGGTAGACATTCCTCCGATAGTAGCTGCATATGCAATACCTAACATCAGAGCTGTATCAAAGTACTTTTGTTGTTGATTTGATATATCGGGAATCGTTGAAGCAACAACGGTACAAACAGCAAGTCCAATTGGTAAGAGCATTAATGTAGTAGATGTATTCATAACAAACATGCTTACAAGAGCTGACACTGCCATAAAGCCACCTACAAGTCTTGCTCCGCTTGAACCTGTTAAAATAATCATTTTTAGCGCCATTCTTTTGTGCAATCCGGAACTCTCGATTCCAAGAGCCAATATAAAACCGCCCAAAAATAAATAAATATTTTTGTTAGCATAAGGGTTGGCTGAAACTTGGAAACTGGCAACGTTTAAGAGAGGAAATAATGCCAATGGAAGTAACGAGGTAACTGCAACAGGAAGTGCTTCGGTAGCCCACCATATTGCCATTAGAACAAGCACAGCAAGAACAAACCAAGCAGCTTGGCTGTTTATATTTTGAATACCTTTATTTGTTTCAAAGGATGTCCCTTCTAACGCAAGAAGGCTATCTGGTATTAAATTAAAAATACCACATAAGACTATTGCACTAAATGCTAATAGACCAATGAAGAAACCTTTGTTTTGATAAGCGTGCATATATATATCCTAATCTTTATTTATAAAAAAAGGGAGCACTAAGCTCCCCTTTTTAATTATAGTTTTCTTAGAAATCCACTCTTAAGTCTAGGTAATAGTTTCTACCCATATCAGAATGAATATCTGAGAAGTATCCATTATAACCATCAGCTAATGGAGCTCTTTCATCTGCAATGTTCTTAACAACAAACTTAATTCTAGCTTTATTATCGCCAACGTTAATATTCTTAGATACTGATAAATCAGCAGTCATCATAGAAGGTATTAGGTACATAAATCCAGCTGACTGTTCTCCTGAATCTTTTAGCTCGCCTATTCTTAGAGCAGATAATGATGCTCTGTAGTCTCCTCTTTTAAACCTTACTGCCAGTCTATCTTTTTGCTCAACTGCACCAGCGTCAGTTCCATTAAGATCACCGAATCCTCTTAAACCTGAGTAAGCTGGGAGCTCACCAGAAGCAACGGCTGCACCTAAGGCATTAAAATTACCAGTAGGTGTTTGGTAAAACTTATCAGTGATAGAAGAAACGAACGTTATTGAAAATTCTCCAATCCTAGTTTCAAAGTCATAATAAATAGCCAAATCAGTACCTTCAACTGTTCTAGTAGCAAGATTTAAGTATTCGTCTGCTACATAGTCTACTTTTCCAACAGGACACAAACCAAGATTAGTAAATAAAGCAAGTTCTTCATCATCTAGATTTGAAGCGTCAAGTCTAACAACAGCAGGGTTTCCAGCGCTACAATCTGTGCCGCCTCTAATTCTAGCTAATAGATCAGCAATAACATGATTGTTTCTACCAAATAAAGCAATAGTATTTTCTTTTTCAATAGACCATGTATCAAGAGTAATAGTTAAGCCTTCAATCATTGGAGGAGTTAAAACAAAGCCCCATGAAGTATTAGTCGATTCTTCAGGCTTTAAATCCTTTGCTCCTTCTGCGTATCTTAAAATTGTATAACTACCGTCCAAGTCACCAGAAGTTAGGACAGATAGACCATTTTCTATACGCACATATTGATTCAACATGTCATTCCTTGTTCCAGTTCTAGCAACCTCTTTTTGGTTAACTTGAACTAGGTTAGGAGCTCTAAAAGCTGTTGAAGTAGATGCTCTTAATTTTAACCAGTCAGTTGCATCATATCCTAAAGCAAGCTTACCAACAGTGGCTGAAATAGAGTCAGAAAATGATTCGGTACGTGATGCAATTTGCGCATTTAATCTGTCTGTTATAGGAACTTGAAATTCAACAAATGCAGATTTTACTGTTTTGTTTCCAGTTGTATCGCCTGTGGCACTTGAACCCATAGTTGCAGATCTAAAAGGATAAGTATTGGTTACACTTGTTCCTGATAGTCTAATAGTTCCATCCAATAAAGGATCTCTATCATCAACATAAGATTCTTTTCTATATTCAAAACCAACCAACATTCCAACAGAACCTGCTGGTAATTCAAAAACTTCTGGATTACTAATCTTGTAATCAAAAGAACTTAAAAATGATGTGTCATTTCTTGATACGTCTTGAAATATAGACTCAGAGTTATTAGTAGTTGGATCGGGATCAAAAATATTAAAAGCATTTGCTGAAGAGTCATTAACTGATGCTAAAAACTTAGGAAAGGATACTCTTCCGCTTGTTACATCATTAGCTTGTGCTTTTGAATATAGAACCGCTGTTTCCCATGACCAATTTGACTCAGTAACACCTCTAAAACCAAGAAGGTATCTATAGTCTTCTTTATTAACTCTAGTTGTTCTTCCCATCGTGGCAGGTCTCCAGCCATCAATACGGACTTCTCTACTATTAGCAGAAATTCCTGTTGAATCTGGAAGTTGAGAGAACCAATAGTAATCTGCAGGTAGGTCAATTATTCCTGCTGTAAAAGAACCATTATTATCTTTTTTAAGACTATTAGATTCGTACCTACCAATTTCAGCAAACATCTCCATACCGTTATCCATCTCATGATTTACAAAAATAAATAGATTTGTTCTTTCCATGTCTCCTCTGTACTGTCTTCCAGTTTCAGATGGATTGTAGTAATAGTTAGTATCAGGTACTAAACATGAGCCCATTCCTGTATCAACAGCTCCTGAGTTAGAACATTCAGCAGAGCCTGTTGGAAATAACTGAGATTCACCTCTGCTATCAGTCCAGCCAAAAGTACCTCTAAAATCTATCTGAGGCATGCCGTAAGTATATTGATTACGAAAAGATGAATCGCCGGCCCATGGGGAATCAGCAGGGATAAGTCTTCTGTAATCTTGATTAGCCCACTTCTCATCTTCAGTTAAAGCAATACTTTGTCTGTCTCTATGAGATAAAGAGAAATTAATATTAGTTTTTCCATCATTCAGAAAAGTGCCATATTTGATTTTAAGATCAGTGTCTTCTGCAGCAAAATGATCGTAACCACTCAACTTAGCAGAAATTCTAAGGCCCTCATAGTCTGTTTGCAAAACGTTATTAACTACCCCAGCAACCGCATCGGCTCCGTAAATAGATGATGCTCCATCTTTTAAAACTTCAAGTCTTGAAAGAGCATTCGTTGGAATTAGATTCGAGTTAACTGTCATTGTAGGAACAAAGTCATCTCCAATTTTTTCAGTTTGGTATCCAGCGTTGTTAACCATCCTTCTTCCGTTCAGGAGAACTAAGGTATTACCAACACCCATACTTCTTAAATTATATGCGCCAACATCTCCTCTTGCAGCATTGACACCACCAGAAATTTGTTCAGATTCATTAAAGAAGTTAAAGCCCTGCTCAACAAGATTGTTGATTAGCTCATCGCCGTCACTTGTGGCAATAGCATCAATATCATCAGCGGATAGGATTGTAACAGGCAAGGCGCCAGTAATTTTAGCCCCTTTGATTTGCGAACCAACCGTGATGACTTCTTCAACATCAGCATCTGCAGAAGCAGATTCATCCTGAGCAAAAGTAAAGGTTGATATAACCAATGGAAATAGTAAAAATAAATTCTTATACATAATGTAGTCCCCTTAAATAATGTAAGAGTTCAGTATATCTCCTGTTTTTATTGTTTGTATACCAAAAATATATATTATTATTATAATATATATATAACTAAAGGTTATGTAAGGAGAATATTTAAATGCTGTCATCTAAACAAATAGAAATCTTTTACGAGGTCTATAAAAACAATTCTATGACCATAGCAGCAGAAAGACTCGGCATATCACAACCCTCTGTAAGCAAAACACTTTCTGTGATGGAAAAAAACCTCGGTTTTAAACTGTTTATAAGAGAAGGTAAAAGACTTTACCCGAGTGAAGAAGCAAACGATTTATACGAGCATGCCTCAATCGTTAACAGTCAGTTAAAAAACTTTAACTATATAGCAAATACCTTTAAATCAAGATCAACAGATTTTATAAATATAGGTACTACTCCCTCCTTAGCGGAAACAATAGTTCCGGAACTAATAAAAAAATACTTAACTACAAACCCCAACACTAGATTTAATTTAATTAACTTAAACAGTATTGATCTTATTGAAGATAGGTATAAGCCAGATATTGATATGACCATTTGCTTTAATGCTCCAAAAAAAAATAAACTTAAAAGTGCTGTTATAAAGACAGGAAGGCATGTTTTGGTATCTCCGAAATCTTTTGAAATCAAAGACAGTGTTGATTTAAGAAACATGTCCAAGTTCCCTTATATAGAGATAACTAATCTTTTATCCCTTTACACAGAAAACAGCATAATGAACTATTTAATACAAAATAATATAAAAATGGATTTTTTTGCCAAGTCAGATTCCTACTCAGCGGCCCTTTCAATGATCAGCCAAGGCATCGGTATTTCTATTCTTGATGATAATACCTCTCAAAGGGCAGATTTAAACAAAGTGAATATATCAGATATCGAGAATACAAATTTTGAATACGAGGTTAATGCCTTATTAAAGAAAGAAGTAGTAAGAAGTGATTGTGATAAGTTTTTTAACTTTCTTTGTGAATCCGATCTATCAAGTCATTAATTCTTTTTACGACCTCTGACTGATCAAATAAAAACATTGTTAAACCAAGAGATGGAGAATTGGTAGAGCCTGTAAGAGCTATTCTTAAAGGTTGATTCACCTGAGGAATCTTTAGATTTTTTTCTTCCCTATATTCTAATAAAAGACTATCTAAAGATTCCTCTGTCCAGTTGGAGGTATCTGAAATCTTAGACCTAAGATCAGTAAGTACTTCACTAGAATCGCCAATAAACTTATTAATTGCATTTTCATTATAGTTTTCAACATCTAAAAAGAAGCATTGTAGATTGCTAGCAACGCTGCTAAAGGTAGTTCCCGAAGATCTCATTGATTCAATGAGTAAATCTATTTTAGGATGAGTATCAATATCTATAGCCAGTTTAACCATAAATGGTTTTAAAAAAGATTTAAAATCTTCTAATGAAAGATTAGCCATATGTTGTGAGTTGAGAAAGTCTAGTTTAGTAATATCAAAAATAGCACCTGCTTTTTGAACTTCGGATATTTCAAAATCTCTAATTAAGTCTTCTAAATAAAAAACCTCACTCTCTCCTTTTGACCAGCCTAATCTTGCTAGGGTGTTAAGAATTGCTGAATCTAGATAGCCTAATTCCTGATACTCCTCTAGGCTAGTTGCAGCATGTCTTTTTGAAAGTCTTTTTTTATCTTCCCCTAGCACCAAAGGAAGATGGGCATACTCTAGCTCAGGGTAACCAAGTGCTTTTTGAATATGGATCTGTCTTGGGGTATTGCTAGTATGATCCTCTCCACGAATTACGGTTGTAACACCTTGCTCATAATCATCAACAACGTTGCAAAGATGATAAGTAGGTGTTCCATCTCCTCTTAAAATGATTAAATCATCAAGCTCAGAGTTATTAAAAACGATATCTCCTCTTACAAAATCTTTAAGGATAACCTCTCCTTCTAGGGGTGTTTTTAATCTTAGTACTCTTTTTTCTAATTTTTCCAGCTTTAGCTCTCGGCATCTTCCGTCGTATTGGGGTTTTTGGCCATTAGCCTGTTGATCAGATCTCATTTTTTCCAACCTTTCAACAGAGCATTCACAATAATAAGCCTGATTAGAATCTAAGATTTTCTGAGCTGCACTTGTATAAATATCATTTCTTTCTGATTGATTAATTGGACTTTGGTCAGGTGAAAGGCCAATTGAGTGAAGGCTATCTAAAATATTTTTTTCAAATTCTTTAGTTGATCTTGCTCTATCTGTGTCCTCAATCCTAACTAAAAATAAACCATTATGTTTTTTAGCATATACGTAATTAAATAAAGCAGTTCTCACTCCTCCTATATGCAATGTTCCAGTTGGGCTAGGTGCAAATCTTGTAATAACCTTTTTCACTATACCTTTCTCCACATAGGTTCAACAGAGCTTCTTTCTTTCATGTCTGTAAGTTTAATATCATGTTCTTTTAAGTCATTATCGTTAGCTTTAATTGCGCTTAGTGCGTAATCATCAGCATTTAGGGTGCTATGCGATAACTCTTCTTTTTTTGATTGAGAGCCATTAGCTGACATAAATTCAAATTTACTTTGACCACCTGTAAGAAAAATATAAACGTCTGCAAGAATATTGGCATCAAGCAAAGCACCGTGAAAAGTCCTGTCATATCCAGACACTTCAAATCTATTTGCCAAAGCATCTAGAGAATTTCTCTGACCAGGAAATTTATCTCTAGCTATCATTAAAGAGTCTTCTATCTCACAAATATCTTCTAGCATTGGATACTTGGAGGATGCTAATTTTAATTCATTATTTAAAAAGCCAACATCAAATGCTGCATTATGAATAACCAATGTAGATCCTTCTATAAATTCTAAAAACTCTTCAGCAATCTCATCGAAAGATGGTTTATCTTCAAGATCTTTATTGTAGATGCCATGAACCTCTGATGCTTCTGGATCTATAAGTCTTGATGGATTAAGGTAAGTATGAAAATGTTCTTCTGATTTCTTTCTATCATTTAATACAACAGCCCCTATCTCAATCATTCGATGACCTTGGCGCACTTCAAGTCCGGTTGTCTCTGTATCTAAAATGATGTATTTTTTTGGCATAGTTTAATTAAAGATTATCAATCCCCTTGTTGGCTAGCTGGTCAGCGATTTCATTTTGTCTGTGACCGGAATGACCTTTTACCCAGTGCCATCTTACATCATGTTTTTCAGAATATTTATCTAATTCAATCCAGAGTTCTTTATTTTTGACATCCTTCTTTGCAGCATTCTTCCAATTATTTTTTTTCCAATTTTGAATCCAGGATGTAATACCCTGCATCACATACTTTGAGTCAGTTGTGAGATTAACTATACAAGGTTCTTTTAAAGCCTTTAATCCTTCTATTGCAGCTTTAAGCTCCATCTGATTATTGGTAGTTTCTTTTAAACCCCCACAATACTCTTTAGTTGTATCACCATATTCAATGAGCGCTCCCCATCCACCTATTCCAGGATTTCCTCTACAGGCGCCATCGGTATAAATATTTACTGTTTTCATAAAATTAACTTAAAATCTGCATATGATTAATATAGAACCAATTAAGGCCTTTAGCGATAATTATATTTGGTTAGTAACAACTAATGAAGGGTCAATTGTAATTGATCCCGGTGAATCTAAAAATACTTTGGATTCATTGAAAAATAAACAAATAGATTTAAGCGGCATTCTCATCACCCATCATCATTTTGACCATACAGGTGGAATTAGTGACTTAAGTAAAAATAATACCTTAGATGTTTATGGTCCCAATAATGATATTGAATCTATAACTAAAAGAGTTATCAATGGAGATGTGATAAATGTTATTGGATTGAGTTTTGAGATAATAGAAATACCAGGTCATACGCTTGATCACATTGCCTATTACTCTTTCAATGAAGGTAATCCGATATTGTTTTGTGGCGATACTTTGTTCAGCGGAGGATGCGGAAGAATTTTTGAGGGAACTTATGAGCAAATGCATAATTCATTAAAAAAGCTGAAGTGTCTTCCTAAAAATACGAAAATATATTGTGGTCATGAGTATACAGAATCCAATTTTAAATTTGCCTAGAGGTAGACCCTTTGAATGAAGATCTTCAATTGCGATTAAATGAAGTCAAGGAATTAAGAAAGCTAGAAATGCCTACACTTCCTATAACGCTTGAATCAGAACTTAAGACCAATCCATTTTTAAGATGCGATAATAAGGATATCCAAGAAAGTATTCATAAAAAATTTAATACACCAAGAATCGAAGTTGATGTATTTAAGGCAATAAGGGAATGGAAAGACAATTTTTAATAATAGTAAGCTTAATTTTAATTAGCAGCTGTCAACTCGACCAATCTATTTCTGTTGATGAGCTATCTACTGAGTCAGTAGCAATTTACGCAGATGACGAAAATGTTATAAATGAAATTGAAGTGGATAACTTTGTAGCTTCCAATATATGGGAATACATTATAGAAAAATCTTCTTTAGAAACTAATGAAGAAATAGACAGTCAAACTCTTTTTTATATGAATACCCATTTAAGAGACATAGAGGCATTTAATGAGTATTTAAATAAATCTTACTATTTTATTTATTACGTTGTTCAAGAATTAGAGGCGGCAAATCTTCCTGTTGAATTAGCCTTAGTGCCTTTTATTGAAAGTAATTATGACCCCTTCTCCATATCATCATCTGGCGCTGTAGGTCTTTGGCAGTTTATGCCTAAAACGGGCAGATTATTTAATTTAGATAAATCTTGGTGGACTGAGGACAGACATGACCCATTCAGGTCAACACACGCAGCTATTGGTTACTTTAAATACTTATTGGAGAGATTTGATCAAGACATATATCTTGCTTTAGCTGCATATAATGCAGGGCCAACGTATCTTGACAGGCAAATCAGAAAAAACAAAAGGAGAGGCTTGCAAACTAATTTCTGGTCTCTCAACTTATCCAATCAAACATCTAATTATGTTCCTAAGTATATTGCGATGAAAGAGCTTGTATTTAACTCAGAAAAATATGGAATCATCTTGCCTGATATTCCAGTTAAGCCTGTTGTAAAAAAAATACAGATACCGGGACAAGTAGAAATTATGGTTCTGAGTGAATACCTTGATATCAAACCAGAGCTTGTTTACAAATTAAACGCTGGTTACACAAAGTGGGCGTCTGCTCCAACAGATGAAAGTATTTTTTATATCCCAATTGAAAAAGACTATTTATTAGATAGTGAAGATAATCCCTTTGATAATGAAAGTAATATAAATTGGATATCTCATGTCATTGAAAGAGGTGACAGTCTTTGGAAATTGGCAATAAAATATGACACAGAGGTCGGAATTATTAAGCAAATTAACTATATGAATAGTGAGGTGCTCTCTATCGGCAAGACACTTCTCATCCCACTAAGCAAAACTAAAACTAATAATTTTATTCCTTATGAAATGCATATAGTCTCTGAAGGCGATACTCTTTGGGAGATTGGAATAAAATATAATATTGATGTAAATGATCTGGCTAAGATGAATTCATTAAATAAGTCTTCATATCTTCAACTCGGACAACAGCTAACCATAGGTAATAAAAATATTTACAGGAATATGGATTCTAAAAAGAGGACAATTCTTTACTCAGTTAAGCAAGGTGACAATCTCTATAAGATATCAGATCTGTTTGATGTCAGTATAAAAAGCATAAAAGATATTAATAATTTTAAAAACTCTGATTTGATGCCCGGGCAGATTATAAAAATTGGTATTAGTGCTTTTTAACTATCGGTTGTCTTAGGATCCAATGCATCCCTTAAGCCATCACCAAAGAAATTTAAGGCAAACAATGTAACTGTAAATGTAATACCTGGATATACCAATAACCAGCTATATTCTTCCATGGACTCAACGCCATCTTTTATAAGAGTTCCCCAACTACTCATAGGCGGTTGAATTCCTAAGCCAAGAAAACTAAGAAAGCTTTCTAAAAGCATAACCTGCGGAATTGTTAATGTTGCATAAACAGCTATTGGACCAAGAATGTTAGGAAGTAAATGTCTTCTAAACATTGAAAAATTACTTACGCCCATAGCCTTTGCTGCTAAAACGAACTCTTGATTTTTTAAGCCTATAACCTGCCCCCTAACAATTCTAGACATTGTTAGCCACTCGACAGCACCAATGGCTCCAAATAATAGCCATAAGTTACTTCCAAATATAACCATTAGTAAAATTACAAAAATGATGAAAGGAAGTCCATATAAAATGTCTACTATACGCATCATTACAGAATCGATTGTTCCACCAAAGAATCCAGCTACTATGCCCCATGAGACACCAATGACTAATGCAACTCCAGTTGCAACAAAACCAACAAGCAAAGAAACTCTTGCTCCGTATAAAATTCTACTAAATAGGTCTCTTCCTAAGATATCAGTCCCGAGGATATGTTGAGCTGATGGAGGTGCCGCCCCTAAATCCAAATCTTGATATGCATAAGGATATGGAGCGATCCAAGGTGCTGCAATTGCACACAAAATCAATATGATAAGAATAGAGCCTCCAACCATTGCTGCTTTATTTCTTGTTAGTCTGTAAAGTGCATCAGACCAAAGTGAAGCGCTGTTACTCATGAAATATCTCTAGATCTTGGATTTAACCAAAGAGCAGCTAAATCAGATAAAAGATTAAAAAATACAATCATTGCTGAGAAAAATATAGTGGTGCCAAGAATCATTGTGTAGTCTCTATTTAAAGCGGCTTCTACATAAAACCTTCCAAGACCAGGTATTTGAAATATTGTCTCTACAACGAACGAACCTGCAAGTAGGCCAGCGATAGCAGGCCCTAGAAACGATACAACGGGTATTAAGCCCCCTTGCATAGCATGTTTAATTACAACCATTGTTTCAGTAAGTCCTTTAGCTCTAGCTGTTCTTATAAAGTCTTGATTTAGAACTTCCAACATACCGCCTCTACTCAATCTAGCAATATATGCAGCGTAAGCAAAGCCTAGGGTTACAGAAGGTAATATTTTATCTCCAGCTAATTGACCCCAGCCAGCTACTGGGAGCCACTCAAGATTAATACCAAAAATTAGAACCAAAAGAGGCCCCATTAAAAATGTTGGAACGCAAATACCAATCATAGCAATTGCCATTGGTATAAAATCTAGAAGAGTATTTCTTTTCAAGGCAGCAAGAACACCCGAGAAAACACCTATTACAAGTGCAATCAAAATAGCATATATAGCTAACTCAAAAGTTATAGGAAGCCCAATACCAATCATCTCTGTTACTGATCTGCCTGGATATTTAAAGGATGGGCCAAAGTCACCCCTTACAATACCTGACATATAATCTGTATATTGCTCCCACTGAGATGCATTAAGATTGTAGGCTTCATTAAGATTTTTTAAAACCTGAGGTGAGACAGCTTTTTCAGCGTCAAACGGCCCTCCAGGAGCAAGCTTTACCAAAAAGAAAGTCATAGTAGCAACAGCCAGAAGAACTGGAATAGCCATCAATACTCTTTTGATAAATACCTTGAACATCTATGTTTTAATCTCTTTCTAAATAGATATATTTAGGGTGATGGTGATCCAAGTAATTAGGGTAATACCCTTTAACATCTGAAGAAAGCTGGTAAGAACGTACGTATGTATATAAAGGAATTATAGGCATCTCATCTATCAATATCTTTTCTGCTTTTCCTAAAAGAGCATATCTTACCTCTTGGCTATTCTCTGAATTAGCTTGTTCAATCAAGCGATCATATTCTTCATTCTCCCATCCAGTTTTATTATTTCCTCTATTTGGCCTAAGAGTATCTAAAAATGTATTTGGGTCTTCATAGTCGCCTATCCAACCAGCTCTAGAAACTTGGAAGTCTCCGATCATCTCTCTAGCTAGATAGACCTTCCAGTCCTGGTTAACCAGAACAATATCAACACCTAGGTTTTGCTGCCACATTTGCTGAATAGCAAGCGCTAATTTTCTATGATCTTCATTAGTATTAAATAAAATTTCTAGTTTAGGAAATTCATTTTCAGGACCGTAACCGGCTTCTACTAATAGCTGTTTAGCGAGTTCTGGGTCAAATGGTATCTCTGTATCAGGCTGATAACCTGCTGAGCCTGGAGGTGTGAAAGAATAAGCAGGTATTTGCCCACATTTTGTAACTTTTTCAACTAATTTCTTTCTATCTATGGAATAAGCTAAGGCCTTTCTAACCCTGACGTCTGTTAAAACAGGATTTTTGGTATTAAGTCTATAAAAATAGGTTCCCATATATGGGTCCACTCTTAAATCTGGATTTTTCTCTTCAATGTATACAGGACATTTTTGTGAAGGTAGTGTCGATGTCACATGAAGCTGCCCAGCTCTAAACATTCTATCTTCAGTCATGACATTTTGAACTGGGTAATAGTGAATTTCATTTAACTTAACTATATTTGAATCCCAATATAATGGATTTTTTTCAACTACGATTCTGCTATTAAGTTCCCAAGATTTTAAATTGAAAGGGCCATTGCAAACAAAGTTACCTGGTCTAGTCCATTGACCATTTCTATCATCTATTGTTCCATGCTTTAAAACTGTATCTTTATGAACAGGCCATGTACTGTAATGACTTAGTAGGCCAAGAAAAAATGGAGTTGGGTTATTTAAATGAACTCTAAATGTATAGTCATCGATCACCTCAACACCAACATCATCAAAATTATCAGTAATACCATTATGGTAATCTGAGGCACCTTTAACGTAGTAAAGCATATCAGGATATTGAGAGCCCAAAGACGGAGTTAATAATCTTTTCCATGACCATGCAAAATCTTGAGCTGTTAAAGGCTCACCATTTGACCATTTGCCATTTTTTTGAAGATAAAAAGTATATGAAGTCCCATCTTCGCTAATATCCCATGACTCAGCAGCTCCAGGAAGATTAGCTCCTCCATTTGGATTTGAGGAAGTTAAGCCCTCGCATAAAGAAATAAGAAGATGGTGCTCAGGAACTCCTGTAACTATATGAGGGTCAATCCCTTGGGGTTCAGAGCCGTTTCCAAAATGAAAAATTTGCTTATCAAGACCATCATCAACAGGACTTAGGCTTGAAGAGCATCCAGAAATAAAGATAATAACTGTTAGCGTTAGGTATAAATGTCTCATTATTAAAATACTGAATTGTCTAAATTTATTCTGGCATTATCAAAAAGATCTTCGTTAATAATAGTCGACATATTTTGAGTCACCCTTTGCTCGGCAATACTTTGATATTGTTCTATTATTTCTGAAAGGTATTCACCGCTTGGTTGGGTTACTTTCAAAACGTCAATCATGAACGTATCACCATTGTTTGAATCCATTGACATAGCCTCACCTGAAGAATATTTGAATAGCTCAGAGAGTATCTCAGGAGGAAGTAGCGAAGAATTTCTTTTAACTTCTACGAAGTTATCTTTAACAATGTATGCATAAGCCGAAATCACTGAATCTAGACTGCCATCTAATTTGGCAGCATTAACCTCTTCAACAAGAAGTGTTTTCTTCTCGATAGCTTTCATGCTGGATAAATAATCTGAAACATTACTTTTAACATCGTTAAAGTCAATTAGAGAAGATTCTTTAATATTATTAATTGAAAGAACAATGAAGCTATCTTCAAGCTCTATTGCATGGGTCGTATCAACTTCTGAGTCAGAGGAATATAAATACTCAGCAATCCTTCCATCGCTAACGTCAAATTTAAAATTATTTGCAGAAGAACTATCACTGAATAGGATTTTTTGTGACAAGACGTCTCCAATTGATTCCATTGAGGAATTTGCAGAAATCATATCCTCTAGCTCAAGAAAATCATCATTCATTAATGCGCGAGATTCCGAATCAACTAAATCTGTAATAATTTTGCTCTTAAGTTCAGATAACGGCTGGATATCAGCTTCATTTATTTCTGTAACCTTAATTAAATGGAAAGAGTCATCAAGCTCAACAATAGAACTTATTCCACCAACTGCAATACCTTTAATTGCTTCACCAAATTCCACAGGAAAGACATCTGAAAAATATTCTAAGTCGCCACCAGTATCTCTTGAAACGATGTCGTCACTAAAAATAGATGCCAACTCACTAAAGCTTCTGCCGTTCTCAATCTTAGATTTTATATCATCAACAACTTTATAAGCGTCTTCTGTAGATGGATGATTATTTTTGTCAATCATAATATGAGATATTCTTGTCTGAGATCTCTCGTTTGCTTTAAGTAGATACTCAGCATAGGCATCCTCAACAAAGCCCTCAGGAATTGAGACTCTATCTTTATAATTATCTGAAGTTAATACAATATAGCTAAATGATCTTTCCTCATCTGAATAAAATAAACCTTCGTTACTTGAATAGTAATCATTAAGCTCTTCATCGCTGCTTGATATGCTTTCTTTTAATTGATCAAAATCAATTTTAATAAAATCTACATCAACTGATTGTTCTGATAGCTTTGCTAACTCAAGTGACTCTTCTTCAGTTGCAAAATTTATTGAAGAAATAGCAAATCTATAAATCTCAGTAGCAGTTAAGTTTGTCATCAATTCTATGTAGCTGTCTTTAGTTTGTCCATTGGAGTTAACTTGAGCTTCATATATTCCCTCGTCAAAAACCCCATCAATCTGAAAAGATGGATTTTTAATAATGTTTTTCTTAGCAACTTTCTTGGAATTTTTATTAACCATTCCTAGATTTCTAGCTTTAGATAAAAGTACCTTTTGAACTATTAATTCTTGTTTAATTTGAGCAATCTGCATGTCCTCATCAAGTAAAGCGAAATCAAAGTCTTCTCCGTAGAGATTTTTAAATCTCTCAACTGTGATATTCGATGCAATCTGTAAATCTGTTTCTGATACGTCTTCGCCATTGATGGTTCCTAAGGAACCTCCAAAGGCCGTTGATAGTGATGATGTGCCAAGAAATACAAATGGTAATGCGCAACATGCGATTACTATAAATAGTCTAGGGCCCGTTAAAAAGTTTCTTAGTGATTCAAGCATAGTATGTATATTATAGAATAAAAAAAGGGTGCATATGCACCCTTTTAAAGTTTAAAAAACTTAGCTGTTTTTAACCTTGTCTTTAAGGCCTTTACCGGCTTTAAATCCTGGTACTTTAGAAGCAGCAATGTGCATTGAAGCGCCTGTCTGAGGATTTCTACCCTCTCTAGCAGCTCTATGTCTTACATTGAAAGTTCCGAAGCCAACTAACGATACTGTTTCTTCTTTACCTAAAGCATCACCGATACCGCCTAAAACAGCATCAACAGCTCTGCCTGCTGAGGCCTTAGAAATATCTGCATCACCTGCAACCGCATCAATCAAATCTGATTTATTCATATTAAACACTCCTCTGTGTAAATTTATTTATATAAATGAACTTATATAATGGCTTTTAGATAATAAAAGTCAAGTAAATAAAGGGTTTTAGTGAGTTTGTTTGTTTCCGCCTTTTGACGAATCACTAGACGAAGATTTATCTTTGGTCGTCTTGGCAATTTTTGATAACGGCGTTGGCTCCTCAATTAACGCAGAAGATACAACTTCGTCAATCCATTCAACAGGAATAATATTTAGGGATTCTGTAATCTGCTTAGGCATTTCTATTAAGTCAGGTTCATTATCCTTCGGAATAATAACATTTTTAATTCCGCCTCTTTTCGCTGCTAAGAGCTTTTCTTTTAGTCCGCCAATTTTCAATATTTGACCTCTAAGAGTTATCTCTCCAGTCATAGCTGTATCAGCCCTAACGGGTATTCCGGTAAAAATTGATATAAGAGCAATAGCCATACCACCACCAGCACTAGGGCCGTCCTTAGGTGTTGCACCTTCAGGAACATGAATGTGGATATCGTGCTTTTCATAAAAATTTGATTTTATTCCCAGTGAGCTTGCTCTGGATCTAACAACAGTAAGAGCAGCCTGAATTGATTCTTGCATAACGTCACCCAGAGAACCTGTTTTAATTATCCTACCCTTTCCATCTACATGTGAAGCTTCAATTGTTAGAAGCTCACCGCCAACTTCAGTCCATGCTAGACCTGTTACTTGGCCAATGGCATTATCTTTTTCAGCAATACCAAATTTGTATTTCTTTATGCCGGAGAATTTTTCTAGATTTTTATTCGTAATTTTAGTTGGTGCAGATGTCGTTTTTTTATTTAGCAATCTATCTTTAACAACCTTGCGAAGTATTTTTGCTATTTGTCTTTCAAGACCCCTAACCCCAGCTTCTCTTGTGTAATATCTAATAAGGGAAAGAATTACTTCTTTATCAAAATTAATCTCGCCATCTTTCAAACCATTTCTTTCTATTTGTTTTGGTAAGAGATATTTATTAGCAATGCTAGATTTTTCATCTTCTATGTAACCAGGAATTCTGATTATCTCCATTCTATCTAATAGAGGAGTGGGAATATTCAAGCTATTAGCAGTACATACAAACATTACCTCTGAAAGATCGTAGTCAACCTCTAGATAATGATCACTAAAAGAATTATTTTGCTCTGGATCTAAAACCTCAAGAAGTGCTGAAGCAGGATCGCCTCTGCTATCCATGCCCATTTTATCTATCTCATCTAATAGAAATAATGGATTTTTAACACCAACCTTAGAGAGTTTTTGAATTATTTTGCCTGGCATAGATCCGATATATGTTCTTCTATGCCCTCTAATTTCAGATTCATCTCTCACGCCACCAAGAGACATTCTTACAAACTTTCTATTTGTTGCTCTAGCTATGGATTCACCCAAGGATGTCTTACCGACACCAGGAGGGCCAACTAAACATATTACTGGGGCCTTCATTGATTTAACTCTTTTTTGAACTGCGAGATACTCAATAATTCTTTCTTTTACCTCTTCAAGTCCATGGTGGTCTTCTTCCAAGATATCAAGGGATGATTGAATATCTGAGTTAATCTTAGATTTTTTCTTCCATGGAACTTCTATCATGCAATCAAGATATGACCTAACAACAGATGCTTCTGCTGATGATGGAGACATATGCTTAAATTTAGATAATTCACTTTTGGCTTTCTTAAGAGCATCTTTAGGCATTCCTACTGATTCAATTTTTTCTTCAAGAATATCTAATTCATCTCCCTCGTCACCTATCTCACCTAATTCTTTTTGAGCTGCTTTAATTTGCTCATTTAAGTAATATTCTCTTTGAGATTTTTCCATTTGTTTTTTAACACGTTCTCTTATCTTTTTTTCAACATCAACAACATCAAGCTGTGATTCTATAAAGGTGAGTAATTTCTCAGCCCTTATCTTAAGATCAGCAATTTCTAAAACTTGCTGCTTCTTGGAAGCATCGATTGGAAGATGACTTGATATAGAATCAATTAACCTAGAAAGATCATCGAGAGAATCAACTGTTGAAACAATTTCGGGAGGTATTCTTTTAGTAATACTGATGTAATCTTCAAATTTTGCCTTTATAAATCTTACTAAATTTGAAGCATCGGCCTCCTTTAGAGGTATGTCATCAATAGTTGTAACACGGGCAACTGAGTAATCATCCTTATCTATAACTTTTTCGATAGAACATCGCTTGTAGCCTTCCACTAGAACCTTCATGGTTCCGTCAGGTAATTTAATTAATTGAAGTAAGTTACTTATAGAGGCTGCCTTATGCATATCAGCAAATAATGGATCCTCAACAACTGGGTCAATCTGACTTACAAGAACAAGCTTTTTGTTGGATGACATGGCCGCATTTAGGGCTTGCACAGACTTAGGTCTGCCAACAAATAAGGTAGTTACAATTCCAGGAAAGACAACAACGTCTCTGAGGGGAATTAAGGGTAGATCTGATTTAATTTCTTTCATAACTCCAATATAGGGATTGTTATGAAAATATCAATTGGCAGATGATGATTTTTTAGTAGTTGTTTTAAGAAGCCTTATAGGTTCTGATTTAGACATGACTGTATTCTCATCAATAATGACTTTCTCCAAGTCACTATTTGGAAGACCAAACATTGTTTCCATCAATAATTCTTCCATGATTGAACGCAAGCCCCTGGCTCCTGTCTTCCTTTTTATAGCCTGCTTGGCTATTTCGACCAAGGCCTCGTCTCTAAATATTAACTCAACATCATCAATCTCAAAAAGATGTTTATATTGATTTACCAAGGCATTTTTAGGCTCTTTAAGTATTCTAACTAACGCATGCTCATCTAGCTCATGAAGACTTGATATAACAGGAAGTCGGCCAACAAATTCTGGAATTAACCCGTATTTAACTAAATCATCTGGTTCTAAGTCATCTACATTACTAGTAATAGGTAAGACATTTGATTTTGAGCTGACTTCAGCTCCAAAACCTATCCCAATATTACTATTTCTTAAACTAATAACTTTGTCTAGGCCTGAAAATGCTCCACCGCATATAAAAAGAATATTTGAGGTATCGACCTGGATAAACTCTTGCTGTGGATGCTTTCTTCCACCTTGAGGCGGTATAGAGGCTACTGTTCCTTCAATCAATTTTAATAATGCCTGTTGGACACCCTCACCTGAAACATCTCTTGTAATGGATGGGTTGTCAGACTTTCTGGCAATCTTATCAATCTCATCGATATAGACAATTCCTAGCTGAGCTCTTTCCGGATCATAGTCAGATTTCTGTAATAATTTTTGAATAATATTCTCAACATCTTCTCCCACATAGCCAGCTTCAGTTAAAGTTGTTGCATCTGCTATGGCAAAGGGAACGTTTAATATTTTAGCTAAAGTTTGGGCCAGTAAAGTTTTACCGCTACCAGTAGGGCCTAAAAGTAATACATTACTTTTTTGAAGCTCAACGGCATCTTTGGAAGTATTCTTTTTTAATCTCTTGTAATGATTATAAACAGCAACTGACAAAACTTTTTTTGCTTTTTCCTGACCAATTACATACTCATCAAGCTTATTGAATATTTCTAAAGGGGATGGAAGTTCTTCCAGAGAATTATCATCTTCGCTGCTCTTAATTTCCTCTTCTATGATGTCGTTACAAAGATCAACACATTCATTGCAAATATAGACACTAGGGCCGGCGATTAATTTTTTAACCTCATCCTGGACCTTTCCACAAAAAGAGCAATTTAATTTATCTGAAGAAGTTTCACTTGCCATTAATTGGACCTCTTTCATTAAGTATTTTATCAACTATTCCATAAGATTTAGCAGAAGTAGCATCTAAGAAATTATCTCTATCAGTATCTTTTTCTATTTTCTTAATTGTTTGGCCTGTATGTTTTGCAAGGATCTCATTGACAACTTTTTTCATATGAAGAATTTCTTTTGCATGAATTTCAAAATCAGAAGCTTGACCCTGAAAACCTCCTAGAGGCTGATGTATCATAATTCTAGAATTTGGTAGAGCAAATCGCTTACCCTTGTCTCCACCAGCTAATAGAATTGCTCCCATACTAGCTGCTTGACCGATACATAATGTTGAAATGGATGCAGATATGAATTGCATAGTGTCGTATATAGCAAGACCAGCTGAAATACTTCCGCCGGGTGAATTAATATAAATTGATATATCTTTTTCTGGATTCTCTGACTCAAGGAATAAGAGCTGAGCAACTACAAGGTTAGACATATAATCATCAACTTGGACCAGTTAGAAATATAACTCTTTCCTTAAGAAGTCTTGAGTAAATATCAAAAGATCTCTCCCCTCTTGGAGTCTGCTCTATTACCATCGGAACTAATGCTGATTGTATGTCGTTCATATCTACCTATTTATTTGAAAGTTCGGAAAATTTAATTACCTTACCTTTAGATTTAAGGGCATTTTCTAATTTTTCAACTAGCTGCTCTTCTAATACTATCATTTTAAATTGATCTAGTTGCTGAGGTTGATTTTCAACCCACTGTTTGAATTGCTCAGAGTCTTTATATTTAGTCGATTCTCTCTCAATATAAGCATCTACATTTTCTTTAGTTACAGTTATCTCAAAATGCTTAATTAGTTCTGAAAAAAGCAGATCGAGCTTTACTCTTTTAGCAGCATTTTCCATAAATGAATCTATTGGAAATAAGTCATCTCCAGCATTTTCTTCAGTATGCCCAATTCTCATTAAAGCATC
Organism: SAR86 cluster bacterium SAR86B; assembly: GCA_905182885.1. Lineage (GTDB taxonomy): Bacteria > Pseudomonadota > Gammaproteobacteria > Magnimaribacterales > D2472 > SCGC-AAA076-P13. The sequence continues at coordinate 81,564 of CAJJCW010000002.1, forward strand.
TTTACGCATTAGGTCGGCTTGCTCGTTAACAGTGACCTTCGGTACTGAGATTTTATTTGTTTTTAAAAGAGTTTCATAAATAGATTCTTTAGTAAGGTCTTTTTCCTGCAAAGCCACCTCTTTCTTCATTCTATTAGTAATCTCTTCTTTAAAAGCTGCTTCATCCTTCACATCCATTTCAAGCTTTTTAAATAATTCTTCGTCTACTTTTGCAGCGCTTAGCTCCTGAACAGTCTTTAAGTTAATCTTGAATTCAGCTTCAATACCGGCAAGATCTTTCTTAAAATAATCGTCTGGAAAGGTGGATTTAATTGAGAATTCAGATGGTTCTTTTCCAATAATAGAATCTTCAAATCCAGGAATCATAGAATTACTTCCAAGAACTAATTTAAAATCTATAGCTGAATTTCCTTCAAACTCTTCCCCATTAATAGTTCCTGTAAAATCTAAAATAACCTGATCATCTTTTTGTGATTTTCTACTTACGTCTTCCCAATCACCATATCTTTTAACAATATCTTTGATAGCTAAGTCTATGTCATCTTCTTCAATTGAGATCGTAACCTCTTCATAGCTAGTCCATCTACTTAGCTTAGGTGTTATGTCTGGAAAAACTTCAAAAGTTGCAGAGTAAGAGATCGGCTTAGTAGGATCTTCACTCTCTAGATCAACAGTTGGAGGTGATGCAGGTCTTAAATTATTTTCAGCCAATGCTGGAGGATATGAGTTTTGAATTAATTCATTAACAACATCTCCATGAATCGACGCTCCATATCTTTGCTTTAAGACATCAGTTGGAACTTTACCTTTTCTAAAACCGTCAAGTTTAGCCTCTCCTCTTATTTTATTAATCTTGGATTCAAATTTTGAATTGTACTCATCTACTGGAATTGAAACTGTTAATTTCCTTTCCAAATCCTTGAGTTTTTTTAACTTACTAGTCATATGATTTACCTAATTTAAATGGGGCGAGCGATGGGGTTCGAACCCACGGCCTCCGGAGCCACAATCCAGCGCTCTAACCAACTGAGCTACGCCCGCCACGAAACGCCACATTATAGATTAAAAATTACTATTATTAATTTTTTATTAAGCTAATATTATGATTAAAGCTCTCAATGCTATTTATTCAATAGTTTTAGGGTCAAAGTATTTATATAACAGGGGGTTATTATGGATAATTTTTTAGAAGACACTACTCGGTTTGTTAACCAAGCTATAAAGTTTGTCCCTATTTCAAAAGGGCTTGCGAATAAAATTACCACCTGTAACTCAACATATACAGTGAGATTTGGCGTTAGGCTTCGAGGTGATATACATACATTTGAAGGCTGGCGATCAGTTCATTCGGAACATATGGAACCAACCAAAGGTGGCATAAGGTTTGATATGGCAACTCATGCAGATGAAGTCGAAGCCCTTGCTGCATTAATGTCCTATAAGAATGCGATTATTAATGTGCCATTTGGAGGGTCAAAAGGGGGTCTTAAAATTAACCCTCATGAATGGGAAGAGTTTGAAATTGAAAAAATAACTAGAAGGTTTGCCCAAGAACTAATTAAAAGAGATCTAATAAGTCCTTCTCAAAACGTACCAGCACCTGATATTGGAACTTCATCTAGAGAAATGGCATGGATTGCAGATGAATATAGAAAACTTAAATCAACTGATATAAATGCTGCGGCATGCGTAACAGGGAAACCAATAAATAAAAATGGATTACCTGGAAGAGAAGAGGCAACAGGAAGAGGAATTCAATTTATCGCTAGAGAGTTTTATAAAAATACAGACCTTCTTGAGAAATTTGGACTTTCTAAAAATTTAGAAAACAAAACTTTAATTGTTCAGGGCTTAGGGAATGTTGGCTACCATGCATCTAAATTCTTAACTGAAGATGAAAATGTTAAATTGATTGGCATCGCCGAGTATAACGGCGGTATTTATAACGAGAATGGCATAAACGTAGAACACGCAAAAAAATTCTTTACCAAAAATAAATCTTTTGAGAACTATACCAAGGCCAAGTTTATAAAAGATGGCGCTCTTTTATTTAAAAAAGAATGTGACATATTAATACCAGCGGCTAGAGAAAATGTTATTACAGAAAAAAATGCTGGCTCAGTGAAAGCTAAGCTTATCATTGAGGCAGCTAATGGCCCTATCAGCTATGCAGCAAATAAGATTCTTAATAAAATGAATGTATTTGTCATACCAGATATTCTTGCTAATTCAGGGGGAGTTGCTGTGAGTTATTTTGAGTGGGTAAAAAATATAAGACACATAAGATTTGGCAGACTTGAGAAGAGAGAAAATGCTCTAAGGTACACAACCCTAATCGAAGCGATTGAGTCTATGACAGGAAAATCAATGCCAGAGAAATATAAAAGAAATTTTATTGACGGGATTGAAGAAATTGATCTTATTAGATCAGGACTTGATGACATGATGATTGACGGATTCCAAGAAGTAAAAAAGGCTTATATACAAAATAATAAGATACCTGATTTCAGAACAGCAGCTTACAAAGTAGCTATTGAGAAGATTGCCTTGTCATATGACTTTATAGGTCTATAGGAAAATACAAGGGATCATCTAGCTCTTTCCATGGCTCATATGTAGTCATTATGTTTTTCAAAAGATCACTTTCTAAAAAGGTATTTAACCAGTATTTAATATTTTTAATATCCTCTTGGCCATCAAACCATTCGCCGTTAGCTAATCTAAACTGCCTTATAAATGGAAGGATGGAGATATCAAGCTTGTTTACATCATCTCCAAAAAACCAAGCTGGCCCAACAAATAATTTATCAAGTTCTTTTAATATCTTTAAACAGGATTCTCTGTGAATTTTTTCATCTACGTCATGGTATCTAGTTGAATACTTATACCTATCAAGGTTGAATTTAAAATCTCCATCGAACAATTTTATAGTTTTATCAGTAAATATTTCTTGATGGTCTACCAAGTTAGCATCGAATACATTGTTTTGTTCCAAGGCCCAATCGATAACATCAAGACTTTCATCAATAACTTTACCATTATCTAAAAGTAAAACTGGAACAGTGCCTTTGGGGGAGATATCGAGCATTGAAGATGGTTTATTCTTTAAACTTACCTCTCTTAATTCGCATTGAATATCTGTTAAGCACAGTCCCATTCTTGCTCTCATTGCGTAGGGACATCTTTTGAATGAATACAAGATATGCATAATTATGAATTATTTTTTAGCCAGATCTTTTGGTCCAATATGTTTTTCATTTCTTCCTCTTGCTATTTCAATCTGTTTTTGTCTGCTCATATATCTAGCCTTTTGCTCCTCAGTCTTTTCATTAAAGCATTTATGACAAGCTACACCCTTTATATAAGATAAAGACTTCTTGTCTTCTTCCGTTATTGGCATCCTACATCCATGACACATATCAAAGGTACCCACTGATAAATCATGCCTAACAGATACCCTATCATCAAAAACAAAACACTCTCCAATCCACATGGAATCTTGCTCGTCTACAGCTTCAAAGTACTTTAGTATTCCTCCTTTGAGATGGTTAACATTATTGAATCCATCCTTCTTCATAAAAGAGGATGCTTTTTCACAACGTATTCCTCCGGTACAAAACATAGCAACTTTTTTTGTTTCTTTATCTTCTTTGGTAAAATTTTGATTTTTAACCCACTCCGGAAATTCTCTAAATTTAACAGTATTGGGGTTTATTGAATTTTTAAAGGTTCCAATGGAGTACTCATAATCATTTCTAGTATCTATGAGGATAGTATTTTCATCAGATATCAAATCATTCCAATTTTCAGGATCAATATATTGTCCAACGATCTTATTTGGATCAATGGACTCATCACCAATAGTTACAATCTCTTTCTTTAATTTTATCTTGAGCCTCGCAAATGGATTTTCCTTAGATTCTGAATGCTTGATATCTATATGATTAAACCCTTCAGGGTCTTTATCTCCATCCATCATTAATTCAAATATTGTTTTAGCAATTTTTCCAGATATTGTTCCATTCTTTATCAGATTAATTATAAGTATGGTTCCATATACAGAATAAGATTTAAATTTATTTCTAATCTTTAATTGCAATAAGTTAGGCTCTTTTATCAAAGAGAATTTATACAAAGCTGCTACAATATTCATTAAATTCTTGTCATTTATATATATGGAAAATAAAACTAAAAAAAATGTTTATCTATTTATAGTTATGATTTTTTTATTCTATTATATGTTTGGGGCATACATCTAAATCAATTGGGGTTATCCCTCTACATGCCTTGCTCTTAAGCCAAGATGAGTCATCTTCAGACCTTATATTGAGATCTTGAACCAGTTTATAATTTTTGAAATTAATATCATAATCTGAGTAAGCAGACTCTCTTCCGTCCCACTCAAGCTCAGGATGCTCTTTATACAATGGCCCATTTTTATTTACATAGTGTATAAATACATTTTTAGAAAAATCTCCTTCAAGCTGATCTCTCCAATGAAGAACATTTATTCCCTGATAAATTAAAACATCACCAGGTTCCATTAATAACTTTTTACATCCTGAAGACTTTCTATCTATATCTTCTAATCTTTGAGAGATATCATAAGCACCAGCGTAAGATTGATCTGCATAATTTTTATCATTTTTAAGCCAGATTGGCCAAGGCTTTTTATTATCTGTTTTTTGATCGATGCATATGGTTGCGCTAATTTCACAACTTGGTCTATCTCTATGTGCGTATAAAACTGAGTGTCTGAGATATTTTCTCATAATACTTAGTATTATTTAATGTTTATTAATTTTTCTATATCTTTTTCATAATTTAGTTAATAGCATTGCTCCAAAAGGTGCCGCCCCACACTCTACTGTTTCAAAATCTTCATTCCATTTAGAATTTTCTTTATGAATGCCTTTATTTTTTATAAAAATAGAATCAAAAGGATATCGATCATACCCTTTCCATGAGGGTGGAAGAAAAATAAATATAGCGATTACCAAGCCTCTTGCTAAATAATATCTATTTTTTTTAAAAAGATTCATCTGATCCTTTTAACTACTTTTTTTCTAAAAAAATTAATCATCTTGTTAGTTAAGAGAAAAATGGCGCGCCTGAAGAGATTCGAACTCCTGACCCACGGATTAGAAATCCGTTGCTCTATCCAACTGAGCTACAGGCGCTGGTCGGGGTAGTAGGATTCGAACCTACGACCACTCGCTCCCAAAGCGAGTGCGCTACCAGACTGCGCTATACCCCGAAGGTGCAAATATTAAAGTTTATATAAAAAATAAGCAATGATCATATGAATAAATATTAATTAATATTGATTAATGAGATAATAATCTCATGACAGCAATAATATTAGATGGTAAAAAATTAGCAACTCTTTCAGAAGAATTCATTAAAAAAGAGGTTTCTATGCTAGTTTCAGCTGGTATTACTCCAACTCTAGCCACAATATTAGTTGGTCATGACCCTGCTTCAGAAACATATGTAAAAATGAAGAGGAATACATGTAAAAGAGTTGGTATGGAGTCAATAGCTGTAGAACTTCCAGAATCAACAACAACCGAAGAGCTGTTAAAAGCAATCAATGACTTGAATTCAGATGTTAATGTCCACGGAATTCTTCTGCAACATCCAACACCGTCTCACATAGATGAAAGAAAATGCTTTGATGCAATAGATATAGAAAAAGATGTCGATGGTGTAACTTGTCTTGGTTTTGGAAATATGTCTATGGGAATAGATGCTTATGGTTCATGCACACCTGCAGGAATTGTTAGATTAATAGAGCATTATGAATTGAAGGTAGAAGGTAAACATGCAGTTGTAGTAGGAAGAAGCCCTATTTTAGGAAAGCCTATGGCGATGATGTTATTGAACTTAAACGCTACTGTTACTATTTGTCATTCAAGAACTAAAAATATTGATTCTATTATTAAGCAAGCTGATCTAATTGTAGGTGCTGTTGGAATACCTGAGTTTATAAAAACTGAATGGATTAAAGAAGGTGCCATAGTAATCGATGCTGGATTTCATCCTGAGAAATGCGGAGATATTGATTTATCGGAAATGGATAATATCTCCTCTGCTTATACCCCGGTTCCAGGAGGCGTCGGGCCAATGACTATAAATACATTGATATTGCACACCATGAAATCTGCAAAAAAACTAATCAATAAATAAGCTTATTCTTTAGCCTCTTCTTCGATAACTGGCTCATCCACCGATTCTAACTCGGCTTCAACTATCTCACCCTCTTCTTCTTCGACCTTCTCTCCTGCATCATTTGGCTTGAAAGGGAAAGGCTTATCATCTGTTTCAAATAACAAAAATGATAATGTGTCATGAAAAAATTCAATTATATATGCATTGAAGTTTCCTATTGACTCATTTGTTTTAGAAGTAAACAAAAAGAAAAGGAACTGAATAAAGGAGAGGCCAATGGATATGGATAAGGCAAAATTAATTGCAAAAGCATAACCAAGCATGAATATAAATCTTATCCATTTACTGGTTTTTAAAATTTCATCTTTATCGATATGTTCCATAGTATTTCTTCCTAATATGTAAATTCTACATCAACTTCATGAGGATTATTAACAAGATCGTCAATTAATGTTTTTGGTGGATGTTTTTGGTAAATGATGTTGTGCAAAGAATCAACAAGGGGCATCTTGATTCCAAGGTCTTTCGACTCCTCTTTTATAACATCTAAGGTTCTAATGCCCTCTGCCACTTGACCAACTTTGTCCTTAGCTTCTTGAAGACTCATTCCTTGTCCTAGATTTGATCCTAACTGATAATTTCTTGATAAACCTGATGTGCAAGTTGCTACTAAATCTCCCATTCCAGAAAGACCAAGAAATGTAATAGGGTTTGCTCCTTTAGCAACTGCAAATCTACTCATTTCAGCCATGCTTCTTGTTAAAATTAAACCTACCGCATTTTCGCCAACATCTAATGAATCAGCCATGCCGCATATAATTGCATAAATATTCTTTAAAGCTCCTGCAAGCTCAACACCTTGAATATCATTACTCGAATAAACCTTAAATGTATCTGATGACAAAACCTCTTTAACCTGATTAAGCAGGGCATTGCTTGAGCTAGCAATAACGGTTCCTGCTACTTTTTTTTCAGCTATCTCTCTTGCAAGGTTTGGACCGCTTAGAACGCCAACATGATTTTTCTTAGTATCTATGTTCATGGAAATAATATCTGACATGGACCTAAATGGATTTAATTTAATACCTTTAGTACAAGAAATAATATGCGAGCCCTCTTCGATCATTGGATTGATTCGCTCCATTATTGTTTCAAAAATTACACTTGGAGTAGCTATAAATACCAATGATGAGCTTTTCATAACATCTTCTAACTTTTCAGAAGCCAGTATATTTGGAGATAATTGTAATTCTGGATGGTAGGTAGAATTAGCACCTTCAGAGTTAATTCTAAGAGCCTGTTCAGAATCTCTTACCCACAAAGATACCTTATATCCATTTGAAGCTGCAATATTAGCAAGGACGGTGCCAAAGCTACCTCCTCCCAATACAGCAACCTTAGTATTAGTATTCATGATTATGATAAATATTTATCAAGCTGCCTAAGATACTTAGATGGATCCTTGGGAGAGCCTCCCTCTGCAATAACTGCGTAATCATATAAAAAATCTACAAACGAATTAAATTGCTTTCCTTTTAAATCTTTTAATTTTTTTAGAAGTTTATGTTTAATATTTATTTCAAAGATAGGATGTGAGGACCCTAGGGTTTGGCCTGATGCTTCAAGAATTTGTCTTAACTGTGCTCCGGGTTCATTTTGAGGAAGAATAAGACAGGTAGCTGAGTTAGTAAGTCTTGAGCTAACTAAAACATCAGAAACCTTATCATCTAGATGTTTTTTTATTTTCTCAACAAGGCCTTGATCAGCCTCAGATACTTTCTTATCAGAGGCATCACTATCAGCACTTTCTTTTGCCGCATTGACTAGTTGTTTACCCTTATATTCATTAAGACCGGTCATTAGCCACTCATCAATTCTATCCGTTAACAGAAGTACTTCTGTTTCTTTAGACCTCAATCCCTCAATATGGGGTGAGTTAGCAGCTGCTTCATAGGTATCTGCAACACAATAATATATTTTATCTTGGTCATCATTCATTCTGCCTAAATAATCATCAAGAGTTTGGTCTGCATTATTAGAATCATTATGAGATGTACAAAAAAGCAATAAGCTAGAAATTAGCTCTTTATTTTCAATATCTTCAGATGGGCCTTCCTTTAAAACCAAACCATACTCTACCCAAAATTCTTTATATTTATCTAATGATGAATCTTTCAGGGATTTTAAGGATTCTAATATTTTTTTAGTTACGCCTTTTTTAATTGTGTCTACAAGGGGATGCTCTTGTAGAATTTCTCTAGAAACATTTAAAGGTAAGTCGCCCGTATCAATAATACCTCTAACAAATCTTAAATATAAAGGAAGGAAATTAGATGCATCATCCATAATAAAGACTCTTTGAATGTAAAGCTTTATACCTCTTGGAGACTCTCTATTCCATAAGTCAAAAGGAGGTTTAGAGGGAATATATAATAAATTAGTATATTCATTTTTTCCTTCAACTTTATTATGAGCCCACATCAATGGATCAGCTTGGTCGTAGCTCATAAATTTATAAAATTCTTTATATTCATCGTCCTTTATAGATCTTTTAGGCTTTAGCCATAATGCTTCAGCGTCGTTTATTCTGTGAGTTTCGTTAGATTCTGAAATTAGATTAAGTGGGAAATTAATATACTGGGAATACTTTTCTAGTAAGTATCTAACCCTACCCTCATCTGCAAATTCTTTATTTTCTTCATTTAGAAAGATAATTATGTCTGTACCATTTGTTTCTTTTGTTACTTGCTGTAATTTATATTTTTCTTCTCCGTCACTCTCCCATAAAGTGGCAGCATCTGAATTATCAAAAACTGATTTAGTAATTACCTGAACTTTATCAGCCACCATAAATGCTGAATAAAAACCAACTCCAAATTGACCTATTAAGTTAGAATCTTTTTTATCATCTCCGGTAATATTACCCAGGAATGAAGCAGTTCCTGATCTGGCAATAGTTCCAATATTTTCAATGACTTCGGCTTCTGACATTCCAATTCCATTATCAGAAATAATAATTTTATTTTCTTCTTTAATTACTTTTACATCAATTTTTAGATCTTTGTTAAAAATAGATAGTGACTTGTCTTCTACAGCCTTAAATCTAAGTTTATCAATGGCATCTGAGGCATTAGAGACAAGCTCTCTAACAAATATTTCTTTATTAGAATATAAAGAATGGATCATTAGCTTAAGAAGCTGCTTGGTTTCGGTTTGAAATACTTTAGTTTTTGATTTAGCCATGTTAATTCCCCTATGTTAAGTTATTTGTAGTTCCTAATATTTGAAATTCAAGGTCTAAGCCTATATTTATAGATAAATTACTCTAACTATCTGAACTATTGATGCGAAGAAAATAATCACAGTATTAAAAACACTGAGGCTATGTAATCCCTTAAATAAACTATCCCAACCTCTGTCTTTTGCAATATTTGTTAATGGGATAATTATGTATCCAAGAAATGAAAAAGAAACAGCTACCAGAGCAATATAAATATCAATTGTTGAAAAGAAGAGATATGAAATCAATAAAGCTATTAGGGTAATTAAAAATAATAATAAGTAGTATCTTGGAAAGATTTTTCTCAAGAAGTTAGATGCATTCTGATCGTCAAGTACTTTAAAAACTACTGGAGCCGTTAGAAGAACTTGAGCAAATATTATCCCCAAAACCAATGAGTAGCATAATATTAGGATAATTAATGTAACTATATTCATAATTAAGTGGCGGTCTGACGGGGAATCGAACCCCGAACACCGCCGTGACAGGGCGGAATTATAACCGTTTAACTACCAGACCACTAAACCGTTGGATTGAATAATATCTATTTTAGATAAAAGTGCAACCAAAAAAAATGGTGGGTGATGACAGGTTCGAACTGCCGACCCTCTCGGTGTAAACGAGATGCTCTACCAAACTGAGCTAATCACCCATTCTATCAATCAAAAAAGGTATATTTTACAACTACCAATGATTGAGGTGGCTAATAATACTATTTTATTTATAAAAATAATACGACTATTTCACATCAAACTTTATTTTTTTGAAAGATTAATTCTTGCTAAATATATCCCCAGGAAAGTTATCCCTACAAATAGTAATTGTGTAATATTTAAGAATTCTGAGAAAATAAAAGAAGCAAGTATAGTCGCAGTTAAAGGCTGCATCAGTAAACCAATAGAACCGCTAGATGCTGAGATATTAGCTATGCCTATAGTAATTAAAAACTGTCCTCCAAATTGGCATAAGAATGCCAAAAGTATCAAATTACCCCATTCTATAGTCGAAGTCGGAATTTTTACCCCCCCTTCTATTACAGTTGGGATAATTGAAAAGATACAGCAGAAAAAAGTTGTATAAAAAATAATATTTAAAGCCGTTTCCTTTCCAAGCCTAGATATAATTAATAAATAAGTCCCGTAGAACAAGGCAGCAACAAGACATAAAATATCCCCTAATACCTTTCCGTTAGCATAATTATTAGAAAACATTATTAAACCAGTAATGCCAAAATAAGTTATAAAAAATGATAAAACAAAGCCCTTATTTGGAACTTCTTTAAAAATAATAAAAGATAAAATAGCAACAAAAATTGGGGCAGAGTTAACAATTATTGTTGCATTGGATACTGATGTTATATTCATGCTGTAGTGCCAAAGAAGTAGATCGGTTGTAAATGCCAAAGATGCTATGGCTGAATAGAAGATAGTTTTTTTACTTTTAACTCTAAAAAAAATAGTTTTATTTTTAATAAGATTAAGTGCTAAAAGGAAAGGTAATGTAAGAAACATTCTATAAAAAAGTATTCCAGATGAAGATAATTCACTCCATTTAACAAATATTGGAGCAAAGCCAATAAGCATCGCACCTGCAGCTAACATAATAAAATAATTTGAACGCTGAAAATTCTCAATCATGAAGTTATACTTTGTCTATGAAAGAAGACATTGTAGAGCAAGATAAAGAAATTATCTCTGTTGGTGAGCTTAATAGATCGGCTAAGTACCTTCTAGAGAACACCTTTAATAACATTGCCGTTGTAGGTGAAATATCTAATATGTCTAGGCCAAGCTCCGGTCATATTTACTTCACATTAAAAGATGAAGATGGAGCTATTGGCTGTGCAATGTGGCGTTCCCAAGCATCGAGACTCAATTTTTCACCTGAAAATGGAGATCAGTGCATCCTTAAAGGCCAAGTAAGTCTTTATCCTGCAACGGGTAGATATCAGCTAATGGTTAAATCAATTGAACAAGCTGGCTCTGGAAACCTAATGCAGCAATTCGAAGCCTTGAAAAACAAACTTGATAAAGAAGGGTTATTTGATTTAAATACAAAACGAGATATTCCTAAATCTCCTAGGCATATAGGAGTTATTACTTCTGAATCAACTGCTGCTTTACAAGATATTTTAAGCACAATTCAAAGAAGGGCTCCATCGGCACAAGTGAGCATAAGCGCCTCAGTGGTTCAAGGAGATAATGCGCCAAATAATATAATAAAGGCTCTAAACAGGATTGTTATATTCAATGAAAAAAACCCTGATAATAAGATAGATGTTGTAATTCTAGCAAGAGGTGGCGGTTCTATCGAGGATCTATGGTGCTTTAACAACGAGGATTTGGCCAGAGAAATTGCTGCATACCCTATTCCAACAATATCTGGAGTTGGTCATGAAATAGATTTTACAATTTGTGATTTTGTGTCTGATATGAGGGCTCCCACACCAACAGCATCTGCTGAATTAGTTTCAGAATTTAATTTTAAAATAAGAGATAGGCTGGCTGATTTAAATTTATCTCTTTTTAAATCTATAGAGCAGGTGATTAGAACTAAAAAACAATTTGTCGGCGCATTGAAATCAAGCATTAAGAATCCATTGATGATATTAAGAGAACAAAGTCAGAAATTAGATAATTTTGAGTTGAGGTTAAATCAAAAGATATCTCTTAACTATGCAATTAAAAATCAATCGATCAAGCTTCTCTCATCAAGACTTCTTCAAAAAAGCCCAAAATCATTTTTAAAAGAGCTAAATAACAAAATATTGAATATAGATTCAAACTTAACTAAAAGTATAAAAATAAAAATATCATTTAACCGTTCTCAGCTGTCTGAATATAATAAAAATCTTTCAATACTCAATCCTTTATCTATTCTAGATAGGGGTTATTCAATAATTCAAAATAAAGCTGGTGTAGCTGTTAAATCAAGTAAAGAGGTAGGCTTGGGGGAGATTCTATCAGCGAGATTAAGCGAAGGATTTGTTCAGGTTGAAGTAAATAAAATTGATGAATAAAGCATTTTATTCTTTTTTCTTGCTCCTTACATATGCTAATTTCTGTCAAGCGGCTTTGGATGGAGTGCCTGGAGAAGTTATTGCAGTAAAAGATCATGAGGGCATTTCGAATTTAGATCAGAGGCTTTTAGAAATTAATTTTAAAGACCAGGATTATATTTTGCTTCCTATCCCCTATTCAGCCTCAAACAAATCTAACCAGTTTTATGGGATGAGAATAAATATAATAAAGAAAGACTTTGGAGAATCAAGAATAACTATAAATGATTTATCTAAAGTTAATTTAAGTAAAGAAGATTCAGACAGGGCCTATAAAGAGGCAATGCAAATCAAAAATGCAGTTAATACCTACTCAATAGATTTGAAGCCAAATATGAACTTTGCCTCACCCATACCAAATGGAATTATTTCAAGCAGGTATGGAAAGAAAAGATTTATAAATAGCACCCCTAGATCCCCTCACCTTTCATTGGACATAGCAGCAGGCGAAGGTACTCCTATTCAAGCTCCAGCTAAAGGCAAGGTGATTCTAACTGGTAACTTTTTTTACTCAGGAAACTATTTAATAATCGATCACGGTTATGGTCTTTTATCTTCTTACAGTCACATGTCTGAGATATATCTAAAAACTGGAGATTATGTTGAGAAAGGTGAAGGCATTGGCTCCGTTGGGTCAACTGGTCGGGTAACAGGTCCTCATCTTCATTGGACTGTCTATCTAAATAAGATCAGGATTAATCCTGAGTCACTATTAAAAAAAGATTACCTACAAAGTATTTTGCAAAGCTACAAGGATGTTATTTAGATCATCTTTTGTTTGAGGTCTAAAAAAAGATTTTTCTAAAATACCGTTAGGATTAATAAAAAATGTTGCAGGGACTGCTGGTGGTGTTTCTATACCCCATATATCCCTAGGATGAGATATAAGAGATGGTATTTCTAAATTAAATTTTCTAGCTACAGGCTCAAGGTCAGTCTCATCTAATTCATCAAAATTAAATGCAAATACACGAACCTCTGGATTTTCTTTAGAGAATTCAATTAATTCTGGTATTTCTTTTATACAAGGTGCACACCAGTCTGCCCAATAGTTTACAACGACCCAACTTCCTTTCATTTTCTCAAAAGTTGTATTGGAGCCATTAAAAACTTCTACATCATTTTTTTGACATCCAAATAATAGGAATATGCATATCAGGGGTATAATTTTCTTAATCATGGAAGATATCATAGGCTAAAAATATGGAAAATAAATACCTGTTAATACTTTTTTACTCCGCTGGTGGATCTGTAAGAAATATAGCTCATTCAATTGCTGAGGGAGCAGAGAATGAGGGTGTTGAAATTAAAATAAGAACAGTGCCTAAAGTTTCAGCAGTAACTGAGCAAACTGAAGAGCTAATTCCAGAAAAAGGCGAGATATATTGTACAAAAGATGATTTGATTAACTGCAGCGGACTAGCCATAGGCTCTCCAACAAGATTTGGTTCAATGGCATCACCTCTTAAATATTTCCTAGACTCCACTGGAGACTTATGGGCCTCTAATACACTTGAAGGTAAGCCTGGCATAGCTTTTACATCTACGGGATCAATGCACGGAGGACAAGAAGTAACTTTGTTTAATTTAATAACTTATATGCTGCACCATGGGATGATAATTCATGGCTCGCCCTACTCTATTAAAGAATTAAGTAGCTCTACTGCTGGGGGAACTCCATACGGCCCATCGCATGTCGAAAGCTTTAATGACAGTAATAAGCTAACCCCAGATGAGCATACTATCGCAATGGAAACAGGCATTAGATTAGCTAAATTAATCAAGAAATTAAATGCTTAGCCTTAAAAAATATAAGGCACTAACTAGTTTGTTTATATTTTCATTAATCCTTGTAAAGTTTTTAACTGTTATTGATCTCAGAATCACCAATACTTTTTTTATTATATGGTCTTTACCTTTCGTATTTTTTTACTTCCAAGCAAGATCTCTTTCAATTAAAGCTTATCAATGGTTTTGCTTTATATTGCTTATATACTTCATGTCTTCTGCATTAAGAGTGTTTGGAGTAGATATCTATCTATATGACTTGCTTGAATTAATCCTAGTTATGTTCTTTTTTATACATTGCATGCTCGGGCCCAAGACCATTAGAAAATATATGTAAAGTTTACTTTACATAAGCCTGCTACTAATCTATTATCCTTAATCATTAAAGATAATTAATAATGTAACCTTTCCTTCTCAAGGTATAGATGGTAATGTTGCGTAACATTTTTAAAGAAATTAAATATATTAAGGGGTTGATCTAATGAGTGAAAAAAAATCAATATGGGGGAAAGCTGATAGCTTTCTTAGTCTTACAAGAAAAATTATAGTCAATGGTGCAACAGCTCTTGTATTAGTTGTTCTTACTTTCTCAATTTTAGGTGGGGTTGGTTCTGCATTCAGTGGTTCTGATAAGGTTGAATCAAAAGATAAAATATTATGGTTTAAGCCAATAGGCGTTGTGGTTGATTCAGAGGTTTTAGGAACTGGATCAGTTGATTTGAACACTATTTTAAGTGGTGGAAACACTGCCCAGCAACATGAGTTACAGGATTTACTAGATGTACTTAACAACGCAGCTACAGATGATGACCTAGCTGCTGTCTATGTAAATGTATCTGAGCTAGGCATGTACTGGGCATCGGCATTTAAGCTTGCAGATGCAGTTAAAAATGTTAAAGACAGTGGCAAACGAGTTATTGCCTACTCTGAGAATCTACGGTAATTCATCCTATCTTATAAGTTCTCAAGCCGATATGGTAATGGTTAATGAGTATGGAGGAGTTAGTGCTTTTGGTTTTTCTAGAAAGAGAGAATATTACGTAGATTTTTATAAGAATATCAAATTAAATTTTAATATCTTTACTGCTGGTGATTTCAAATCTGGACCAGAGCCCTATACAAGAGATTCTATGTCCGAAAATGATAAGCTTGCATGGAATGAATTTGCTAATCCTATGTGGAAAAAAATGACAGGCATGATGGAAGAAGGAAGAGGATTGCCTATTGGGACAATCCAAACATACGGTGATACTGCATATGAAATGATGGTAACCAATCCTGAAGCTGCCCAAGTTGCATACGAAATTGGTTTAGTAGATAAAATTGTAACAAGAGAGGAATTAAAAGAGTGGATGTTTCAGCAATATCCAAATAAAGAAGAAGATAGATATGCATTTCCTGATAGTATTTCAATATACGATTACTTATCAACTATAGACGAGCAAAAAAACCAATCTAAAAATAATATTGCTGTTATTAATGTTGAAGGCGCGATTATGACTGGTGAAACTGCATATGGTGTTGCTGGGTCAGACACTATCGTAGAAAATATCCAATCAGCAACCCAAGATAAGACAGTAAAAGCCATGGTTCTTAGGGTCAATAGTCCAGGTGGTGATGTTTGGGCAAGTGAACTAATAACAAATGCCTTAATTGAATTTAAAGAGAGTGGGAGGCCTATAATATCCTCAATGGGAGATATAGCAGCTTCTGGAGGGGTCTGGGTTACAACTAATTCTGATGAAATATGGGCAGAAAAAGATACTCTAACTGGTTCTATTGGAGTCTATGGAATTATTCCAACTTTAGATGGGATATATGATTGGGCTGGAATAAAGGTTGATGGGGTAAGCTCTACAAAAGCAGCTGAGTGGGATGAGAGAGAATCAATGCCCAATGAAGTCAAAGATGCAATTCAAGCAAGTATTGATAATACATATTTTAAGTTTGTAACAAAAGTTGCTGAAAATAGAGGTATGGCATACGAAGAGGTTCTGCCTATAGCTGGTGGAAGAATATGGGCTGGCTACAAAGCGCTTGAATTAGGTCTTGTTGATAAAATAGGAGATTTAGATGATGCGTTATTATCAGCAGCTGAAAAAGCTGGCTTAGAAGACTTTAAAGTTAAGACATATAAAAAGCCAGTTGATCCAATTGATGCGCTTTTGAATGGATTGCTTGAAAATATTAATATTAAAGTTGATGTAGATCCAAGACTGGAGTTATTAAGCACTACCCTTCCAAAGCAACTAAAAGTTATTAATCCTACTAAGAAAAGTGTACTGGCTTATTGCTTTGATTGCGATTTAGAGTAGTTCTTTAATTAGGGGTATTGTAATTCTTCGTTTCATTTCCATTGAGAGCTGATCAAGGCTCTCTAGGATTCCTACTAAGTCTGAAATATTTCGTTTTGCATAAGTCAGTAAATACTGAGCTTCCTTATCTCCTAAATCTATTGACCTTAGCTTTGCTATAAATTTTAAAGCTTCCAATAAATTATCCTGATGTATTGGAAGTAATTCATAACTGTTCAGTTTTCTTAATCTTGACTCTAAATCAGGCAAAGAAAAGCCCAGAGATCCTGTCTCTAGGGATGCAGAAAAAACTAACTTACACTTAGAGTGGAGTGAATTATTAATTAAATTGAAAACTCCCTTCTCCCATTCACTATCTGCAATGATATTTTCAAGCCCATCAAGACATACCAAATCCATTGTCTCGATAGAGTCTAATATGCCAACACCATACTTAATCACATCTTCAAAAGGAATATATAAAGAAGATTTACCCGCGCTGCTGTATGCATTACATAATGATTGAAGTAAATATGTTTTACCTGCGTTTTTATTTCCATATATAAAGATGTCATCTAATAGTGATAAATCAGTAATAACAGAAATAAGTTCATTATTTGAAGGATCTACGTAAAAGTTCTCAAAAGAGGATTTATAAGTCTTATTCCAAGGAAATGTTAGCTGCTTAGGGTTATTCATTATGGTAAGCCTTAATATCGTAATACCAATTGTATGCGTAAACCACAAGGCTCATTAAAGTTACTATAACAATAGATACATCCAACACTACCAAGGAGATACTAATTCCAAGAAGCTCAAATAAGATAATAATGAAGATGTAGGCGATCTGAAGACCTGTGGTTAGCTTTCCTAAGATATTAGGAAGAGGAGTATTAGATTCAATCAGAGTCATCTTTATTGCCGCCCCAACCAAAATTGCCACATCTCTACTAAAGAAAATAATAAAAATATAAAGGGGAATATACTCACTAACCCATAATATAAAAATGGTGCCCGTTAGAAGCAATTTATCTGCAACAGGATCAAGTATTTTTCCCAATTCTGTCTGCCAGTTCATTTTCCTGGCAAGAAAGCCATCAAGGGCGTCTGTAAGAGATGCAATCGCAAAAAATATTAGGCTCATTATAAAGTCCTTGCTGAGAAGGCTCTCAAGGATTGGATAAATTAAAGCTATCCTTAAAATGGATAGGAAATTAGGAATAAAAATAAAATACTTACTCATTTTTTATAATATAAATTAATAGAATTAGAATCCTCTTCACTTACTAATATATCAAGAAAGCCGTTACTTTCAATCTCTTTTAAAATTGAATCTATAGATCCATAAGTAGTGGCTTTATAGGCAATAGTACTTCCAGAAAAACTTATTATTTCTAAGTTTGGAATGCTTAAAATCATCGTCATTTTTTTATTAAGCTCAAGGTAATCTTCATGGGTATTAATGCCTTTAATAGAAATGTAAGCAAAGGATTGATTTGATGTTTGAACTTGAAACTCAGCCAAGCTATCATCAATAAGTCTAGATAAAAAAGTTCTAAACTTCTCTTCAAAGTCTACTATAAAATTAGAGCTCTCAAAATTAGCATTCATGTCTCCAGAAATTAGCCAATCATTTAACCCAAGATTAGAAATTTTTATATTTACTAATTTATGGTAATCATACTTTGAGGCTATATAAGTTTTGGGGTCAGCGAGAATATTAAAAGAAGATATTTTTTTAGTATCTTCTAAATCAAAAATTGGAAGCTCTAAGAAAATACCCCTTTCTTTAGATATAGTATTGAGTGTTTTTCTTAAAACTTTATCCATATCATGAATTTCTTTATTAGAAGATATGAAATAAGGCTGATCAGACCCCGAGTCAACCTCCAAAAGAAATAAAACCACTGGTCTAGAATAGCCAACAATTGGTATTGATAACTCTTTAAACTTGCTAACTAGCATATCTTGATTGAATTTAACTTGAAGGTAACTCAAGTCATCAATATTTTTAACAGAATAGCTAATAATTAGATCTTTACGAGATGTTCCAGAATTAATTATCTTCCATATATTGGAAGGCGAATCATCTCCGCTTAATCTATAAACCATATTGTTAAAAGATAGATTAATAGATTGCTCTATCTTTGAGGTATTTTCTATAGGCTCATAAATAGTAAAAAGTTCATTAAATTCCTTCCCAAAGGAGAGATTAGAAAAGATAATAACTACTACTGTTAAATGTTTAATTAAATTGTTATGCATTTGTCTCACAATAGGTATTCTAAATGACAAAAGAAATTATAGACAATGATCCTTACAAATCAGCTGGTGTAGATATAAATGCTGGTAATGAGTTGGTGGATCTGATAAAAAAAGATGTCTCAGCATCCCACGGACCCAACGTTCTTGGAAATATTGGTGGTTTTGCTGGAATGTTTAGACTGGACAAGGAATACAAAAATCCTATTTTAGTAGCCTGCACGGATGGAGTTGGTACCAAAGTAGCTCTTGCACAAGAAACTGGTATGTTAGAAGGAATCGGGCAAGATCTTGTTGCCATGTGTGTGAATGATCTAATAGTTTGTGGCGCCAAACCACTCTTTTTTCTTGATTACTTTGCATCATCTAAGTTAGAAATTAAAGAAGCCTCAACCATAATAAGCAGCATAGCTAAGGCCTGCATCGAATCAGAGTGTGCTCTTTTAGGGGGAGAAACAGCTGAAATGCCCGGTCATTATGTTGGAAAGAATTTTGATTTAGCTGGTTTTTCTGTCGGCTGTGTAGATGAAGATAAAATAATTAATAATAAAACTATTTCAGCAGGAAATGTTCTTATTGGCATAGAGTCAAGCGGACCTCATTCAAATGGATTTTCGTTAATAAGAAAAATAATTAAAGATGCCAACTTAGGTGAAAGAGACTTTGCTAGAATTACTGAAATGGCATTAAAGCCGACTATCCTTTACCCCTCCTTAATAATTAATCTAATAGATAAATTTAAAATCCACGGAATGGCTCATATAACAGGCGGAGGATTAACAGAAAATATTCCGAGATCTATTCCTGAAAATCTTTCTGTTAAAATATTAAAAGACTCATGGCCAATGCCTGAAATTTTTAAATGGCTAAAAGATACCGGTAATATTAAAGAAGTAGATATGTTTAGAATATTTAATTGCGGAATTGGTATGGTTTTAATTGTAGACCCAGAAAATGCTCAAGAAATCCAAGATAGAGTTAGTGTGGAAGGATATAAAAGCTTTGTGATTGGATCTGTTCAAGAAAAAAGCTCTGATGAGTTAGTTACTTTTATATAAATTCATGAAGAGGATAGTTTTTCTAATTTCAGGAAATGGAACTAATCTTCAGGCTATTATAGACAAATGCAAAACTGGCGATATTAATGCAAATATAGTTTCAGTTATAAGCAATAATCCTGATGCATTTGGTATAGAAAGAGCTAAGTCTGAAGGTATTGAAACAAAAGTAATAAATCATAGAGACTATGAGACTAGAGATCTATTTGATAATGAGTTATTCAAATATATAAAGGAGGTAAATCCTGATCTAATTGTATTAGCTGGATTCATGAGAATTCTTACTCCAAAAATCACCGATAGCTATTTCGGAAAAATTATTAATATTCACCCCTCTTTACTTCCAAAGTACCCAGGATTAGATACACACTCTAAAGTTATAGAAAATAAAGACTCTAGTCATGGAGTTTCTATTCACTATGTATCAAACGAATTAGATGCTGGGCCCTTAATAGCTCAAGCGACAATAAAAACTAAAGATAAAGAGGCTATAGAAGACTTGATAGAAAGAGTTCATGCAGCTGAGCATAAAATTTTTCCTAAAGTAATAAAGCTTATCTGTGATAATCAGATTCTACTTAATTCCGAAAAGGTAATTTTTCATGATCTTGAGACAAATGGAGTACACATTGATGAATATTATGAAGTATAAGTTTATTTTTTTATTACTAATCTCTTTAGATATGAGCGCTGCTTTAATAAAAGATTATGTTGCTCGTTACTCATTTAAATCAGATGAAATTTCGATTAACGGCATAAGAAAACTAACAACTCAAGATCAAG
Source organism: SAR86 cluster bacterium SAR86B (assembly GCA_905182885.1). GTDB lineage: Bacteria > Pseudomonadota > Gammaproteobacteria > Magnimaribacterales > D2472 > SCGC-AAA076-P13. The sequence continues at coordinate 102,258 of CAJJCW010000002.1, forward strand.
GATACGAGCTCAGTTTTGAAGCAAAAAGCATGATTGCAAAGCTGGGATTTAATTCAAGCTTTGTCGTTTCTGAAGATCAGGTTATTTCCAAAGGCTACATGGTTAAAATAAAGCCTAGGTTTGTAAAAAGAGATCAGAGCATTGATTACAACTATAATAAAAAACAAATCACCTCGCTTGGAAGAAATTCATGGGGTGTAGAATTTGACCCTATAGAAAGCCCTTTAGACCCAATGAATGCTCAGATTCAAATTAGATTAAATCTACTTAAAGGAGTTAATGAATTTTCATTAAAGCTTGTGGAAATGAAAAATGGAGAAATTCAAGACAATTTCTATAAAGTAATTGGTAGTGATTTATGTGTAGTGGGAAAAATTGAATACGAATGCACTATTTTAAAGAGAAATAGAGAAAAGGAAGGTAGGGAAACTTTATATTACTTAGCCCCCGAGCTAGATTATATGTTTTTAAAAATTATAGACACCAGCCCAGAGCGAGAACAAAAACTAGAGTTAATAGAAATCTTAAGTCTTGGGTAGAGTTACTCCGGTTTGACCTTGATACTTGCCACTTCTATCCTTGTAACTAACCTCACACTGCTCATCAGATTCAAAAAATAACATTTGTGCAACCCCTTCACCTGCATATATCTTAGCAGGAAGATTGGTTGTATTAGAAAACTCTAAAGTGACATGACCTTCCCATTCTGGCTCTAACGGGGTGACATTAACAATAATGCCACATCTTGCATATGTAGATTTTCCAAGACATATAGTTAATACATTTCTTGGTATTCTAAAATACTCAACTGTTCTTGCTAAAGCAAATGAATTTGGGGGAATAACACAAACGTCAGATTGGATATCAACAAAACTCTTTGCATCAAAAGATTTAGGATCAACGATTGCAGAATGAATATTAGTAAAAACTTTGAACTCATTAGCACATCTGACGTCATAGCCATAACTAGATACACCATAAGAGATTAACTTTTCACCATTTTCATCAAGCCTTACTTGGTTTTTTGAAAAAGGCTCTATCATTTTATCTTCAATAGATTTTTTTGTTATCCACTTATCTGATTTAATCGACATTTACTTCTGTTCTCCCTTGAATTGCTCTCGCAATAGTGTTTCCATCGACATACTCTAACTCCCCTCCAATGGGAATGCCATAAGATATTCTAGAAACCTTGATATCTTTAATATGATCACTAATAAACATAGCTGTAGCATCGCCCTCTACAGTTGAACTTGTAGCTAAAATGACTTCTTGGATATCTTCTATTGATAATAAGCTCAAAAAATCGTCTATACCAAGATCTTCTGGGCCTACACCTTCAATTGGTGAAAGCCTTCCTAAAAGAACAAAATATTTACCTCTAAAACCTCCAGTAGATTCTATGGCAAGAACATCCGATGGGCTCTCAACGACACAAACACTCGAGCTATCTCTAGATGTATCGGTACAAGTTTTACATAATTCAGTTGAGGTTAGCATCCGACATCGTGAACACCGTCTGATATGCTCCAGGGCTTCTTGCATTGTTTTAGCTAGAATGCCTGCCCCATCTTTATTCTTATCTAGCAAGTAAAGAGCCATTCTCTGTGCCGACTTTTTTCCAACACCGGGAAGAATTGTTAGGGCATTAATTAGTTCGTTTAATAGATCTTGATTCATTTTATTAGGTTATTGGCTTTATTGATCCATCTTTGATACTACCATCAAACTTTTTAAGGAAATTTTGAATTGAAGCATCTTGAGTAATATTTTCTTCTGCAATTGTCTGCTTATTAGCCGCTTCGTTATCTTTAATTCCCAGGGGTGAGCTATCTACATGACCATGCTCAACCTTAATATCCAAGTCATCACCCAAGATGGACATGCATGCTAATTTAAACTCGGAAAAGATATTATCAGGAATTTTATTTTCTTCATCTAAGCCAACTAAAATAAGCGTATTGTTTTCATAGCTTGCATAAGAAAGATAGCCAAAATAGCTTCTAGCAAAAACACTTATATCCAAAGAATCAAAGAAACTCACCCAGCTCTCTGATGAGTTAATAATCTTCCCATTAATTACAGGAGGAATCTTTGTATCTATTTCTTTCAAAATTACAGGAGTTTTCGATTCATGGATAGCTTCAACAACTTTAGCTTCTGGCTGCAATTCTGATTTTGAACTTTTTGACAGACTTTCAGTTTTTAAGTTTTTTTTTTCTTCCACAGGAGTTCTGGGTGGGCTTTGATCAATTTTGTGCAAAGGATTAAAAGCTAACATTCTTAGAAGACATATTTCCAGAGATTCTTTTGCACTTGGATGAACGTGGAACTTGGAATATGCATTAACTGCAATCTCATACAAGAGCTGACAAAACTCTTCATCAACCCTGTTAGCTAGATCCTTAATTGCAGAATCCTTGGAGTTGCAAAGTACTTGCTCTAATGATGTTTTGTGAAGTATTGATATAATACTTTTTAGAATTGCTTCATATTCAGGGGAGAGTTCTTCAATTTTATATAGATGATTAAAGGCTCCCTCGCCATCACCATCAACAACTGAATTTATTAAAGAAATTAGCAATGAATCATCTATTGTTCCTAATAATTTTTTAACATCAATGGATTTAAGCTCTCCATTGCCATGAGCTATTGCCTGATCTAAAAGAGTTAAGGCATCTCTAACAGAACCTTTTGCTGAATTGCATATGAGCTCTACACTTTCTTCATCATATGGAATAGATTCTAAGTCTATAATTTTTTTTAAATGTCCTGAAAGCACAGGGCCACCTACGGTTTTTAAGTTAAGCTGCAAGCACCTTGATTGGACTGTCTTAGGTATCTTGTCAGGATTGGTTGTAGCGAAGATAAAGATAATATGAGCTGGAGGTTCTTCTAAAGTTTTTAACAAAGCATTAAAACTACTTGTAGAAAGCATATGAACTTCATCTATTAAATATATTTTATATCTACCTTGGGAAGGTTTATATTGAACTGTTTCAAGCAAGTCCCTCATATCATCTACACCTGTTTTCGATGCAGCATCTACCTCAAGAAAGTCTAAATGTCTTCCTATCCTAATTTCTTCACAATTAGCACAATTATCGCAAGGTGTTGAGGTTGGGTTTTCTTGAGATTGACAATTAAGACACTTTGCCAAAATTCTAGCTAACGTTGTCTTTCCAACACCTCTAGTTCCAGCGAAGATATATGCCTGGTGGATTCTATCTTGAGAAATTCCATTGGAAATAGCTTGAACAATATGTTCTTGCCCAACAACTTCATTGAAATTTGTTGGTCGGTATTTTCTTGCTAAAACCTCATAGGACATAGCGAAAATGATAACATGCTCTAACTAAAAATTGAGTCAATTTCTTTAAAACTAAAGCCCCTGTTTTGTAAAAAACTTTTTTGTTTTAGCTTAGTTTTAAAGTCATCAGAAATGCCGTCTTTAAATTTTTTATTAAAGGCATTTTCAGCTGCTTCTGTCCAGCCACCCTCCTCTTCAATAGCAACAGATGATAGGGATTCACTTACACCTCTCGAGCTAAGCTCATAACCAATTCGCTTTGGTCCAAAACCTTTTCTTTTACGTGCTCTAGTATACATTTCTGCATATCTAGAATCATCTATAAGAGAATTTTGCTTAAGTTTCTCAATGACACTTTCAATAATATCTCTTTCATCAAACTTAATTATAAGTTTATCTCTAACTTCTTTTTCTGAGTGCTCTCTTCTTGAAATAATATCAAGAGCTTTGTTGTAGATGGTGGGGAAAATTTCTTCGTTCATTTTAATCAAATTGCTTGTCAGCACTGGCAAATAAAAGGTAGTAAATTCCGCCAAAAACAAGAAATCCACTGCATATATGAAATATTAACGTCCAAGAGTTGGTAGCTTGAAGAATTATACCTGCAATGATGGGACTTAAGACTGCTGCAACCATGCCAAGACTTCCTGAAATTCCAAACAAGGAACCAGTATATTTTGGACCGAGGTCTGCATGATTAACTCCATACCCACCCGCTCCAAGCCCTGAACATAAATTAGTTAGGCATAGCAAAGTGATCACTAATAAGATTGAGCTTTGAAAGGGAAGAAGAAATAAAAATAGTGCAGCTCCAAAAAATCCTAAACTATTAAAAAACTTTCTAACTTTAATAGTTTTATAGCCTCTTTTAATAAGCATATCAGCAGAAATACCACCTAGAATAAGAGCAAATACAGAAACAACACTGGGAACTAGTATTAGTAAGATAAATAGATTGGATCCAAGCTCTAATTCCAAACCGCCCATCTCTTTGGAAGAGCTCATAAATTTTGGCAGGTATGAAAGGAAGGTGAATAAGGCCCAATTATTACAAAAAGTTGCAACAACGATAGCGATAAAAGGTCCGTTTTTAATAACCTCTAAGAATGGGATTGAAGGTGCTGCAGAATTAGCAGGAGCTTTAGCTTTTATATATTCGAGTTCTTCATTAGAAATACTTTTGTGATCTTCTGGATATGAGGTAACTACCTTTTGCCAGAAGAAAAATAACAATATTCCAAGGGCCCCAAAAGAATAGAAAACCCATTCCCAGGAATAGCCTTCAATAATCATAGCTGTTACAACGAGTCCAAAAACTGAGCCAAATGATATGCCACTATTTGTAATGGCTATTGCTCTAGTTCTTTCCTCAAAAGGAATCCATCTAGCATATATTGAGTGCCATGCTGGAAAAGTAACACCCTCTCCAAGTCCCATTAAAATTCTTATTAAAATTAAAAAGAAAAACCCACTATATGCAAAAGCAGGAGTAATTAATGTAAAGAGTGACCAGAAAAGTAGGCCATATGCGAGAACAATTTTTCCTCCATACTTATCAGCTAGAAAACCACTAAAAGTCATCGATATAATATAGCCAAAGTAAAAAGAGCCAAGAATAATACCAACCTGGAACTCACTCCACCCAAATTGGGCTTGCATGGGAATGATTGCAACAGAGATATTTACACGATCAATAAAACAAATAAATACAGCTAGAAAAGACATAAAAACTATCCTAAATCTAACTGGAAAAATCATTTACTACTAAAGGTTAAAAAACAACATTCATATCTTATATGATAAAGGCTACTTCTGCTTTTTAAGTCTTTGCTCAAGTGCATCTAAATTTAAATTACCAGGAGAACCTTCTGAATAATTTTTTGCTTCTGAACTGTCAAGTAAAGATATATCAGAAGCATTTTTTACCGTGTTATAGGCATCTCTAAATGGCATGCCATTAGCAACAAGCGCATAAACTTTATCTGTCATTCTCATCTCCTCATCAATAAAACTAGAAGAGTTATCTTTATTAATCTTTATAGACTTAATAAGATCAGGGACAATATTTAAACTTTTTAGGCATATTTCAAAACTTGATATCAGACTTCTTTTTGTAAGCTGTAAATCTCTATGATAACCACTTGGCAGGGAAAGAAGATTCTCTAGTTCAGAAGCCTGACCTGCGAGAATGGAATAATTTGCTCTTAAAATTTCAATTACATCTGGATTATTTTTATTTGGCATAATTGATGAGCCTGTTAAATACATACTATCAATATTAACTAAATTAAATTCTTGGGATAAAAATAAGCTCATGTCCCATGAAAATTTTCTTATATCTAGCATTGACTGCTTGAGAGTGCTTAAGATTTGCATTTCATATTTTCCCCTGCTGTTTTGAACGTAAAGGCTATTTAATTGAACTCTTTTAAATCCTAGATCTCTAGTCACCTGTTTTCTATTAAGGGGTAATCCAACTCCATAACCAGCAGCACCTCCCAGTGGATTTGAGTCAATCCAATTAATAGTGCTATCAATTAAATCAACATTGTCGATAAATGATTCTGCATAAGATGAAAACCACAGACCCCAAGAGGAAGGCATTGCCCTTTGAAGATGTGTATAACCAGGCATTGGAATATTTTCATATTTTTTAGCTAAAGATAAAAAAGTTTTAGCAATCTTCTTATTAATTTTCTTAAAATCAGCTAAATTAGCTTTTGCAAAAAGCCTCATGGCAACCATTACCTGATCATTTCTACTTCTACCGGTATGAACTTTTTTTCCAAGATCTCCCAATTCTTTTGTTAAAAAGAACTCAATAGCGGAATGGCAATCTTCATACTTATCAGTTAATTTAAAAGAGCCTTTTATAAACCTTTCTTTTAAATCTTTTAGTGACTTCTCTAGTTTATTGAGTTCGGGCTTTGTAAGTATGCCTATCGACATTAGAGATTTAATATGTGCTGAGGTTGCATCTATATCAAAAATAAATATTGCTCTATCAAGCTCTATATCCTCACCAGCTAAGAATGAATTTATTTCATCAGATGAATTACTACCAGCTATATTCCATAGTTTTTTAGTCATTATTTATTCCTGTTAGTTCCTCTAAATCGCATGAAGAATTTAAGTTTTGTATTGCTTGAGTAGCAGCACCCTTTAATAGGTTATCTATAACACAGCAGATAGTTATATTGCATCCACCTTTATCTAGAGAGAAGCCGCCAATAAGAGCAGAATGTTTATTAATTACTTTATTTATCATTGGTATATCCTTTTGAATTTTTACCAAAGGGTCATTTTTATAGTAATCACTAAATACTCTATAAATTTCTGATTCATTTGAGGAGTTTTTTAACTTAATATGCGATGTTATTAATATTCCTCTGAAGAAATTACCAACATGAGGGCTGAATAATAGATCTTCGTAACAATGTTTCTGAACTTCATTTTCATGAATATGATTTGATAAAGAGTAGGGAATAATATTGTTCTTCAAGTTATCTGGATTATTCTTATCATTTGGTGATGCCCCAGCGCCGCTATAGCCTGATATACCCATACAGCTTACAGAGTCTTTAATAAGATCTTTTAAAGGGCTTATCGAAAGCTGCATTGCAGTAGCATAACAACCTGGGTTACTTATCCTATTGGTCGCCTTCTCTCTAGTAATCTCAGGAATTCTATATTGCCAATCTTTATCAAATCTATAATCTGAACTTAAGTCAATTAACGTTATATCTGAATAATTTTGATTAATAATATCAAGATACTTAAAAGATTCATTATTTGGGAGAGCCATTATAACGATATCTACCCCTTCAAGATTAATGTCTGAAACTTCAAGTAAGGAATAATTTAACTTAGATTTTTTATATTCATTTACTGGATCTCCAGCTGATGATTTTGAAAAAATTTTAACTAGCCCAAAATTCGGATGATCGTTGAGGATTTGGATTATTTCTTGACCAACGTAACCCCTTCCTCCAATCATAGCGATATTGAATTTAGCTTTCATATGTAATTGTTGCCATCTGATGTGATGCATAGTTAATGCATGCTGTTAATTCCTCTGTATCCGTTATTCCAACCCAAAAAATATTCCAATCCTCGTGCCTTTGAAATCCATCACAGACATCTTTGTAGAAATTATTTATAGAGTTTTTGGATCTTGACCTCCAAAATATTTTATTATGATTTGATGTCATCTTATTCCACATAGCATTTCCTAAACCCTCGCCTCTGGCAGAGCTAATTACAGCGAATTTATCCATATAAGCTATATCATGCTGATAGGACATAACTATAGCCGCTCTATTGCAAGTACTTAAATAGAAATCTTTATTGCCAGTTGTAAAATATCCCTCAACCAAATTGCCCCTGAAAGAGCTCTCAAGTATTTGAGTAAGATTATTAATGCTATTCTCATCAAGCTTATTTGAATGAATTATTTTATGGCCTGCCTTAACTAAAGTTCCATAACCGGCATCAGTAAATAACTCTCTATTTAGATGTAATGGCTTAGTTATAGAGACGGAGCTATTATTTGGCAATGATTCTAAAAGTAGCTTGATTTGTTGAAGTTTTAATTTCATTCCAGAATGAAGCCAATCTTGAGTCATAAGCCTCTCATAGTCGTCTTTAATATTAATTGTAGAAATTAAATTGTTGTTTTCATCTAATATTCCGCCAACATCACTTAAGAAAATTACCTTATCAGGAGATATTTCGCTAGCCAAAGCCAAGGTAGCCTTGTCAGCATTAATATTAACCACTTGACCATCTGAAGTTTTGCCAACAGGAGCAATAACAGGAACTCCATTATTTAGAATAATATCTTTTATTTTATCTGAAAATGTTTCAACAACTTCTCCAACATACCCAAGAGATTCATTTACAACACTGCATTCAAAAATTTCACCAACCAAGGAGACAGCTTTGACTCCCTCCTCTTTCAATGCATCTGTGAGTTTTAAATTTTCTCTAGTAAATATTGAAACTGCTACATCTAAAACCTCTTCAGTCGTAACTCTTTGGCCATCTACAAAGGAGAATTCAATACCTTGCTCCTCAAGTTCCTTTGAAAGCATTGGGCCTGCTCCATGAACAATGATTGGTCTTAAGCCCACTTCGTTAAGAAAGGCTAAAGAAGATACAAGGTTTTCTAAGTCACTCTGTATTACAGCTCCACCAACCTTTATTACGGCAAACCTATATTCGTCTGAAGAGAATCTTTCTAAATATTTTCTTATCTCTTTTTCACTACTCATCCCACTTAGGAGTTTAAGAATTGAATTTTTGGTAAAATATTTATTCATTTTATTATTTATTGATATCTGTCCAGGTAGCAGTGCTTTGGCCTAAAAGCTTAATAAAGCCTGTGGACTCTTCCACTCCCCATGATGCAGATTGAGCATATATGGCTTCTTTACTAATAAGTATTTTCTTGGCATCTACTTCAACCGCTTCTGCTTTTCCACCAGATAATAATATAGTCACCTTGCCATTAACTGGTTGCTGGATATCTTCCAAGAAGTTTTCTAAATTCCTTGTGAGAGGGTCAAAGTAAAAGCCTCCATAAACAAGCTCAACCCATTTTTTACCCACTATAGGCTTAAAAAAGTTTTGTTTATCAGTAAAAATAGCCTCTTCAAGAGCCCTGTGAGCCCTTTGAAGAATGGTTATTCCAGGAGCTTCAAACAAAAACCTACCTTTAATACCAATAATCGTATCACTTGCAAATATCTCTCTTCCAATTCCATACTTGCCACCCATTGAATTCAATATCCTAAGAATTTCTGGTCCATTGATTAACTTGCCATTAAGTTTTTTTGCCTCACCTTTCTTGAATTCGATAGTAATCTTTTTAGTATTTTGAGGGTATTTATCTGGTGTATTGCAAAGAATATAGCTTTCAGATGAAGGCTCTTTCCACTCATCAATTTCTGAGCCAGAAATAGTCGCTCCCATTAGGTTTTCATTAACGCTATATGTTGAATGCAAAGACGAAACCTTGAAGCCTCTATCCTGAAGATAATCTTTCTCATAACCTCTGACATCAGAGACCTTATTTTGAATTTCTCTAATTGGAGTAACGGTTTTATATTTTCCAAAAGCTTGAATAGATAAATCAAACCTTACCTGATCATTACCCATTCCAGTGCATCCATGGGAGATATATTTTGTATTTAATTTTTTACATAACTTAATCGCCTCTTTCACAATCAAGTATCTGTCAGAACAAAGAGCTGGATACTTATCTTGATATAAAGCACCTGACCAGACTAGCGGCTTAATAATCTCTTTCCATAAAGAGGAGTCTATATTTACATTAATATGCTTCTTTGCGCCTAGCTCATTGGCTCTATTGGTAATTTTATCCTCTTCCTTTTTAGATGTCCCTCCAGTATTCACAAATATCGTGTGGACCTCAAAGCCCTGCTCCATAAGATAAGGTACACAAAAACTTGTATCCAAACCTCCAGAAAATGCTAAAACAATTTTTTTCATTTTACTTATCCTTTAATAATGTAGTTAATAATGATTTCTGAACATGCATTCTATTACCAGCTTCTTGAACGGCGACGCAATACTTTGCATCCATAACCGCATCAGTAGCTTTTATATTTCTTCTTAGCGGTAGGCAGTGACTGAATATTGCATTGTCAGTCATGGATATTTTATTTTCATCAACTATAAAATGTTTATATTGGTCTCTGATTAGCTTCTCTGGCTCTGGGTTTCCATAGTAATTAAGTGACCCCCAGCTTTTTGCATAAACTACATTAGCGCCTGAGTAGCCCTCTTCAATATCATGAGTAACTGTAAAAGAGGTTCCATTTGCTTTGCAGTTAGATTCTGCCTGAGAGGTATAGTTGCTATGAAGAATATAGTCATCTGATGGACATAATAACTTTACATTCATTCCAAATTTACTAGCTATCATGATTGAGGAGTTAGCTACTGCTGTATTAAGGGGTTTGGGGTGGTAAGTCCAAGTTAGTAAATAATCCTTACCTGAGAGATCACCCAGTTGTTCTTGAAGCGTTAATATATGAGCTAACTCTTGGCATGGATGTGTGATTGTTTCCATATTTACCACCGGTACGGAAGCATATTTAGAGAAGCTGTTAATTACATTGTCTGATAAATCTTCATCGAGATTAATAAACTTAGGAAATGCTCTTATAGCAATAAGATCGCAGTATTCCGATAATACTCCAGCAACCTCAATAATATGCTCTTCTGACTCAGAATCCATTACAGAATTTAATTTAAACTCTATAGGCCAGGCATCTTTTCCAGGATGAAGTACAACCGCATAACCACCTAATTCTTGAATACCAATTTCAAAACTAGTTCTAGTTCTCATAGATGGATTAAAAAATAATAGCGCAATAGATTTGTTCTTCAGAGTTTCCTGAAATTTATTGTCTTTTAAGTCTTTAGAATAATCCAAGATATCTTGTAATTCTTCCTTTGACCATTCTGATGTAGAGATAAAATTTTTCATAATTAGTATTTTAAGCAAAAAAAAACCCAGCAAATGGCTGGGTCTAATTTACAAATAGATAGATCCAGCTATATTGGCAGTACCCGTCTTTCTTGTATTTTAAAGTTATTCATTTCGGGTCAAGTATATCTAAATAAATTAGATTGTAAACTTAACTAAATAATCAAATGGTAGGGATGGAGGGGATCGAACCCCCACGCCTTGCGGCACTAGGTTCTAAACCTAGCGTGTCTACCAGTTCCACCACATCCCCAGAAAGATGAATTATATAGATTATTACTTGTTAAAGGAAAGGTTAAATTTTATAAATCGTAAGAAATTTGATTCTTCCTACTTTTTTGAATTGCGTATAGAGAAATACAAAGAGCAAAAATAATGAAAAATGAAACTACAGAGTAGTTGGTAAATCCTTCATAAATAAAACCAAATACTTTTGCAATCATCATTGTTGACATGATGTAAAGCAAAATAGTTCCTATCTGAACTTTTGAGGAAGAATATACAAACCGCACAGTTAAGTATCCACAGCACATAATAAACCCAGCATATGTTCTAACTAAAATTGATTGTTCAGCCCCCTCTACAGAAAAAGGAAGGAAGATATTATTAACATTAGGTCCAAAGACTGTAACTGCACCTATTACCAGAAGTAATAAGCCCATTAAAATTAAGAATATTCTAAAAATAATCATAGAACTCCAAGCATATAAAGAGCTATAAGAAATGAAACGCCCCCAACACCCATCCAAATATACATTTCCTTATAATTTTTAAATTTATAGGAATTAATTGCGAGGAAACAACAAAATATTGGAGCAACTACCAAAACTCCATAACCAACTAATATTGCTAAAGGTATAAATGCTAATAATAAAAAAGCTTGTAAAAACCACTTATTCATAGGGTAATAAGACAACTATTTGAATATATTGTCAATTCTATTCTAGCTCGATCTGCAAATTATCATTTTTCATGGATGAGATCTGTGTTTGAATTTCTCCGATTGTTTGATTTAGTTGATTTTTATAATTATTAAGGGCTTGGACAGAATCGTCTATTAATATGAGCTGTGTTTCTAATGACTTAATAGTTCTTTGAATATCTTGCATCTCTGAACTGGTCTGAGAAACCTCAATTATTTGTAATTCGTTGCCCTTGATAGCTTGTTTATTAGATTTAATTTCATTTGATGACAGTTGGGAGATTTTATTTAATTCTTTTGAATTTTTTTCTAATTCTGATAATGCCTTACTAAGTTTGGCAATATTCACTTTATTTTTTTTATTGCTCAAATCCCAAAGTTTTCTAACTTCTTTATCTAAAAATTGTATTGAAGAACTTATATCGCTTAAGGAATCATTATTAGTTTCATCGGCAATGTTTATTTGCTCTTCAATTATAATCAATCTTTCATCTATTGATCCCAGTATTGTTTTAGTAGCTTTGGATTCAAAACTTTGCCACATAGCAAGAGATAAGATGCTCATAAAAACTAAAATATATATAAAGCCTACAAGCAAGCCTCCAGAACTAGATTTGTTCAAATAGGCAGGTGATGTTTTATCTGGTCGTATGTCTGAATTCATGTTTTTATTAATGATTTTATTAGCCTATAATAATTAAATCATATTTTACATTAACTAAAGATTATTTATGAATTTAGATTTTTCAAATGACCAAAAATTTCTTCAAGAAGAGGCTAGAAAGTTTCTTGAGAAAGAGAACTCAATCAACAGAAATAGAGGGGTGCTGGATTCTGACCATAATACTGATGCTGAACTTTGGAATAAAATAGTTGATCTTGGGTGGACTGGAATTAGAATTCCTGAAGAGTATGGTGGACTTGGTTTAACTCATTTAGAGCTATGCGTCATTGCAGAAGAACTAGGAAGATTTTTAGCCCCAGTTCCCTTCTCATCATCTGTCTACTTGTTTACTGAGGCTATTATTAAGTATGCAAGTGAAGATATTAAACAAGAAATCTTACCTAAATTAATTAGTGGGGAGGTGATTGGAACTCTTGCAGTAACTGAAGAGTTCTGCGCTCCAACTGCATCCAACATGAAAACTGAGGTTAATAATAATTTAATTTCAGGTAAAAAAATTGCCGTGCCAGATGCTGGGATTGCAACTCACTCTATTATTGTTGTTAAATCAGGTTCAGGTATTAGCTTACAACTTATAAATCACTCTTCAGATGAGGTGGTAATATCTCATCAAGAAAATATTGATGAAAGTAGAGGTCATTTTTCGATCACTCTTGATAACACTCCCTGTAAACTCATAGGAGATACATCAAACGGATGGGATTTATTTGAATCTTTAATGGATCAAGCTGCTGTTCTGTTTAGCTTTGAACAACTTGGTGGATCTCAAGCTTCATTGGATATGGCTGTTGGTTACGCAAAAGAAAGGTATGCTTTTGGAAGACCTATAGGATCTTTTCAAGCCATAAAACACAAGCTAGCTGATATGTATATTGCATTAACCTTAGCAAAATCAAATTGCTACTATGCTGCATGGGCTCTAACTTCAGATTCATCCGACCTACCTACTGCTGCAGCAACGGCAAGAGTAAGCTCAACAAAAGCTTATCAATTCTGCTCAAAAGAAAACATCCAAACTCATGGAGGAAATGGTTTTACCTGGGAGTATGATTGCCATATGTTCTATCGAAGATCAAAACTTCTTTCTGTGAATATTGGCTCTCTTGGAAAATGGAAAGAGAAACTTGTAAGTAGCCTTGAACAATCAAACAAAAACTAGGAAAAATTATGGACTTTAATGACAGCACAGAGCAAGCAGAATTTAGAAAAACTTGTAGGAAATGGTTAGAGGGAAATGCAGAATTAAATTCTGGAGCTTCGAGAGAAGATTCCTTTGGGAGCTCAAAGCATCTAGAAGCTGCAAAACAATGGCAAAAAAAGAAATATGAAGCTGGCTGGGCAATGCTGCATTGGCCAAAGAGTTATGGCGGAATCGAAGCTTCACCAATTGAGAGAATTATCTGGTCTGAGGAAGAATCAAAATTTAACGTACCTAAAGGTATATATGAAATTGGTCTCGGAATGTGTGGTCCTGTGATGATGCAGTATGCTTCAGAAGATCAAAAATCTAGATTCCTCCCTCCCATGGCTGAAGGAAAAGAGATTTGGTGTCAGTTATTTTCAGAGCCTTCTGCTGGATCTGATGTAGCTGGACTTAGAAGTAAAGCAGTTCAGGATGGGGATAAGTGGATAGTTAATGGCCAAAAAGTTTGGACATCTGGAGCTCAATTTTGTGACTATGGAATTTTAGTTGTTAGGCATGATGCCAATTTAGATAAACACAAGGGTATGACTTTCTTTTTTGTTGATATGAAATCTCCAGGAATTGAGGTAAAGCCTATCAAGCAAATAACTGGAGGAGCTAGTTTTAATGAAGTTTATTTTAATGATGTAGTTATTCCTGATTCTCAAAGGCTGGGAGAGATAGGTGATGGGTGGAAAGTAGCTATTACTACGTTAATGAATGAAAGGTTAGCTGTTGGAGATGCAAGTGGTGCAGATGTAGAAGATGCATTTAGATGGGCTAAAAGCCAAGATGACTCAGGGGAGCCATTAATCAACAATAAGGCTGCCAGAGACTCTATTGCAGATTGGTATTGCGAAGCCAATGGCCTTAAGAATACTAAATTAAGAACCATGTCCGCCCTTTCAAAAGGTGAAACACCTGGACCTGAAGCATCTATAACAAAAGTTGTCAGTGCGAATAAATTACAAAATATTGGTAACTTTGGAATTGACTCTCTTGATATGGCAGGAATGTTGAAATCTGAAGACCCTGATATTAAAAACTTTCAAGGCTCTTGGTTAGGGGCTCCTGGATTAAGAATTGCAGGTGGAACAGATGAAATCCTTAGAAATATAATTGCAGAAAGAGTTTTAGGACTTCCGCAGGATCAAAGAGCAGACAAAGGTGTGGCTTTTAAAGACATACCCACAGGAAACTCGTAAATAACTACCTGAAACTTGCAAGGAATTGAAGGAAGCTAGTTGACCCTCCTTCTACTTGAATTTCACCAGAAGCAATTGCTGCAATAGGACTTCTTAGGCCAGTTAAGACTTTCTTAAGAAGAATTTCTGTAGTCTCTATTGTAATATCACAATTATCTAAAGTTCTATTAGAAACAGCGGCAACATCATTTCTAACTGAGATTGTTTTATTGTCTCCAGAAGGGAAAACAAAACATGCATTAAAATTATCCTTGTAGATATTTTCTGGATTTAAGTTCACAGAGAGCCTGGCAAACATTGTCTCCATTGATATCTCATTAACAACTCCTTCTGTGGTTATTGTTGGAGGAAACCCTTTAAAGTCCCTATCAAGTTCAATAGCAGATGTTAAGAAGTAGTTTCGTTTATTTGGATTTGAAGATCTCTCACCTATATACAATAAAGCTTCTCTTTTAAACTCATAAACTTCTCTTAAAGAGTATTCCAAGGCAATCAGCTGATCACTCAACTCCAAAGCCCACTGCATATCTTTATTTAAAACTGCATTTTCTAATGCGAGAAATATTTTATCTTCTCCACCCAAAAGATCTGAAAGTCTTTTTGCAGATTCCAGAGTAGTTAGAGGATCTAGGTCTGTTGGGTTTCCGCTAAACCAACCTAGATATCCATTAAAAATACTTTTAACAGACCATCTAATAGTTCCATAAAACTCTGATAAAAATGGTGACTTAGCTAGCTTTGTTGGTAACTCTATTTTTTCAATGATTTCATCAGGGAGTAAGTCCTTTATTCATTAGCCTAACAGTCTGATCATGAACAAACTGAATAGCATCTCTATAGATAGTTAATGTTTCCATCACAGCAATGCCTGATAAAGGCTTAGTGTGACTTGGAAATAAAAATTGAGGATTAAATGATCTCATGTGATCAAGGCTATTTACCCATCCCGCAACATCTCTATGAGTAGTTCCTCTTATCGTATATAAGTTAGGAAAGGTTTTATATATATTATCTCCTGGCATAAGAGATAAATGATCTGGAAGCCAGACAAAAAGCTGATCATTAGTTTCTCCAGGAGCATGGTAAAGCTCAAGATTGATACCAGCTATATTAATTTTTAGCTCTTTATCAAATGTAACATCAGGTTTTACATATCCAATTGGTGATTTAGAGACATTCAAACTAGGCCCTATTCCAACATTAATTAGCTCACCTTCAGGCAATGTCGTCCCAAACATTCGCGTGCTTCGTTTGGTAATAATAGGTTCGATAATACCGAGGATCCGTTGCATATAAAAATCTGTTGATTCATGAGCTATAATTTTTGGTCTTTGCTCTTGAGTCGTTAAGTAGAAAGAAGTTCCAAAAGTATGATCTCCATGATTATGGGTATAAATAACTGCCTTTATAGGATTATTATTTTTAAGTTTAAATAGACTATATATCTCAGATGCTTCAAAGGTACTATCAGCTGAATCTATAATAATATTTCCATCAATTCCTTCAACCATTATTGAGTTGGCAATGCCAAACCCAACGGCAATATGAATTTTCCCTCCAGGAGTATCGTAAGAATAAACCTTTTTTTCAAACTCCTTAGAATGCTCTATTAACTGTTCGACTTTTGATGTTTTTGGAGTTTCTTGGGATACTTCATTTTCACTAGAACAAGAGGATACAATAAACAAGAAAACTGCTACAAATATATAATTAAATTTCATAATGAAAACGTCCAAAGATTTTAAAATCATACCTAATATAACTCCCTTGAAGCCATTGTGGAATAAAACTGTGTGGAAAGAAACACAGAATATAGATGATAAAAGGACATACCCATTTTCTGAAGAATTTGATGACATTTTTTTTCAAGATGACGTCATAGAAGAAACTAACTATGTTTTTATTAAAGGTAATAATCTTGAAGAAAGATGGCGCTTAGAAAAATACAATGAATTTAAGATCGGAGAGCTTGGCTTTGGATTAGGACTAAATTTTTTTATAGTATTAAAAAAATGGATTGAAAACTTTAAAGATAGTTCAAACAACTTAACGTTTGTATCTATAGATCAATATGCTCCAAAGATTTCAGATATTATAAAAATAAAAGAAGCCTATCCTCAACTAAAAGAAGTTATTGATATATTTCTATCTCTAAACCCGGTCCTTTTTCATGGAAATAATAATTTTTATATTGATAAATATAAAGTAACTTTAAAATTAATCATCTCAGACATTGATGAGGGTCTAAAATCAATAGAGAATATACCCAGTAACAAAATAGATGCTTGGTTCTTGGATGGCTTTGATCCCAAGAAAAATCCAGATATGTGGGATGCTGCTATCTTCAAGACTATATCAACTTTAAGCAATACTCAATCAACCTTTTCAACCTATACTGCTGCAGGTTTTGTAAAAAGAAATCTTGAAAGATATGGTTTTGATGTGAAAAAAATTAAGGGATTTGCCAATAAAAGGCACATGCTAAAAGGAAATTTTTCTTACACCAGCCCCTCAAGACATCAAAGAAAAATAGAAAGCTCAAGTGATATAGCAATAATTGGATCAGGTCTCTCCTCATCAATTCTTGCAAATAAACTTGCATGTCAAGGCTTTAAAGTAGATGTGTATGAGAAAAATAAATACATCGCACTTGGAACATCAAGTAATCCCGTGGGCGGCAATGTATCCAAAATTAGCACTAGGTGATGACTCAAGATCATATTTCCTAACTCAATCTTATTTTTATGCTGCAAATTTCTATAAAAAATACATAACTTCTTTTAAGAATAATGGTGTTTTATTTCTCTCCAATAGCGATGCTAGAAACGAATGGATTGAAAAAATTATCAAGCTTGATAGAAAAGATATTTTTGAATCTCAAACTAAAAAGACAATTAATAAGATTAATGGTGTTGATCAAAATCTTGATGGCCTTTTGGTAAAACATGGAGGGTGTTTATCACCTAGTGCTATTTGCAAAGATTTGCTTAAGCATCCCAATATCTCTATTCATTTGAATCATAATTATCAAAAATATAAACAGATTCGACCTGGAAGTATTTTACCTATCTTTTCAAAAATTAATAATGAGAAAGCAATACTCAAGCCTAATAGTTGCATCAGGACTTGATCTAAAGAACTATATTCCAAGTATTAACTCTATGAAAGGAAGTATTATTGGAATTAAATGCAATGAATTAAGTGGTATTCAACATCCTATAAACCATTCAGGATATGTTCTGCCTCAAGTAAATGGAATTACTTGGCTTGGTTCGTCGTATGAGAAAACAAAACATCTAATGTCTAGCGAAGAGATTCAAGAAAGCATTCTTTCCAGAGCTTCAGAGGTTTTTAAAAACATTGGATCTAGTAAGGATATAATTGAATGGTCGGGTATAAGATCAACTCTTCCAGATAGGATGCCTGTAGCAGGAGCTATGGATAATAATGTATTTGTAATTGGGGGGCTGGCTTCAAGAGGGCTAAGCTTTGCACCTCTTTTAGCTGAAATTATTGCTTGTGAAATAAGTGGCTTAAGTAGTCCAGTGTCTAAAAAAATATTGGCTAGCTTAAGCCCAAATAGATTTTCTAAAAACTCAACATAATTTCGTCAACCAAAATATCATTACTATCCTGATTAGCAATAGATCTGTAAGATCCATCTCTCCACATAGTAACAACTGTCCATAAAGTTGTGTCTTGTTTATAGTCCTTTAAGTTAACTCTTAGAATATTTTCGGTTACTGTTCTAGTATTATTTTGATACATGTATCTGTCCCAGTAATATCTGGAGTAGTGATAGTTTAAATTATCATTTTCAATGGAGTCCTTAGTTGATAGATTTATAACAAATACTAGATTTGATTTAGAAGAGAATGTTAGGCCTCTTTCTTCAATTGCATTCTTTAAATTATTTTTAAATCTTTCTAGATCAATTGGATTAATTTCAGCACTAATATTAGATTCGTTTATCTTTATCGAAAAGTCGCTATAATTACTCAAATCAAAAGTAGCGATCGAATCGACTTCAATATTTGATTGGATACTTGTACAGCCAATTAAAATTATAAGACTCAGTAATGTTGTTATTTTTTTCATAGAATAATTGTACATGTTTTAAAAAAAATTATGTTTAAACTTCAAGACCAAAAATACATTCCTTTATTAGATCTCAATGCTCAAATATACAATGAGTCAGAATTCAATTGCAAGCATGTGCATTTAGAATCTTCTAGTGAAGAAAAAGTATTCATGGTTGCATTTAGAACCATCCCAAAGGATTCATCTGGTGTTGCTCATATTCTAGAACATACAGCGCTATGTGGATCAAAGAAGTACCCAGTTAGAGATCCATTTTTTATGATGATCAGAAGATCACTAAATACCTTTATGAATGCCTTCACATCAAGTGATTGGACTGCTTATCCATTTGCAACACTTAATGATAAAGATTTTAATAATCTTCTTGGCGTATATCTTGATTCATCTTTTTTTCCAAATTTAGATAATCTTGATTTTGCTCAAGAAGGTCACAGACTTGAATTTGCAGAAAAAGATAATCCTGAAAGTGAAATCGAAATCAAGGGTGTTGTTTACAATGAAATGAAAGGTGCTATGAGTTCAGTCTCAAGTCAGCTATGGCATGGCATGTCCAAGCATTTATATTCCTCATCAACTTATACTCATAATAGTGGGGGAAATCCTGAAGACATTATCGATCTTAGTCACGAAGATCTAGTTAATTTTCATAAAAAGCATTATCACCCATCTAACGCAACATTTTTTACTTTTGGAAAAATTGATCCTGAAGAAATTCAAGAATATATAAGAGATAATGTTTTAAATAGCTTTACCCCTTCTGAAGAAAAGATTGCGGTGAAGAATGAAGTCCGAATGTCCTCACCAAAAATTGTTTCAGATTTTTATAATCCTCAACCAGGAGATGAAAATAATCATCATGTAGTAATAAGTTGGTTAATGAATGAGAGTCATGATCCGCTTGAGCTGCTTGAGTCATATTTAATGTCTAATATTCTTTTAGACAACTCTGCGTCTCCATTAAGAAAGGTATTAGAGAATTCTGATTTAGGAAAATCCCTATCCCCTCTTACAGGGCTAGAGGCAGATCAGAAAGAGCTTGTTTTTGCTGCTGGCTTAGAGGGTGTTGATTCTAATAAACAAAAGGAAGTAGAGGAATTAATATTAAACTGCTTAAAAGAGCTCGTGCAAAAAGGAATACCTCAAGATCTGATAGAATCTTCATTGCATCAACTTGAAATTAGACAAAGAGAAATCACAGGATCTGGAATGCCATTTGGACTTCAGATTATGCTTAGCTGTCTTCCAGCATGTATTCATAATGATGATCCGCTTAATATCTTAGATCTTGATTCTGCCTTTACTAGTTTAAAAAATAATCTTAAATCTGAGAGATATATAGAGTCCTTAATTGAAAAACATCTTATAAATAACAATCACAGATTAAACTACTCTTTAATTCCGGATACTGATCATAATAAAAAAAATGAAGAGATCATTCAGAAAAAAGTTTTGGAAAAGACTCAAAACCTAAGTGATGATGATAAAGAAAAAATGATAAAACTTGCCGCTGCTCTTGAAGCTCGTCAAGAACAGGATGATGACCCAGAATTACTACCTAAAGTAACTAAAGATGATATCCCAAAACAAAGAAATTATGCTCGTCCATTGATAAATAATAGTGATAATCACTCAAATTACTTTTATAAAACTGGTACTAACGGGATCGTATATCACTCTATGTTATTTCCTTGTGACTCTTTAACTATTGAAGAGCTTAAAATTGCTAATCTGTTTGCAAGCACCCTTACAGATATTGGACTTGGGGTCGACGATTATGAGCTAATTCAAAAGTATCAATCTTCTATAACTGGGGGTATTTCGGCCTCATTTATGATGATGCCCGGAACTAATGATGACGATCATAAATTAGCTTTAAAGATTAGTGGTAAAAGCTTAGAAAAAAATGATCTCTTGATGCAAGACCTTATGCTTAAGACAATTCATGAATCAAAATTCAGCGAAGCGCGAAGAATAAAAGAGCTTTTGGATTTCATATCATCTGACGGAGAGCAGTCATTGATTCAGAATGGACATGTTCTATCAATGAGCAACGCTGCCGCTCAGATTAATAAAATTGCATCAACGAATGATCTTACTTCAGGTTTAAATTTCATAACTAATACAAATCTATTATCTAAAGAGATATCAAGTAATGGCAATTTAGACCTTTATATAGATAAACTTAAATCTATTAAATCAAAAATATCAAATCATCCTAGCCACTCATTTTTGGCCTCTTCCATAAATCTAAATGAGCTGAATCTTAATAGTGAACTAAAATCAGATTTGATAAATACCTCTATTCAAGGCCTTGCAGATGTGCAAGATAAATCTTATGGATGGATAACAGGATCTCAAGTAAGCTTCTGTGCCGAGGCTTTCCCTTCCGTAGATTCAAGACATGATGATGCTCCAGCATTAACTATTCTTGGAGCTGTCTTGAGGAATGGATACCTTCACTCTGCTATAAGAGAAAAAGGAGGTGCGTATGGCTCTGGAGCATCACAAGACTCTCATAACAAAGTATTTAAATTCTTTTCATATAGAGATCCTAAATGTTCGGAGACGTTCGAAGAGTTTGAAAATTCAAGAAAATGGTCTTTAGAAGGCATTACTTCTGAGCAATTAGATGAGGGCATACTAGGCGTAATATCATCAATTGATAAGCCGCTATCACCATATGGAGAGGCTGTCAGCGACTTCATGAATGAGCTTGATAATAAATCTCAAGAAGACAGGTTGTTATTTAGATCAAGAGTGAAAGATTGCACTCTCGAAGATCTGGCAAAAGTTTCTAAAAAGTACTTGTTTGGTAGTTCTAAGAAATCAGTATTAGCTGGAGAAAGTTTTAAGGATGAAATAAGTAAGTTAGGGTTTGATATAAAAAATATCTAACTATCCAAAAAATAGAAATCTTTTCTTTTTCAATTCCTTTGCACAACCCCAGTATTGTTGTTGATACTTAATTGATCTTCCGTGCACTCTATCAGCAACCTTTACTAACCATTGCTTTTTTCTGTAGGTCTTCTTTTTAAAACCTCCATAACCCTCGTGATAAGCAAGGTATAAAGATCGCGCATCAGCTTTTTGAAAGCCTTGGTAGTATCCCTTACTCGCATACCAGCCAATAAAATCTGCAGAGTCTTTAAAGTCTTTTCTATTAGCGCCGCCATTTCCTGTTTCTTCTTTATAATCATCCCATGTCATAGTTAAGGCTTGAGAATAACCAACCGCAGTAGAAGGCCTGAACCAAGGAATAAAACCAAGAAGCTTTTCTCTTTCCGGCTTAGCATCTGATTTAAAGCTAGATTCTTGATAAACAAATGACATTAAAACGTATGGCGGAATTTTCCATCTTTTTTCAGCCCTCATGACAGCTTTATACCAACTTCTTTTTTCTTTAAAAATTAAGCATATATTGTCAGGATTCTCAGGCGGTTTTGTAGCGCATGCCTGAATAATAAGAACTGCTATTAATGTGCTAAATGTATTTTTTAGGGTCATTTATTAACTCTGAATAAT
This sequence comes from SAR86 cluster bacterium SAR86B, assembly GCA_905182885.1. Classification (GTDB taxonomy): domain Bacteria; phylum Pseudomonadota; class Gammaproteobacteria; order Magnimaribacterales; family D2472; genus SCGC-AAA076-P13. The sequence goes on from CAJJCW010000002.1 coordinate 124,702, forward strand.
TTTCTTCACTGAGAACTTTTATACCTAATTCAGATGCTTTATTCAACTTAGAACCTGCATTTTCACCAGCTATAATAAAATTTGTATTCTTTGAAACACTAGATGTAACTTTTGCACCCATAGAAATTAAACTCTCTTTTATTTCATCTCTAGAAAATCTTGCTAACTTTCCAGTTAATACAATTTGCATATTCAAGAGAGGCATTTCATCAATATTTTTTTTAATAATTTTTTTAATTTTTAAATGAGGAATTAGATTAACTAAAAGTTTACTTACATATTCATGTTTGAAGAAATTAACTATATTTGAAGCAACCTTTGGCCCAATATCATCTAATTCAATTAAATTTATAAAGGATGCATTCTGAATAGAGCTAAAATCTAAAAAAGCAGATGCTAGATTTCTAGAGGTCGCCTCTCCAACCTCTGGTATTCCTAAAGAATATACAAGTCTTGATAATTCAATGTTTCTTGAATTATTTATAGAAGTTAAAAGGTTTGATATTGATTTTTTTCCAAAGCCTTCAAGTTTTTCTAAATCAAGCCTGTAATTCTCTAGACAAAAAATATCAGAGGGATCGGAGAGATAGCTCTTTTGTATAAAAGTATTTAATATCTCTTGTCCAAGGCCGTCTATATCAAACGCCTTTCTTGATACAAAGTGTATTAAGTTGCCCTTAACTATTTCTGGGCATGAAAAGACTGATGAACATTTAATAAATGCAGCTCTATTGGTAATTTCTTTTAACTGATATTCGGGTCTATTTGAAAAATTAATAAAATATTCTGCCTCGATCTTACTACCAAATGATTTAACCTTATCATTCTTAAGAGAGCTAATAACCTCCCAGTCAGATTGGTTTTCTTGTTTGATTTTAGAATTACATGCAGGGCAAAACCTTGGAATATCTATTGAAGATGATTCATCAGGTCTTTTAGATTCAATAATTTTTATTATCTGAGGAATGACGTCCCCCGCCCTTCTTATAACTACTGTATCTCCTATTCTAGGGTCTAATCTTTGTAATTCATCAATATTATGGAGGGTGCAATTGCTTACAATTACTCCACCGACCTTAACGGGCTTTAGTCTCGCAACGGGTGTTAAAATTCCAGTTCTTCCAACTTGAAAATTGATCTCCTCTATCAAGGTTGTTGCCTCTTCAGCTGGAAATTTATGTGCAATTGCCCATCTGGGCGATCTAGATATCTCGCCAAGCTTATCTTGATAAGCGAATTGATTAATTTTATAAACTACTCCGTCAATATCAAAAGGTATTGAATCTCTGTTAGCCAATATATTTTCATAATAAGCTATACAGCCCTCTATTCCATTAACTTTCTTATTAAGCTTATTAACAGGCAATCCAAGATTAGCTAAATTTAAAAATAGCGCTTCTAAGGATTTAAACTCTGCACCTCTTACCTCGCCAAGACCATGAGCCATAAATGATAAGGGTCTTTTACTCGTTATCTTAGGATCTAGCTGCCTTAAACTTCCCGATGCCGCATTTCTAGGATTAGCAAAAACCTTATCATCACTGTGAATAGCATTTTTATTAAGTCTCTCAAAGTCATCCTTGGAGATATAAATTTCTCCCCTAATTTCAAGATAAGATGGTATTGGAAAAGATGATGATTGAAGAAGCTTTTGAGGTATTGATTTAATGGTTTTAACGTTTGAGGTTATGTCCTCACCTGTTGTTCCATCCCCTCTTGTAGCCCCTCGGGTAAGTATGCCATCTTCAAAAATAAGACTTATCGCGGCACCATCCATTTTTGGCTCACAATAAAAATCATAATCACTTACATCCATCATTCTTTTTTCTATTCTTTTAAAAAAATCTTGAAGTTCCGATTTTGAGAAAACATTAGAAAGCGAAAGCATTTGTTTATTATGCTCATAAGTTTTAAAGCTTGAAACTGGGGCTATACCAACTCGCTGTGTTGGGGAGTCACTTGTTAAGAGTTCAGGGAATTTCCTTTCAAAACTTGAAAGGCCTCTGAATAAGATATCGTATTCTATATCACTAATCTCAGGATCATCTAGAACATAATATTTATAATCATGTCTTCTAATTACCTCTTTAAGATTGTCATATTTTAAATGAGGATCCATAAAACTAGCTAAAGGTACTTAACTGCTTTAATCGAGCAATTTCTTGAGCTTTTGATTCCATATGAGAGATCATTTGCTTAGTAATTGGCATTCTTTCTCCATCACAAATATTAGCATGGAATTTTTCAGAGAAAGTAAAAGCAAAATTAACCATTTCTTTTACTGTCTCAAGAGGCCTGTCAACCCCATTAAGATCTGCTGCAATAATAACTGCAAATGTCTTAGTATCCTCATCAAAGGTTCCAGGATTTAAGGCATTAGCTATCCTAAAAATATCTTTTTTATTGTCGCCCTTATAAGAGAAAAAGCCATGAACAAGTCTGGCCTTTGAATTAGACATAAATCCAAAAATTTGTTCAATATCAAAATTTGATTTATCAACAGAAATTAAATTCAAAATAACTAATTCCTGCTCTACATCATTTTGTTTACTAGATTCATCAAAATTAAATGACTGTTGGGATTTGATTTGGACTGACTCACCATCATCTATAACAAAGTCATCAGTTACAGGCTCTATCTTAACTTTTAGCTCACCTGCATTCGATATTTTTCTGATAAATAGAAAGGCAACTACTAGGAAGAATAATACTGAAAGTCCAATAAGGTATATATCTATATTACTTTGCATTTAAGTCTCTGCAAATTCCAATGCTTGATTTACATCAACAGATACCAATCGTGAAACACCTGCCTCTTGCATGGTAACTCCCATCAAGTAATCACTCTTCTCCATTGAAACCTTGTTATGCGTGATAAAAATAAATTGAACAGTTTTAGACATTTCTTCAACCATATTAATAAATCTCATGGTGTTTAGGTCATCTAATGGCGCATCAACTTCATCTAACATACAGAAAGGTGCTGGATTAAGTTCAAAAATTGAAAATACTAAAGCAAGCGCTGTCAGGGCTTTTTCACCACCAGATAATTGAGAAATAGATGAGTTCTTTTTGCCAGGAGGCCTAGCCATAAGAACAACACCAGCATTTAGAGCGTCATCATCAGTCAACGTTAGTTCTGCAAAGCCGCCACCAAATAATTTAGGGAAGACTTCTTTAATTCTTGCATTAACAGCATCAAAACTATCCTTGAACCTAGATTTTGTTTCATTGTCTATTGTTTTTATAGCCCCAGAGAGCTTGTCTAATGCCTCGGTTAGATCATCATACTGAATATCAAGCTCTTCTTTACGCTTGGACTCCTGAGCTATCTCCTCTGGAGCTGCGAGGTTAATGGCTCCTAATCTAATTATGCTAGCTTGAATATCTGAAAGTCTGTCCTGTAAGTCTTTAATGTTCATTCCCTCATATTCTGAATAATTAATATCCTGAACTTCTAAACCGGACTCTTTAATTTTTACATTAGCATTTTCTAAATTTATCTCATACGTCTTTAGCTCTAGTCGAGTATCCGTAACCTTTTCTGAAATAGTTTTTAGATCTAACTCAGCAATAGATTTTTTATTTTCTAAATCTCTCATACTTTCATTGAACTTGGACTGTTTTTGACGGATCTCAGTAAGAACTGCTTCGGCTGATGAGCTTTTTTGGAGCAAGTCTGCCATAGTAATCTCTATATCTTTTTTTCTAGTTTCTGTATCTGAAATCAGTTTAATAAGATCATTTTGCCTTGTGAGGTATTCCTCCGGTGCTGCCAAGTTAACAGAGCCTAGAGCGCTAATATTTCTCTGTACTTCGCTCAGCGAAGTTTCAAGATTTCCTAAATTTAAGTTTTTATATTCATCTGGGTTTATATCGGATATGTTTATATCAGCCTTACTCAGAACATCAGATGCATTTTGCAAGTTGACCTCATAAGTTCTTAGATCTAGCTTAAAGTTATTAACATTTCTCTCTAAATCCCGAAGTTCATTAGAAGCAATGGCGCTTTTGCTCTCTAGATCTCTTACCTGTTCATCAATTTTTAATTTTAATTCTTTAATTGAATTTAACTCACCCTCTGAGTCGCCTTTCTTTTTGTTAAGTTCAGATAGCTCACCTTCAGCTGCTACTCTTTTACCTATAGTTACTTTAATAAGTTCTGATAAATCATCTTGTCTAGTTAGGTATTCGTCAGTTAGGCTTTTTGATTGTGCCGATGCAAGTTGAAAGATATTTTTCAGTGAATCTTTTAATTCAGATGCCTTTGATGAAATACTGCTGTCTTTTAAATTTAGATTATTTACTGCTTCAATAATAGTATCTAGAAGATGCAGTGCTTTTTCTTTTGGGCTTAAATGTTCAAGATTAGCTTCTCTTTCTGCTGCTTTTTTATAACTTTCCTTTGCCTTTTCAAGATCAACTTTTCCCTGAACCTCAATCCTATTTAGGTTAGCTATACTCTCTTCTAGCCTTGCTGTATTTGCTCCTATTGAAAAGCTATCTTTTTGTGCGGAATCTGATTTAGAAGAGATTGATAACTGTCGCTCCTTGACCTCGTTTCTTTTCTCTTCATGTGAATTAACCTCTGATTGTTTTGCAGTTATTTGAATTTCAATAGGCTTAATTTTGGTTTCAAGAGTGTTCTTTTTGTCCATAGCCTCTAGGGCTTTTATAATAGAAATATTTAACTTCAATTCTTTTTCTTTTGGGCTCAGATCCTTGAAAGCAGATTCTTTTTCAAGTGCTTTTTTATAACTTTCCTTAGCTCTATCTAAACCATTTTTACTTTCAGACTCTGTCCTTAATAAATTTTGAAGGTTTGTCTCAAACCTAGCAACCTCTGCTCCAATTGAATAGAAATTCTTTTGTGCACTTTCATAAGCATCAACAACCGATTCATTTTGAGTCCTAAACTCATCAATTTGAGATTGTTTAGTCTGAGCTTCCGCTTCCTTAATTTTAAAATCTCTATTCAAAGCATCCAGATTTTTTTGCAAACTATCTCTATTATTTTTAGCTTCTAATGAGAACAATACAGCAGTATTTAGTTGATTTTTTGACTCTTCGTCCTTTAAAGCATTGTATTTATCAGCAGCATTAGCTTGGTTTTCAAGTCTTCTAATTAACCTAGCAATCTCATCTCTAATATCCTTGACCCTAGATAGATTTTCTCTTGTCTTTTTAATCCTACCTTCAGTCTCTCTTCTTCTTTCTCTGTACTTAGAGACACCTGCAGCTTCCTCTATATGAGTTCGAAGCTCTTCTGGTTTTGCGCTAACAAGTTTACTAACCATGCCTTGCTCTATAATTGCATAAGAGCTTGGCCCTAAGCCGGTCCCAAGGAATATATCCTGAACATCTTTTAATCTACATTTTGTGTTATTGATAAAATAATCTGACTGAGCGTCTCTAGTCATAACCCTTTTAATGGATATCTCATTAAAAGAAGCATATTCACCACCAATCTTTCCACTTGAATTGTCAAACAACAGCTCAATGCTGCATTGACCAGAAGCTTTTCTATTTTGAGATCCATTGAAGATAACATCAGCCATAGATTCGCCTCTAAGGTTTTTTGCTGATCTTTCTCCAAGCACCCATCTAACAGCATCAATTACATTTGATTTACCACAGCCATTAGGCCCAACAACACCAACCAGGTTAGTTGGAAAAGAGATTTTCGTGGAATCTACGAAACTTTTAAAACCTGCTAGTTTTATGTGTTTAAGTTGCATTTTGAAGTCTTATTTTTACTTATATATTAAACTATTGTGCATTTTTTAACCATTCATTTACTTTAATTTTATAGGTATTTGATGGCAGATTGTTGTCAAATAAAATTGAAGTATTTAAGGAGTAATTATTAGTTATATTTGCACATTCAAGGAGGATACTCATATCAATTGTTTCTTGATTTAAATAAGCTGAGGTAATATCAAAACCAGGAATTGAGGAGTCTCGATTAGTCATTACAAGAGGTTCAAACGATGAAAAGTTAACTTTTGCAATCGGTATATTTGGCCCGTTCATTATAAAAAGCTGGGCTGCTCCATTGGACAATATGCATTCTAAGGGTCTTTCAAACTCTATAATTAAATCTGAGTTGGCGTAATTTGGAAACTTAGCATCTCTCAATTGAGTATAAAGACTGTAAAAAAGAAATTTTTCTTCTGGAGTTATAAAATAACTTTCAGAAAATGAAATTAAATCCTCAGCTGTATTGAATTTTTTGAGTGAAATTGCCTCTTTGATATAAGAGGTTAGCCATAAAAGAATCATCTCTTGGTTAATCTGCTCTTCCAATCTAATAAGGACTTCATTTGTTATATTTTTATCTTCTGAAATTAAAACAAGAAACTCATTATTGAGCTGCTGATTTTTGATAGAACCTAAGAATGAGAATTTTCCGATGAAAGAAAATATACAGAATAAAAAGATAATTATTGAAAGTCCAAAAATATACCCTTTATTTTTTGTTCTTTGTGAAAGAAGATAAGCAAAAATAGGAAGTGATGCAAAGACTGCAATCAGATAAATGTAAATCATACTTTTCTTCTAAAAAAGAAAATTATTAATGCGATCATAAGAATGGATATAGGTGCAATCCATAAAAAATAAGTACTCTTATCGAAACTTGGGTCATAAAGAACATCTCTACCAAACCTATTCACGATATATTCCTTAATCTCATTATCAGATTTTCCATCTTTAATAAGCTCAACAATTTTAAGTTTTATATCCTCTGAAACAGGAGCATTAGAGCTAGCTAAGGAGCCGCTGGTGCACTTTGGACAACGCACCTCTTTAATTAGATTATAGAACCTTTTCTCATTCTCTAGGCTGGCAAACTCATATAAAGAATCTGCAAATAGAAAATTACAGGTTAAAAGAATGGCTAAGCTAAATTTCTTATTCATTTGAATAGCTCGTATTTAGTAATAACAGGCATGAAGACGTCTTGCCAAATCATATTATTAACCTCACCCCTGTAATGGACAAGAACCTCGCCATTATTAATCAGGAAAGTCTCTGGGGCCCCTGTTACGCCCATGTCAAGCGCAAAAGTGCCTTTATAGTCATGAATAATTAGTTTATATGGATCACCAAATTTATTGATCCATTTAATTGCATCTTCTCTTTCGTCTTTATAGTTAATTCCAGTAATCGGAATATTCTGATTGCTTAACTTAGCTAAAAATCCGTGCTCAACTCTGCATGTTATACACCAACTTGCCCAAACATTAATTAAGTATGCTCCTTCCAGATCCTCATTAGATATATCAGCCTTAGAGTAAAGCTCAGTGAGTTCAAATTGAGGTAGGTCATAATTTCTATAATCGGCACCTGGATAATAATCATCATCGTTAATGTAAAGATAAAAAAATGATATCAATACAATAGGCAGGATAATTACAAATATTCTTAATAAAAACTTCATCGCCTGGCCCTATTTATAGAAACTATCAGCATAACTCCTGCAAAACCCATCATGATTGCTGAAAACCAAATCCATCTTATAAAATAATTAAATTGAATATTTACAATCCAGCTTCCATCTTCCAATTGATCACCAATGGTTATGTAGATATCTTTCAATAAAGTGACATGAATGTCTGTCTCAGTAGTTATCTGCCCTCTAGCAAAATATTTTCTTTTCTCAGGTTTTAGATAAAAATTATTACCAATAGGGTCTGTAATTAAGAATACCGCCTGAATTGAATCATGATTAGATTGTTTAACCAGTTTTAAATCAGTTAATTCAATTTGATAGCCCTGATAAGTATCTGATTGATTGATCTTAATATTGAGAGCTCTCTCTGTGCTTAACTCATTATTTAGAGCAATAGATATCATCAAAACTCCTAAGCCAATATGAGCAATAATACTGAATGGGTTTGAGTATTTTTTCTTAGAAAGGTAATCCCAAATAACAAATAAATATCTAACGATTATTATAGATCCAGCAAAAATAGAAATAAGTTCCCAGACTCCATGGATACCAAGAAATCTATAAACCAAAAAGACTAAAAAACAACTTACAAGAGCTGAAAGAGAGATTGAATTTGCGAAGCTGCTGATCACTAATTTTCTTTGCCACTTAGCTCCTATTGAAAAGAATAAAAAGACACATGCAATAACGGCCATAGGGACAAATATGGCGTTATAAAAAGGAGCTCCTACACTAATTTTTTGCTCGTAGATAGATTCATAGATCAAGGGGTACAGAATACCTAGCATTGTTGAAAAAACTAACACACCAAAAAAGATGTTATTTATTGAGATAAATGATTCTTTAGAAAAAGTTTTAATTACAGAGCCTGAACTAAGCATAGAAAATCTTGACGAAAATAACGTCATAGATCCAATTATCAATATCCCAATAAATGTTAATAAATACAGTCCTCTTTCTGGATCATTGGCAAAAGAATGAACACTATCAATTATCCCTGATCTAACAATAAAGGCCCCAAACAAACTTAAAGAGAAAACAATAATTGAAAGCAAAATGGTCCAAATTCTAAGTGATGATGACTTAGAAGATACACTAAGAGAATGTATAAAAGCGGTTGCAGCTAACCATGGCATCAAGGCAACATTTTCGACCGGGTCCCAAAACCAATAGCCCCCCCAGCCTAATTCGTAATATGCCCACCAGGAACCCAATGTAATTCCTATAGTGAGGAAGACCCATGCAGCTATAGACCAAGTTCTAACCAAAGATTCCCATTTTATAGAAGAATTACCTTCGACCATAAAAGCTATCGCATGAGCAAATGCTATAACAAAGCCAATATAGCCCATATAAAGAAATGGAGGGTGTATTGCCAAGGCTGGATCTTGAAGAACTGGATTGATATCAGCGCCATTGATTGGTGCTATTGGCAATATAGTCTCAAACGGGTTTGATGTAAGGAGAAGAAAGAGAAGGAATCCAACAATAATAATTGATATTACTCCCATGCTTTTAACTTTTAAATCTTGTGAGTTTTGTGTAACAAAATTAAATAGGGCTCCCCAGAGAACTAAAAATAAAATCCAAAGAAACATAGAGCCCTCATGAGCACTCCAAATTGATGTAATTTTATAAAAAGTAGGAAGGTTTGAATTGGAGTGCTGAGCAATATAAAGAACTGAGAAATTATCTGAAATCGCCAACCAAACGTAAATAGAAAATGATGTGGCTAATAGCAAAGAGCTATGCGTATAAACTTTAGAAACAAGGCTAGCCATATAGCTATCTGAAGAGTCAAAAAAGAAAGCAAATAAAAAATTTAGAAAGAAAAGGCCTGTAGAAAGGATAGTAAGAAATTGAGCTATTTCAATTAACATTTATTTTTCCATATCCATGCCCGGCGGCATATAGTTTTCATCATGTTTTGCAAGAATTTGTTCAGCATAAACAGTGCCGTTATCAAGATATCCTAAAGCAACAACACCACTTCCCTCTTTAAACAAATCTGGTACAACTCCATCAAAATTTACAGCAACAGAATGCTTGTAATCTGTTATTTGAAAGGTAATATTTGTCTTGTCTCTTATTATGGAGCCTTCCAGAACCATTCCTCCAATTTTAATTCTTTTATTATCAGGGATAGTTTGCTCAATCAACTCAGATGGAGTGAAGAAGAAATCTAAATTTGAATCAAGCGCTTTAAAAATTAGAAACGAGCCTGAGCCTGAAAATATTAAAATTACAAAGACGGTTATAAGTCTTTTCTGTCTTATAGCTTTCATTTAATTTTTTTAGATAAGTTTCTAATTTTATTTTTATAAACAGAAAACGTGATTAATAGAGTTCCAAAAACTATAAAAAATACACTCCAAACATATATTCCATGGTTTTGACCATTTTGACTTTCCATTAATATAGCTTCAGAAATAGAGTTAAAAGCAAAATTAAACATAATCTCTTACCCAAGATTTATTTCTTTCACGATTTAGTATGTGGAATTTAGATGACAAGATTACTAAACAAATAACCAACCCAGTAAAGCCAATAACAGAAGCAAATAAAGGATAAAGCATAGAAGGATCTATAGCTGGTTTTTGAGTAATTGTAATTGATGCAGATTGATGAAGTGTACTCCACCACTCAACTGACATTTTTATTATTGGGATATTTACAGAACCTACTAAAACTAAAATAGCTAAAAATTTATCAGCCTTCTCGTTATTGGTAAAAGAGTCATGCAATGAAATTAGCCCTAAATACATGATAAATAATATTAATGTAGAGATAATTCTGGCATCCCATGCCCACCAAGTTCCCCATGTTGGTATTCCCCAAATTGAGCCTGAAACAAGAGCAATAAAAGTAGTCATAGCACCTATTGGAGCAATAGACCTTACAAGATAAGCTGATAATTTAACCTTCCAAATTAAAAAAATAGCACTAGCAAACGCCATACCAAGATAAAGTGATTGTGAAATGAAAGATGCGGGGACATGAAGATATATGATTCTATAAGAGTGACCTTGAACAAAATCCTCAGGTGTTAAAAATAAGCCCCAAAAAATAGCGATTAGATAAATACTCAGTGAGATAAAGAAAATGTACGAGTAAGCTTTATCTACCTGTTTTAAATAGGTTTTCGGAGAGGCGAATTGATGTATAAACTTTTTTATCACTATGTGTCGTTATGCCAGTTAATCAAGAATTATTCTAAATGCGCCCTAATAACAAAAGAAATAATTAATGGAATTATGACTATTATAATTGATAAGACTCCTAAAAGTAGAATTAGAAAATCAAAATAATTTAAGCCTAAATTTATAGCTATAACGACTTTTCCTAAAACTACCAGCAGAGGAAGAAGTAAGGGCATTGTTATCAGAGTACCTAAAACAGAACCCTTTGTGAGGGTTAATGAATTGCCAAAACAAAATAGATTCAGAAATATATAAGAGGATATAAGAAGTACTGGAAAGATAAGTAAAGCTATTTCAAAAGAAGATGTTATTCCTAAACAATATATAGACCCAATAATCGAAACAGGGATTCCAATAAGAGCCCAGTAAATAAAAATCTTAGCTCCAATTATGAATGAAAGAGATTCGGTATGAATCACCAATTGTTCTAAAGAACCATCATTGTAGTCTTCTAAAAATATATCTTCAGTTGCAAGCATCATTACCAACAAAACAGCAATCCATAATATAGAGAAAAAAGCTTGTTCTAAATCTTTATTTAAGAACTCTACTGTTAGAGGAAAGGCTGTCATTATCAGGATAAAAACAAGGATTGGGCCAAGCCAACCTCTTGATTTTTTTCTAAGTTTTAGAAGTTCAAAATATAAAATATTCATATCTTTTATTTATCAAGGTTTATAGATTTTGCATCTATATTTAAATTTATATGAGAGGAAAAAATTATTGATTTATTTTTGTCTAGCTCTCTTTGAAGGAAAGAGGTTAAAAAAGTCTGAGCCTTGTCATCTAAACCCACACAAGGTTCATCTAAAACTAACAACTCTGATTCATTAAGAAAAACCTTTAATAAAGCTATTTTTTTTTGCTGTCCAAATGAAAGGTTGGATACGACCACATCCATTTTGTCATACAAGTCTATATCCTTAAGAAGTTCGTCTAATATCCTATTAGGCTGGATGCTTTGAAGAATCAGGTTATCTTCGACTGTAAGATACTGTTTTAGAGCGTTCTTATGGCCTAAATAACAAATATCAGAATTTAAGTTTGTATCAATAATGCCTCTCGTTGGCTTTGAAATACCTAAAATAATTCTTAAGAGAGTTGTTTTTCCAGATCCATTTGATCCAGTAATATGTATTGCTGAGTTTGAATTTACTTCAAATGAAATATTTTGAAAAAGCTTTTTTTCGTTAATTTTATAGCTCAGATTTTCTGCTTTAATAAGGTATGGCATTGTTATTAATCTAAATTAAGATTCTTGGTTCTTATTATAAGAGCTGGAAGAGGTTTTTGTGGATCTATTCTTGAATAAAACCTCTTTGAAATTTCTGAAAAAGGGGACGAATCAAACACACCCATACCACCAACTGAAAAGTATAATCGCTTACTAAAGTAGATGCCCTGCTCAAGATTGGGAATGCTTCTAACAATAGTGCTCACTCTTTTTATATTCTGTATGATATTTTTTCTTGCTTGGTTGAATTCAAACCACCCCCAAGAAGAGAGACCTATAAGTGCAATTTTTTTTAATGCTTCTTTAGCATCGTTATTAGGAAAGGAGGATGGTGGAAGAAGAACAACTATCTCACCCTTTGCACTTGAGATTAATTGATCTATGTGACTCTCATTTGTTAGCGCCTCAGTTTGATTTAATAAAATAAATTCTTCGTACTTATTAGCAGAAGGTAATTTTATGTTCTTTAATCTAGTTTTTGAGCCAAGAACTATGTATGTGACTAACTCCTGACTCAAAATATTATTTAGATTTTAGAAAGTGCTTGCTCATAGTCTGCAATAATATCATCTATATGCTCTAAACCAATCGAAAGCCTTACAAAGCTTGCAGAAATACCAGTTGATTCAAGCTCTTCAGGTGAAAGTTGACTATGTGTTGTGCTTGCAGGATGAATGGCAAGACTTCTAGAATCACCAATATTTGCAACGTGATATACCATCTCAAGAGCATTAATAAATTTTTTGCCTGCTTCTACGCCACCTTTAATCTCAAATCCCATTAATCCACCATTACCTCGAGTTAAGTATTTTTCCGCTCTTTCTTTGGCATAGCCCTCCATAACTGATGGGTATATTACTCTTTCTACTGAGTCATGATTTGTAAGATATTGAGCTACCTTTTCGGCATTACTACAATGCTCTCTCATTCTTAAAGGCTAAAGTTTCAAGACCTTGAATAAACATAAAAGCATTAAAGGGACTCATTGCAGCACCCATATCCCTTAGAATAGTAGTTCTAGCCTTTAGAATGTAGGCTATAGGACCAAGAGGTTTAACAGCTTCCGTCCATATAGCTCCCCCATAAGAAGCATCAGGTGTATTAAGAGCTGGTTGTCTATCAGGAAATAATTCCCAGTCAAAATTACCACTATCGACAATTATTCCGCCAATTGATGTGCCATGACCGCCAATAAACTTAGTTGTTGAATGAATTATTATCGCAGCACCATGGTCAAAAGGCTTACAAATGACAGGAGCAGCAGTATTATCAACAATTAATGGAATTCCAAGAGGCCTGCCTAATTCCGCAACTTCAGAAATAGGAAATACTTCAAAACTTGGATTGGGAAGCACCTCGCCGTAATACGCTCTTGTTTTATCATCAGTAGCATTTATAAAATTTTGTGGATCAGCAGGATCAACGAACCTTACCTCAATACCCATATCTGACATTGAATTTTTAAATTGGTTATAGGTGCCGCCATACAAGTGGGATGAGGCAACAATGTTATCTCCATTTTTAGCAATGTTTTGTATAGCAATTGCTGAAGCTGCTTGACCAGAAGCCACAGCCAGAGAACCTACTCCACCTTCTAGTGCCGCAATTCGATCTTCTAAAACTGCACAAGTAGGATTCATTATTCTTGAATAAATATTTCCAACTTCGGATAAAGAGAATAAGTTTGCTGCATGGTCACAATCATCAAAAAGAAAGCTTGAAGTTTGATGGATAGGTACAGCGACAGAGTTTGTATTCTCATCTTTTCTCCATCCTGCATGGAGGCCTATTGTTTCTGGGTTTGTATATATTTTGCTCATAATTATTCCTTAAAATAAAGTTAATAATTCAGCGTAAAGGGAAGATGTATTCTAGGTTCTCTCTTTAGCCTATTTAGAACGCCGGCAAGCTGAAATCAAATTGGCGTAGACGAATTATATTGAAAAAAATATAAATATCAATCGTTATAGCTTGATATTGCTAGCATTGTGTTTCTAAATAACTATAATTGAGAATTTAAGGATAATAAATTCATGGCAAAAAAATATAATAATTTTAGAATTGGCGGATCACCTCATAATGTTAATGAGGATTATGCTGTATGGACAAATGATCTTCTTCAAAGAGTCATTGCAAGTAAAACTGTAATTCAACCAAGTAAATCTACTCATGGTCACAAATTAATTGACTCAGACGTTGTATATATTATTACAAACGGAAGAGGAACTATGGAAGTTGTTGAGTATGCAAATTCTGATGAAGGACACGGATCTAATCCCTCCTATGGAATTGAACATAAAGACTCATATGACCTTTCGTCAGGTGATGTAATCCTTATAGAGTCAGGTGACTACTGCAAAGTAATGAATGATTCTGACCATGATCAGCTTACATATCTTAGAATATTTGATAGAGGCGGATGGAGAAAATAAGAATTCTTTTCTAAGATTATTTCATGAAAGATAAACTAGGGATATTTTTTTCAGGACTCTGCGTTATTCACTGCGTCTTTTTTAGCTTATTGATATGGGGAGGAGTTGGATCTGCAAGTTTTTTAACTCTATCTGAAGAGCTAGTTCACCCAATCTTATTAGTATTAGTGTTTATAGTAGGCCTTGTTAGCTTTCCTTCTGCTTATTATGAGCATAAGAGGCCAGAGCCAATGATTTTAGGTTTAATTGGTACATTGGGCCTATTTATTGCACTGTTTCTCAGTACGACGCTTGAGGTTGTTACAACGCTACTATGTGGATCGATGCTTATTGCAGCGCATTTTTGGAATCACAAACTTAGGAACTAAGTTAATTTAAGTTAATCCTTGCAACCATTGGAAAGTGATCAGAGACACCTTTTTTAGTCTTAGGATCGAATCTATGCGGCTTACCTGAGTCCTTATAAGTATTAAAATCTGTTTTTAAAACATTGATACTATCTTTATCAAAAGCTATACCCCTTCCTCTTGAAACAAAAATTGTATCGAGGAAATCCCAAGACTTGCCGTACCCGTAATAATAAGAGCCTTTACAGGACTGGCAGCCTTCTCTATGAGCGACGAACCATTGATCTTCTTGGTTTTTATAAACGCTTTCTCTTTTATCATCTTTAGAGTTTAAATTAAAATCACCTAGAGCAATGGAGGCATCTGAATGTGAGATATGAAGTTCTTTTAGTAAGTCAAAAGACTCTATTCTCATCTGGAGATCATTGAAATTAGAAGGAAAATGAACGTTATATATCCTTATATTTTGCTCATTAAATAAAATGCTAACCTCTAGAATTGGTCGAGTATCTTTTTTTTCGAATTCTGGAGAAAAATTAACGTAATGCAATTGCGGATTGTTCATTTGAAACCTAGATATAAAGGCAGTATCTATACCTCTCTTATCAGTGCCTTCAAGTAAAACAAAATCAATATAACCATATGGCTTAAGCAAGCTAAAGAGTTGTTCAAGAATGTTTTCATTTTCAATTTCTTGCAATGCAATAATATCTGCACCATTTCCTTGGTATGAAATAATATTTTTAACTAAATTAGCTAACTTTGCCTCTTTAGTTTCTTCATTCCAATCAAGATATAAACATTCCATTCTCCAAGCTTTAACATTGATATTGTGACATGAATTTATATGCTCAAATGACTCTTTGCTTTTTAATGGAAGAAAGGCCTTATCATCCTTGCCTTCATCGTCAAGAGTATCAAAAAGATTTTGGGCATTAAGATTCATAATACTAAAAGAATCAGAATGGAGATTTGGTATTAATAAAATAAGAAATAGAAACAATTGAAGTCTAAACATAATCTATAAATCCTTTATTTTTAGCTTAAGGTCAAAGGGGAAATCTTCATCAATTTTATTGCTAGTTCGATAGCTTAATAAGTCCTGAAGTCTCTGCTCTGAAAAGTCTGTTACTTTTCTTGCATTTAGGTCTATATGACCGAGCACTGTTTCAAATATCGCTGCAAGCTCGCTCTCCTCATTAAGCAAAATACCTACAAAATGAAGTAATTTATTATTAACATTATTTAAATGAAATGATGGATAAACCTTATCGCCTAGTCTAAATTCTTTAAGGTATCTAATACTGTCTTCAAGAGTAAAAGTGGAGAAACCGCTAGCAATATACTCAGGTGTAAAATCTAGATCATCCATATACATAGAGGTGTAAGAATTATCAAACATCTTGTAGTAATAATTTACGTTCATATGTTTATTATGGTCACACATTTCCATTGATACTATTATTGGCTCAGATTTATAAGGTAATGGTTTTATCATATGTGTAGTATGTAGCAAAAAAAAAGCCCAGTAAACTGGGCTTTTTTAATAATTTCTAAACTCTTAGAATTTAACTCCAAATTCAACACCGTAAGTTCTTGGGTCAGTGAAAGAACCTAATAATGCTCCACCACCAACATTACTTGATTCACGTAATGCATTGATGTGTTGTTGATCTCTTATATTTTTTATAAAAAGACCAGTATACCAATCTTCAGTATTAGGAGAATATCTAACCAATAGATCCCATGAGTCACGAGCATCTATTTTCAATCTTTCCATATTAAAAATACTAAGATCTGCTGAGCCAGTATATCTATAAGAAAGTCTAGCTGAAGTCATACCATTGCTTGAAATGAAGTCTTGCGTAAGTGACATTCCATAAGACTTATCAGCAGAGCCTGGTAGGCTGTTACCTTTAATACTTTGTGCATAACCTTGAACTGCTCCAGCAGGACATCCAGTTGCAAAAGAGAATGGAACACTACAGTTGTATCCAGCTGATTTATACATCACAGTTCCATTAGGATTTGTTTCTGTTGGAAGAAATCCTTGCGCTGTAACAAAGCCATTTGAAAATGATTGAGTTGGACCTGCTGCAGGAGCGCCTGCTGGGTTCAAGTAATCAATCAAGAAACTATCTGAAGTTACTTCATGTTCAAGGAACAACCAGTTCATTTCAAGTTTTGTAGTTTCAGACAAGAAAACCATCATATTACCTTCAAAACCAGTAAATTCAGCATCTATATTTTTGTTTTGTGTTCCTGTATCTATAACAGCTGCTACAAGAAAGTCTTTGTTTTTAGCATTAAATAAATTCATGTTAAGAAGCATAGCTCCGTCTAACAATATACTTTTAAGACCAAAGTCTAAAACACCAGCATTCTCTGGTTCGTATGTTGTAGGATTGTTACCAGCATTAACACCACCAGCTTTAACAGCAGTTGTATAACTACCGTAAACCATTACATCGTCAGATATATCATGTTGAAGTGCTAACTTATACTGAAATCCATCGTCTGCTTTAGTAGTTACATCAACAAATGGGAGTGAGTCTCTATTATCAACAAGCCATCCACCAGAGGCCATCCAAGCTTGAGCTCCAGTATCATTATAAGTATATGATGTAACCTTATCATCCTGGTAACGAGCACCTAAAGTTAGTTTGGTTTCATCTGAAAGATCAACATACAACTCTCCATAAACAGCCTGAGATACACTGTTCACATTTTGATCATTAATAATGCCGCCTAATTCCCAAGGTATAACGAAGTCAGGGTAAGCATTTTGCTTAGCTGTAGCTGCTCCATATGCACCAAGTCCAGCAAGATCACATGGACCTCCGCCTAAACATGAAAGTGCGTTAGGAACCGTAGCTAACCAGCTTAAAGCATCTTGATAGAAGCCTATACCTGCTTTACCGGACCAATCATTACCAGTAAGACTTTTTACTACTTGACTATATGGGTGTACGGCAAAACTAGTCATAAACTGAGATCCAGCAGTTTGAACTGTATATGTATTATCGTTTCTATTTTCAATTTGGTATAAGCCAACTGTATAGTTAATAGGGCCTTCAAAGTCAGAAACTAAATTAACTTCAACCTGCATACCATTCGTAGTTACGTCAGAAAAATCATAAACCCTTTCTGTAGTAACATTTTCACAAAACTGTCTTTCTCCGCCGAAGCAAAGATTGCCTGTAACTGGGGCTAGGCCAATACCGGCACCGGCTCCAAGAAATGGAGTTGTTGAGTATCCAAGATCCTGATCTCCACTTTGATTGAAGTCTCTAGTCTCGTATGAAAGTTTAGCTGTTAAAAGTAGATTTTCAGTCAAGTCATGATTAATCTGAAGGTTTGCTACTGTTTGTTTTTGGGAATGAGTAGGCTCTCTATCTAAAGAAACTACAGAAAAATCAGTTGAAGCAACTGAGCTATCAAAACCGTTTTGTATTGCGCCTGGGTATAAATGAGCAAGGAATCCGAATGCTCCAGCAAATCCACCTCTAGTATCTAAAGGTACATTCATACCGCCTCTTTGATAAGGATCACAACCAAAGAATTGGTCTTGTGCACAGTAAGTTACTTCTTCTTGAAATCTATTATCATCACTTTCTTGATCCGAGTAAGTAAATAAAACTTGGGTACGATCTGACAAATCATAGTCTACTGACAATCTAAATGCCAAGTCACTTCTATCATCAAAAACATTTCCAGTTACTCGGTTAGTAACCATACCGCCTCTTTCGTTTGACATCACAGCGAATCTAGTTCTTAAAGCATCAGTGATAGGTAGGTTTAAAACAGCAGTGGTTTTCTTTGAATCAAAGTTAGCAATATCAACATTAAACTCACCACCATATTCGTTTGTAGGTCTAGCAGTAACAAAGTTTATTACTCCATTTGCTGCATTTCTTCCAAAAAGAGTTCCTTGAGGACCCTTTAAGACCTCGACTCTTTCTAAGTCAAAAAATCCAATATCAGCAACAACACTGTCATTGACGCTATGTCCGTTAACAGCAGTAACTACAGATGCTATAACACCAGCACCTATACCAAAAGAACCCATTCCTCTGATAGTCCACGCAGAACCTGAGCCGATACCTTTTGAAGTTTCAAGACCTGGAGTAACATCAGCAAGGTCAGAAACGTCATAGATTTGGTTAACATCAAGAGCTTCTGCAGATAAAGCTTCAATTGAAAGCGCTAGATCCTGAATTGATTCTGCTTTTTTAGTTGCAGTAACAACAACCTCTTCAATCTCTTGTGCAGAAGCTGCAACTGAGATAAAGACTAAATTAAGTAATAATGTATTCTTCAACAATTTTATATACGACATAGAAATCCCCTTTATAGTGTCATTTGATTTGTCTAGGTTAGGCTAAGTGGGAGATAAATTAACTATAAATTGCATACAAATTATATATATAAATGTAGGTTGTTTTTTATGTTGGGTGTGATGACGAAGTCACTATAAAGAAAAAAGGCTGGTAAACCAGCCTTTTTAATATCTAAGATCTTCTAATTAGAAGCTAGTACCGAACTGGACGCCCCAAGTTCTAGGATCACTATATGTAGCAAACTGAGCTCCACCTTGAAGTGCACTAGCGGCAGACCAAGTTCCAATAAACTGATCATTGGCTAAGTTCTTGCCGTAGACTCGAACAAACCAATCACCATCATTTGGAGTATAAGTAGCTGATAGATCCCAAAATTTAGTTTCAGGCATTCTTGCTCTATCTTGATTAAAGACATTACCTTCTCTTTCGCCTTGATATCTGTAAGCAAGTCTAAGTGATGTAATTCCTGATGTACTTAACATTTCTTTATTTAATCCTATACCGTATGAAGTCTTAGGAGACTGAGGTAATGTATTACCTTTTATAGACACTGGATTAGGAGCATCTCCACAAGGAACTCCTCCTAATGGATTGAATGGTGTTAAGCATAGGTAACCTGCTGACTTAAATACCAATTGAGGATTACCGAGAGCGTTTACACCCCAGCCGTATGCAACTGCTCCTGCAGGATCAAAAGGAAGAGCGTCAACGCCAGTTCCAAATGGTACTGGTGTACAAACACCAATGGCTGTGGCACAACCCTGAACTCCCGGAGTCCATGCAGCAGGGTTAACATCTAAAAGAGCTACAAGCCCTCCTGGATTAAGAGGATCAGGCATTGCTGCATCACCAAGCTCACTATCAACAAGCAACCAGTTAAGATCAATACTGAAAGTCTCACTTAAGAAAGCTATCATATTTCCTTCAAACCCGAGAACCTCTGCGTCAACGTTATAGTTCTTTGAACCAGCATTTTCAATGTTTGAAATAAGCATTCCTTCAGTACTGTTTAAGAATATAGATGAATTGAATAATACAGATCCGTCAAATAGAATACTTTTAGTACCTATTTCAAAAACACCTGTTTCTTCAGCGTCATATGGATCTGGAGTTGTTCCAATTACAGGATTATTACCACCAGCTTTAATAGCTGTTGTGTAACTTGCATATATCATTTGGTTATCTGAGAGGTCATGCTGAATAGCTAATTTATAAGCAAAAGCATCATCTGCAACAACTATACTAGTTGGGTACATTTTATATTCACCAGTAAGGTATTGTGATTTAGGATAGTTAGGACAGTCAAAATCAGCAAGACAAGTCATAATAGTATCTTTAAGAGTATCTTCATTGTATCTAATACCAACTGTTAGCTTAGTAACATCTGAAAGATCAACATATAGTTCACCAAGTAAAGCCATTGATTTGGATCTTACGTGATCGTCATTAAGATAGCCTGATAGCTCAGTAGGAACATGATATGGCGTTGAGTTACCAGTTGCAGCAAGCAAACCAGATAAACAATATGGATTAGCTGTACTAGCTGATGCTGCAGCTGCAGCGCCTAATGCACCTGAGGCACAAGCAGCACTTCCTGCCAATCCACCTAAAACCCAAGTCTGATAAAAAGGAATTCCACCGTATGCATCGAATGCACCGCCGTAAAGTATTTTTGAATATGGATGTCTAGAAAAGTCACTTGTTAAGTTCCAAGCAGCAGTTTGCACTTGGTATCTGTTATGAGATCTTGAGTCATAGCTATAAATACCAGCTACAAAGTTAATAGGTCCTTCATAATCTGAAATAATACTTATCTCAGCTTGATTAGTATTACTTTCAGCATTTGAAAACTCATAAGTTCTATCGCCTGTTACATTTTCAGTAAAACCGTATACTTCTCCATTGAAAGTTCCACCAAAAGTACCAGTAAATGAGACAGGAGGTAGGCCCAATCCAGCAAGAATACCAGGGAATGTTTTTGTAGTATGGCCATAGTCATTATCTACCATATGATAGTAATCTCTCGTTGATTGAGATAGCTTAACGCTCATGGTTAGTTCAGATGTTAACTCAGTGTTGTACTCAAGCTGTGTCATAGTGAACTCAGATTTGTGAACTGGGTTTCTTGTTAAGTTAGCTTCACGGAAACTAGAAGCAACAGTAGCGCCAACATTTTGATTTACAAAAGCACTGCCCTCTAAACCAGCAACAAGGTTAAATACTGCAGCTGTACTTCCTCTTGAATCAGCACTCTGATTAATACTACCTACAGTCAGAGGATTACATCCAAATAGAGCATGAGTTTCACAAACTATAGTACCTATGTTATTTCTATTATCATCTGCTTTGTTAATAAAATGAGTGAATTCAAGAGTAGATGTATCATTGATATCAAAGTCTACTGACAGTCTCATTCCTTCAGCATCTTTGTCGTTAAATGAAGAGCCATCTCTTATATTGGTAGTTAGACCGTCTCTAACAGAGGTTGTTAAAGCAAGTCTAGTAGAAAGACGATCAGTGATAGGTAAGTTAATAACACCTGTTATATCTTGTTGGCCATAAGAACCTGAAATGATGTCAAACTTGCCACCGTATTCTGCGGTCGGTCTTGCAGAAATCAAGTTGATCGCACCTACAACAGCATTTCTTCCAAATAACGTTCCTTGTGGTCCTTTAAGTACCTCAATACGCTCAACGTCAAGAAAGCCTATATCGGCAAAGGCCCCTGCTCCAGAGTCATGTCCGTTTGTTGCAACTACAACAGCTCCAACAACAGCAGCACCAACTCCGTATGATCCAGTTCCTCTAATTGCATAAGATGAACCTGATCCAATTCCTTTATCAGTAATTAAACCTGGAACTATTTCAGCTAAATCTGATGAATCCTTAACTAAGTTTTTTTCCAATGATTCTGCCGTAAAAGCTTCAATGGATATAGCTAAGTCTTGAACTGATTCCGCTTTTTTAGTAGCTGTGACAACAACTTCCTCAATCTCTTGAGCAACGATGTTTAAAGAAAAAACAAAAAGAAAACCTATACTATAATTTAATACGTTTTTAAATAATTTGTTCATAATTTATCCCCCTTAATGGAATTAGAACTGGTTACCTAAAAACTATATCACTAAATATATATATAAAAAACAGGTATATTAATAACTTATAATAAGTAATACTAATTACAAA
Source organism: SAR86 cluster bacterium SAR86B (assembly GCA_905182885.1). Classification (GTDB taxonomy): domain Bacteria; phylum Pseudomonadota; class Gammaproteobacteria; order Magnimaribacterales; family D2472; genus SCGC-AAA076-P13. Next base: position 146,894 of record CAJJCW010000002.1, read on the forward strand.
TAGTGTTATTTTTGATTATGCCAAGGATGGCATTTAGATATTCTAATGATAGCCAGATAGGAGCCTTTAAAAATTCCAAATTCTTCAATTGACTCAAGTGCATATTGCGAACAAGTTGGATCAAATCTGCATGACGGGGGTGTTAAAGGAGATATAAAATATCTATAAAATTTGATTGGCAGAATAAATATTTTTATAAAAAACATATCGCCATATTTTAATTAGGGCGAGTATTCTCTTCGCTTAAGATTTTGATAGCCTCTTCCAATTCATAGGTTTCTGTCTTGTCACTATCCATTCGTCTTATAGAAACGGTTCTATTTTCCTGCTCCCTTTTACCAAGAGCAATAATTACCGGAACCTTAGTTGAGCTATGCTCTCGAACTTTATAGCTAATCTTTTCATTTCTTAGATCAGCGTTACACCTAATACCAACTTCGCTTAGCTTGGCAATGATTTCATTAGCGTATTCGTCTGCATCAGAGATGATAGTAGCTACTGCAACTTGGACTGGTGCCAACCAAAAGGGAAGCTTACCCGAATAGTTTTCTATTAAGTACACCGATAAATCTTTCAAAAGATCCTAAGATAGCCCTATGGATCATAACAGGTCTATGCTTAGAGCCATCTTCTCCAACATATTCTGCATCTAGCCTTTCAGGGAGATTGAAATCTGCCTGAAAAGTTCCACACTGCCATTCTCTTCCTATGGCGTCGGTTAAAACAAAATCAAGCTTAGGACCGTAAAAAGCTCCGCCGCCTTCTTCTAGCTTATAAGGAAGACCTAAATTTTTAATTGCTGACTCTAGAGCATCTTCTGCCTTATCCCAAACCTCATCACTGCCAACTCTTATTTCAGGACGAGTCGAAAGTTTAATATCAAACTTTTCAAAACCTAGATCTTTATAAATACGGGACAGTAACTCAATAAACAAACCTGTTTCTGATTCTATCTGCTCTTCTGTACAAAAAATATGCCCATCATCCTGAGTAAATCCTCTTACTCTCATTAGCCCATGCATGGTTCCAGATGCTTCATATCTATGACAAGATCCAAATTCAGCCAATCTTAAAGGAAGGTCTCTGTAGGACTTAAGTCCTTGATTGTATATCTGGACATGACAAGGACAGTTCATTGGCTTTAATGCATTAACTCTTTTCTCGTTAGCATGCTCTTCATCAATTTCTGTAATAAACATATTTTCTCTATATTTATCCCAATGACCTGAGGCTTCCCATAATTTTCTATCTAAGAACTTGGGGAGTCTTAATTTCTTTATAACCACATAGCTCTAAATTAGATCTCATGTAACTTTCTAAGAGTCTATATATTGTCCAGCCATCTGGATGCCAAAAAACCATGCCAGGAGCTTCTTCTTGAAAATGAAATAAGTTCATTTCTTTGCCTAACTTTCTATGATCTCTTTTTTCAGCTTCTTCTATTCTATCTAGAGTATGCGCTTAGGTCTTTCTCATTCTTCCATGCAGTGCCATATATTCTAGTGAGCATTTTATTATCAGAGTTTCCTTTCCAATATGCTCCTGCTATTTTTAATAATTTAAATGCGCCTATGTGTTTAAGGCTGGGAATATGGGGACCTCGGCATAAATCAACAAATTTAGAATCATCTTGATAGTAAAGCTGAAAGCCATCTTCTTGCTCTGAATCATTAATAATAGATTCCTTGTATGACTCTCCCTCTGTTTTAAATATCTCAATAGCCTCTTTTTTTGTATTAATTTGTTTTGTTATTACTGAATTAGATGAAATAATTTTTTTCATCTCTTTTTCAATCGAATCTAGGTCTTCAGGTGATATAGGTTTTTTGAATTCGAAGTCGTAATAAAATCCATCGGTAATAGTTGGGCCTATTGCTAATTTGGTTCCTGGAAATAAATTCTTTACAGCTCTAGCTAAAACTTGAGCGGTTAATGTATGCCTCATTATTTCTAAACCATCATCTGAATCTATAGTTATTATAGAAACCTTTGAATCTTCGTTAATAGGGTCGTTTAAGTCTTTTTGAATACCATTCACAGTCACAGCAAGTGCGGCTTTGGCGAGACCAGCCCCAATACTAGAAGCTAAATCCAAACCAGTCGATCCTAGCTCTAATTCTCTAATACTTCCGTCTGGTAATGTAATGTTCATATCAATAATATTATATAGGTAAATACAAAACTGTATTAGTTGAAAGTATCATTATAAATATTAAAGTTGTGACCATAGGTCCAAGATAAACCCTTCCTGTCATATAAAAAAAATACCTATTAAAGTATGGCAATACGAACATCATAGGAACAATAGCAAATAGTAAATTTACGCTCAGCCAGTTTGTTGTCCAAAAGACAGTCCCAGTTTTTGCAAAAGTTACATATTGAATAATTATTATTAATAAAAGTCCGAATGAATTAGCAAACCCTGCTACGAGCATGGAAAGCCATTCTGGCTGCCCTTCTATTCTCATTGCACCGTTTACTCTTAATGAATTGGAAAAAAAGAAAACAAAAAAGAATGGAGCATACATTGCTAAAACTATTAATAACTCTGGTTGAAATATTCTTACCCCCATAAACCAAAATCTATAATCAACATGGAAAATATAATAAATTAAGAATAATAACGAGTAATAAATAGAAAAAATTAAAAGCGCTAATGCAAAAGTCTTTATTAGATAATTAAGATTAGTTTCAACTCCCCATGAGTTTGAAGATACGCCATGTTTTTTTCCAAATAATTGATAAGACAATGTAAATAAAATTAAGCCTACTATTCCATTAAAGGTAGCCCATAACATTACAGAGTTATTCATTCGTTGAGGAAAGAACCAGGTTAAATCTCTGCTTGAGGCAGCAACAAACAAACTCTTAGCTGCATCAACCATCGGGATATAGGATAGACAAGCTATCAAGGCACCCAAGAAAAAAATTAACCAAAAAATTATTTTAGATTTTTTATTTTGAACTGGAAGAGGCTTTGGTATGTCTTTGACCAAGGAGGTAAATGGTTTAAGAGATAATAAAACCCTCGATAAAGGCAGAAGCATTATCATGGCAGTAATCATGGATATTAAAGTCATTAACTCTTTGAATTGCCAAATCTGATTAGAAGAATCTATATTTGATTTGATATTAAAAACCTTCTCAAAGTATTCTATTTGATTGGCTGTAGCTTCATTATTGTAGGGCTGAAAGGGATGGATTAACTCTTCATTATGAATTACTCTCAATGATCTGCTGTCTAAAGACCCATAGTATTTTCCTAATTCAACTTCCTGCAACACATTCTCACTGTTATTAAAGCCTGAATTCACAACTCTAATAGACTCTGGAGCAATCTTCATATTTGAGGCATCCCAACCCTTTAATTCATTTCTAAAAGCTCCCTCATCATACAAAGCATAACTAACGCCAACATTAGATCTAATGTCTTTAAGAACATCCTCTAAAAGGGTAAGCACATAACCTGATACAAATATTGAATGCAGCATGCTAGGTTCATTATTTTTAATTGCCTGTTTCCCAAAATAATTAGCCCCTCTGATAGCGGCATTTCCACCCATTGAGTGACCGGTACTTGCAATCTTATTTGTATCTATATAATTTAAAAAGTTTCCTGTATGCGCAAGCTCAACCAAAGCAAACATTCCATATCCCTGAGTTGTTGCAGCTCTTTTACTTCTAGATGAACTTGAAAGGCCTTGAGCATAGGGATCAATTAAGGCAACTACCATCCCCTTCTTGAAAGCTCGATAGCTATATTTGAAAGTGCTTCTTTTGATCTTTGGAATCCAGGAACAACAATTATGAAAGGTGCTTTATTTTTACTAGTTGCCGAATTTGGTTTATACAAATCAAAGACTAAGTGCTGACCACTATCCGTTGGAAGCTTCATGGAACTTACATCAACCTTTCCAAAATTAGACTGAACTATTGATGCACTAAAACTACATAGAACAATAACAAAAATACACTTTAGTAAAAATTTCATTTAAATATTATAATCCTTGCAGATAATTAAGTGATACTGCCTTCTTAGTTAAATGGATATAACAGATCCCTCCTAAGGATTAGTTGCAGGTTCGATTCCTGCAGAGGGCACCATAAAAAAACCCTCCATAAAGGAGGGTTCTATTTATAAAATAAACTCTTACTCTACAAGAGACATCAAGTTATCTGAATGGTCCATAACATCAAGCTTCAAATCAGCTAATTCATTTTCATGAATACCGCTAAGAGTTTTTACTTTCTTTGTAAAATCAGCGTAGCTATCAAAGCCACATGTAAAGTACCAAGCTTGCTCTGATCCCCAGAAGTGCTCCATCATATTACAACCGCCAAAACTTTTATCATACGCATCAAATAAAACCTTAGCGTTCGTTCTTTTTTCATTATCAGTTAGATAAGGACCAAAGCTATATGATGCCATTAAGACATGAGGTGTCTTTTTGGTTAGATTTTTTTCAACTATTGCTACTAAGTTATCAGAATGATCGCCGTAGAGTTGTCTTACATCTCCAGCTCCAGGCTTGTCATTGATTTCAGCAAATTGCTCCCAAGAATCAAAATAACAAAAAGAGTAAAAAGCTCTATCTCCTCCAAACGAATGCCTGTATAAACCGCAAACGTTGTAACCATCTTCTTCAAGTTCCTTAACATTTTTTAATAGGCTTCTTTCTAGGACTGAGGGATTGAGATCCTGCAGGTATAGTATATGTTGATAGATATGCAAAATTATTCTCGAACATCTTCTTGTCATGCTCGCCACTTTCATGATGAGCGCTATAAGCGAAGAAACTTAAACCAAGAAGTGGCAATAGTGTAAATAATTTTTTTATCACTAGTCTTCGAAGTCAGATGATAATGTTTTATGAACGCCGCCATAACTTGCTGGTGAGTAATGAGCGCTTCTTACAACCCATTTTCCATCTTCCTTAACCCAGTTCATAGTAACTCTTGTTCTATAGTCACTCATAACACCATCATTACCAACCATTCCTTCTGAATAAAATCTAACATGTACAACATCATCTGCGATAGCTGTTGCTTCAGTATAGAAATGTTGAGTAACCGCATCGCCGCCTTGAGCCCAGCCAGCTACTGTTTGCTTTGCTAAAGGTTTGTGAAAGCTTCCGTCTGAATTTGTGTCTAAAGTTCCAGCTTTACTGGACATAGCAACTACAGTTTCATAGTCTTTGCTGTTTCTAGCATCCATGTATGCTGACAAAGCTTTTAAAACTTGAGCCTCACTAGAATCTGCATGATGATCGGCAAATGTAAAAGTACTGATGCCAAGAATGGCTATCATTAAAGTTATTTTTTTCATATTTTTTCCCTATTTTTTTAAAATTAATACCAGTAGGAATAATACATGAATTTATTGGGAGAGAAAGGTTAAATCTATTTCTTAAGAGTCCATTCTGAACCTGAGTTGGAATCTTTTATAATAACTCCCATAGCATCTAGCTCATCTCTAATTTGATCTGCTTTTTCAAAATCTTTAACTTCTTTAGCCATCATTCTTTCAGCTATAAGTTTCTCAACTTTTTTTGAATCTATGCCCGATAAATCATTATCTAATTTGAACCAGTTAGAAGGATCTGATTGCAGAATTCCCAAGAGAGAGGATGTTAATAAAAGCTTCGATTTAAAGGAGCTTTTTTGATCATCTTTTATATTTTTATAATCTTTAACAATTTTATTTAGGTAAGCAATTGCTGAAGGTGTATTAAGGTCGTCAAAAAGAGAGTCTCTCACCTCATCAGGGAGGTTTTGATTGGGATCTTGTTTGATGTCAGATAATTCTAGATAAATTTTATATAGCTTGTCTAATAATTTTTTAGATTGGTGTGCAATCTGCTCATTCCAATCCAATCCCTGTCTATAGTGAGACGATAAAAGAGCAAGTCTAATCACCTCACCATCGAAATCTTCTGCTAAATCTTTTACCAAGATTATATTGCCCAATGATTTAGACATTTTCTCACCATCAACAGTAACAAAGCCATTATGCATCCAATAATTAGCATAGGAAGTTAGGGTTATTTATATCTGCTGTTGAACAGCAACTTTGAGCTATCTCATTTTCGTGGTGAGGGAATGTTAAGTCCCTGCCCCCTCCATGAATATCAAATGGAAGTCCTAAAGTTTTCTCAGACATTGCAGAGCACTCTGTATGCCATCCAGGTCTTCCAAAGCCCCATGGTGAATCCCAACCAGGCTGTTCTGAAGTGCTGGGCTTCCATAAAACAAAATCAGCTGGATCTTTTTTAAACGGTGCTACATCCACCCTGCTACCTGCAATTTGCTCTTCTCTATTTCTGTTAGATAAAAGTCCGTAATTTAAATACGATGGAACATGAAATAGTACGTGTCCTTCTCTTTCGTAAGCATGTTCTTTACCAATTAGATTGGATATAAGATCTATCATTTCTGGGATATATTCAGTCGCCTTGGGTTGGATATCAGGATGTAACACTGATAATTTAGACATATCTTCGTTGTAAATATTTGTATATTTTTGGGTAATATCACCAATTGAAACATTTAGCTCTTTAGCTGCATCTATAATTTTGTCATCGATATCAGTAATGTTCGAAACATAGGTAACTTTTGGATAGGAGTATCTTAGGACTCTTACGAGCGTATCAAATACGACTGCCATTCTTGCATTACCAATATGAGCATAGTTATAAACAGTTGGCCCGCATGCATATATCTTTACATGGCTCTTATCAAGAGGGATGAAATCTTCTTTTTTACCTTCGAGGGTATTATAAATTTTTAAAGACTGCACTATTAGCACCATGTTCAAAAACTTCAACTGAGATTAAATTTACTCTTCCTTGAGTTTGATCTGAAATAAATTTATTAGCAAAGTCATAGGTAGCTTCAGCAAATTTTTCACAACCGACGTTCTCCATTATGACTACTTTTGCAATTCCTAATTTATCTCCAAGATTTTTTAAGCTGTCGTATTCAGGGTCATCAGATGAAATAACTAAAGTGTGATCAAAATGATCCTTAATCCAATCTTGAATAACTTTAAATTCACCAAAATCATAAACCCATGACCTATCATCAAGCTCTGTAGTTTCTAGAATAAATTTAAAGCCAAGGCTGTAGCCATGAATTAACCTGCAATCAGAAGTGGCTCTCCATTGTCTGAAAGCACATGAAAATCCTCTTTCAGTTCCAAAGGTTTTAATAACTTGATATGTTTTCATTAAGTATTTTTTAAACTAATAATTTCTAAGTCCCTTAAAGACTTTAACAAGGGTAATAATGGCATACCTCTAACTGTATATGAAGAACCCTCTACATAGGAAAACAAATTGCACCCCAAAGATTCAAATTTATAAGCACCTGCTGCATGAATAGGGTTTTCAAGCTTTACATAATTAACAATCTCTTCATCTGATAGGTCATGCATCTTTAGAGTTACTCTCTCAGAATACTGCCACAGAGGCTTGCTGTCTTTATAGATACAAATACCACTATGTTGGAAATGCTCTGTTCCTGATAATTGCTTTAGATTTTCTATGGCCTTCTCAGCAGAGCCAGGCTTATCAAACAATTGATTCTCCCAGACACACATCTGATCTCCTCCAATTACAATATGATCTGGGTATTGCTTGCTTACTGCTAATGCTTTGGCTGAAGCAAGAGCAATCACCTGCTTTTCAAAAGATTGTGATGATATTTCTTGCTTAAGAATATCCTCATCTACATGTGAAGTGATTACATCGAATTTGATGCCGGCATCTTCCAGCATTACTTTTCTGCTTTCAGAGCCAGAAGCTAAAATTATTGGAATGGTTGGATTGATACTAGGGAGTATCGACTCCTTTATCATTTAGAAGTTTTTAGGTGAATTTATTAGGTTCATAAATTCAGCTCTAGTCTCAATATTATCTCTAAAACTTCCAAGCATTCTACTTGTGATAGTACTTGATTCAGTTTTATGAACTCCTCTAGTAGACATGCATTCATGATTCGCATCTATAACAACTGCAACGCCTACTGGCTGAAGAACTCTATTGATAGTGTCGGCAATTAAGGCTGTCATGGTTTCTTGAGTTTGAAGTCTCTTACTATATATATCTACAACTCTTGCAAGTTTACTAATACCAACAACTCTTTTATTTGGGATGTAACCAACATGGGCTACGCCAATAATTGGAACCATGTGATGTTCGCAATGAGACTCAACACGAATATTTCTAACTATTACAGCGTCGTCATATCCCTCAACTTCTTCAAAAGTTTTACCAAGAACGGCCTCAGGGTCTTCATCATAACCACCAAAGAACGAGCCATATGATCTTATTACTCTATCGGGGGTTTCAAGCAATCCTTCTCTGTCAGGATTATCTCCTGCCCATGAGATAAGTGTCCTTACTGCATTTAAAGCTTCTTCTCTAGATGGTTTTTGAGTCATTAACTTCTCCATTTGTTAAAAAATAATTAAGTATATTTTATATGATATTAAGAAATTTTGATAAACAATTATCATTCTTTTTGATAATGCTATTTACTGCTTATTATTAAAGTTAAATGTGGCGTCTAGTTCATTCCTAAAATTTTCATCAAACTTATGCGGCTCAGATTCATTTAATAATTTTTTTGATATAACAAGAGACTCTCTATCCTTTTCAGTTAATTGGGTGGCAAGAAAATTAACAGCTTTGTTTAATTCATCTTCGGTCTCACAAACAGAAAGAAGGCCACCAAAAGAATGCAAGTCCTTTGATGAAATTGGCTCCCCTGTAAAAATCATTTTTTTTACTATCTGAATAGGCATTATTCTATTTGCATGAGCCATCCCAAGAAGGACCTTAAAATTAATTCCTGGTAATTTAAAGTAAGTATCTTTTGTTGCTAAAGAGAAATCAGATGAAAAAGGAATAAACACTCCAGCTCCAATAACAAAGCCATGGCAAGAAGAGATAACTGGAATATTGCAGCGATGAATAGATAGAGATAGTTTCCATAAGTTATCGTGAATACTTTTTATAATGTTTTTATCAGTAGTGCCTTCTTCAGGTGAATGCTCTCCTCTATCCGCTCCCGCGCAGAACCCATTTCCATTGGCATTAATAATTACAACTTTAATAGAATTATCAAAAGATAGATCATCAACTGCAATATGCATTAATTTAAGATCCTCAGAAGTAAGGGCATTCACAGGAGGACAATCTATAGTGATTTGCGCAATACTCTTATCTTTATCAATCTTAATCGGCATAATAACAACTATTATTTAAACAACATTAATATTGTATCAATGTCAGAAATAAAAGCGTTAATTAATCCGGTAACACCCTTCCAACAGAATGCTTCAATAATTTATTGTTCTTCAACAAAAAAATGTGCTTTTGTGGACCCTGGCGGAGACATAGAATCTCTTCTTTCTATGGCGCAAGAGAATAACCTAATTCCAGAAAAAATTTTATTAACACATGGTCACATTGATCATGCAGGAGGAGCTTCTGAATTAGCAGAAATTCTTAAGCTAGAAATTCATGGGCCTCATATGGATGATAAGTTTTTACTTGATGAGCTTAAGGCACAGGGTGAAATGTTTGGAATGCAGGCAAGAAACTGTAGTCCAGATAAGTGGCTTGAAGAAGGAGATGAAGTAACTATTGGTGAGTTAATCTTAGAAGTATATTTTTGCCCCGGTCACACACCGGGTCACATCATTTTCTTTAATAAAGCATCAAAACTTGCCTTGGTTGGGGATGTTCTTTTTAAGGGGTCAATTGGAAGAACTGATTTACCGGGTGGAAATCATCAAGATCTTCTAGATTCTATTGCTATGAAATTATGGCCACTTGGCAATGATGTTGAATTTATTCCTGGGCACGGGCCAATGTCAACTTTTGGACAAGAGAGGATAAATAACGCATTTGTAGCTGACAATATTCTTAACAACTCCTAGCTAACTACTTTTCGTTATACCTTCCCGGAGCAAGAGAAGAGCTAAGTAAGGTCATTAAGGGTTGTGGAACATATTTTAGTAAAAAAACCAAAAATCTATAAGTCCTAGTTGGGACGCATAACGGCTTACCCTTGAGAGTTGCCTCCACAGCTTCACTTGCTATTTGATGCGAGCTAAACTTTAGAAAGGCAGGCACCTTATCCATCTCACCTTGAACCCCACTTGCCGTATGAAACTCAGTAACTGTAAATCCTGGACAAACTGCAGTAGAGGTTATGCCCTTATGGTTGTAATTTATATTCAATGAATCACTAAACCTGTTCATAAATGTCTTAATAGGGCCGTATAGTGCTTGAATTGCAGAAGGTGGAGCAAAAGCAGCTACAGAAGAAACTATCATTATTTTTCCATTGCCCCTTTCAAGCATTCCTGGAATAAATATTTTTGACAGTGCTATGACTGACACACCTAGAACTCTAATAAATTTTTCTTCATCTTCCATTGATGTTTCGTGAAATGGTGTTTTTATTCCATATCCTGCGTTATTGACCAAGATATCAATTTGGTAATTATTATTTTTACAAAAATTATAAATATCTTGAGGTGCTGCGGGATCACTCAAATCACTGGGGATAAAATCAACTTTAACTTTATGACTATTCGAGATACTTTCAGCAAATTCTTTTAGCTTATCCTTCCTTCTAGCTGTAAGGATAATGTTGTAACCTTTTTCAGCAAATATTTGAGCAATTTTTAAACCTATTCCAGACGAAGCGCCTGTTACCAATACGTATGAATTTTTCATATAGATATACTATCAGTATAAAAATTTCTAAGATAGAATTAGCTCTAAATTTTTAAAAGGAATCACATGAAAACTCAAAAATTATTTTATATATTATCAATATTTTTTATGGCCTATGGCTTAACAACATTCACTCCGAGCATTCAAGCAGATACATCTGTTGATGAAAAGGAAGAGATATCCGAAGCTACTAAAGAAGACTCTGATAGTGAAAAAAAATCTGGCAAGAAAGATAAAAAGAAAGAATATGAAACAATAGAAGAGTTTCTAGAAGACGGTGAATACATAGCTATTGATGGGTTTATGAATATTATTCATGAAACAGAAAAAGATAAATATTTTTTAGTACTTGAAGATAATCAGCTTAATAAAGAATTTATTTACTTTCCATATATCTTAAATGGTCCTCAGGATGTGGGTGCTAGCGGAGGCTCAATGGGAGATGGATCCATTCTTGAATTTAGAAAATTTAAAGATGATATAGGCTTATATAAAATTAATACTAAATATGCCTATGACGATTCAAATGCAATATCACAGTCAAAACTTACCAATATTATCGAAGCTTTTATGGGCAGATTTAAAGTTGTAGTTAAGGAAGAAGGTAAGTTTGTTATTAATGTAGATAAGTTATTTTTAAGTGAGATGCTTGAAGGAATAACTCCTAATATCCCTAAAGAATATATGGAATATTATGATTTAAATTTAGGCAGAATGGATAAAACAAAAACCTTCATAAATGATGTAAGAAATTATTCTAAAAATACAGCCGTAGAAGTTAATTATGGTTTCTTTAACCCAAAACCAAAGGCAGGATCTCCAATAGATGCAGTTGCTGATGTTAGGTATACGTATATATCAGTTAGGCATTCGTTTATTGAGATGCCTGATGATAATTTTGAATCAAGAATAGCAGATCAAAGAATCGGATATTTTTCAGAAAAAGTAACAGATCTTTCTTCTTATGACACTTACCCTGCTAGAGATTTAATGAACAGATGGAGATTAGTTAAACAAGATCCAGAAGCTGAGTTATCAGAGCCTGTAGAGCCAATAGTTTACTGGGTTGAAAACTCAACACCTTTAGAAATAAGACCATTTGTAGTTAAAGGGATTGAGGGATGGAATGCTGCATTTGAGCAAGCTGGTTTTAAAAATGCAGTTGTTGCAAAGATTCAACCGGATGATGCTGAATGGGATGCGGGAGATGTTGAGTACAATGTAGTTCGATGGGCTTCTACCCCTAACCCTCAATTTTCTGGTTACGGACCAAGTATTGCTAATCCAAGAACTGGTGAAATCATTGCTGCGGATATAGTTCAAGAATTTAATGCAATTAAAAGAGGTTATGCTTTAAGAAAATTATGGGGATACTCTGAAGATAATGATCCTTTAGAGCAATGGATAATTTCTCTAACAATGCATGAAGTTGGTCACACACTTGGTCTAAGACATAATTTTAAATCTAGTTGGATTTATGATGCTAAAGAAATTCACGACGTATCAATAACAGGGAAGAGTCATATTGGTTCTGTTATGGATTATGATCCAATTAATCTAGCCCCAGAAGGAACTAAACAAGGAAACTTTTTCCCTCATGCACCGGGTATTTACGACAGATGGGCTATAGAATTTGGATACACTCCAAACCTAACTCCTGAGGAAAAATCAGAAATACTATCTAAGTCCTCAATTCCTGAGTACGTATTTGGAACAGATGGTGATGCTATGAGCTCTCCTGGAAGAAATATTGATCCAAGAGCAAAAAGATACGATTTATCAGGTGACCCTGTTACTTATACATCTGAGAGAATGGAAATTATTGATGCAAAAATTATAGAACTCCCATCAATATTTCTTAAAGATGGTAAAACTTCAACTGAATTTAGATCGGCATTCTTAAGTTTAACAAGAGAAAAAGGCAGATTTATGGAAGGTGTCTCAAGGTTAATTGGCGGTGTCTACTCTAATAGAATGGTAACGGATCAAAGTAACGAACTTACTCCATTTGAAGCAGTTGCCTATGATGATCAAAAGAGAGCAATGAATTTAATAACTTCCAAACTGCTCGCTAATGACGCCTTTGTGTTTGACGAAAATTTATTAAAGAATCTTCAAAACCAAAAAAGAGCAGCCTATAGCAGTCAGGAAAGAGGAAATGAAGATCCTCAATTACATAAGCTTGTTATAAGGATGCAGGGATCTGTCTTAGCTCACATCTTACATCCAGATGTAATGATGCGATTAATAGATAGCTCTCAGTACGGCAATACTTATATGCCATCTGAAGTTCTTAACGATCTTTTTGAGGGTATTTTTGTTGCAAAGGAAATCCCTAATACTTTCAAAATGAACCTTCAGTCAAGATATGTTGATGCTCTAATCGAAGGCTTAGGAGATGAGGATTATGATGAAATTTCAAGATCAGCTATCTATGCTTCTCTGGTTAAAATTAGAGCTTTTACAAAAACATCTTATGGAAATAAAGGATCCAAGGATCATTTTAGATTTATAAATTGGAAAATTAGGCAAGCCTTAGAACTTTAAGCCTTCTTTTAATAAGAGCTTTTTCTTTGTTATAGCGCCTCCAGGGGCGCTGTAACCTCCCACATCACCGTTCGAGCATATCACTCTATGACAGGGTCTTTTTATGGGAGTGGGGTTCTTACCGCAAGCATTTGCTACAGCTCTTGCAGCATCGGGCATACCTAAAATTACGGCTATTTCTTTATATGATTTAGTGGTGCCAATTGGAATCTTATCAATCTCATCCCAGACTAACCTCTGAAATTCTGTTGCCATTAATAAAAGATTAGGACCATTTAGAAATTATAGCTAGAGCCTCATCCTTGGGTACTTCAAGTCTTGCGTACTTGGGGGTGTCCATTGATATTATTTGTTCTGAAATTTTATCTAATGGCAATCCTAGGCTTAAAAGAGAAGATACAAGGTCTTTTTTAGCTTCTAGGTTTTCGTTTTCAGAAGTAAGCTTTTGACTATAGTAGTTGGACTTAAAGACTAACTGACCTAACTGAAATAATGCAGCTTCCTTGTTGTCTGATTCCTCATATTCATCAATTGAATTTAATATCCAATAGTGAGGCTTAGCAACTTTTGCTTTTGCATCTTCAATATTTGGATATAGTTTTGTATGTGTTTTTTCTTTAAACCAATTATCTTCATGCTCGATAATGCATATCTCTTTTAATTCAAAGAGGTAATCTTTTAGTGGTTTATTCGAAGTATTAAATATGTATTTCATAGAAATATTATAGATTAGATTGAGGAAAAGACTTTTTTAATTTTAGAAAGTGCCCATTCAATTTCAGATTTTTTAATCATAAGAGGAGGAGCAAATCTGATAACAGTTTCATGCGTTTCTTTGCAGAGCATGCCTTCTTTAAGCAATAATTTGCAAACATCTTTAGCTGGCATGCTAGATTTATGAAGCTCCAAGCCTATCCATAAACCCTTTCCCCTTACTTCTTTTATAAATGAGAAATTTAAGCTTTGAAGTTCTTTCAAGAAGAATAATCCTAACTCATGACTGTTATCTATTAAATTATCTTCATAAAGAAGATCTAATGCCTTTGATGCTACCGATGCTGCCAGAGGGTTACCGCCAAATGTTGATCCGTGAGAACCCGGATCAAAATGATCCATTACTTCTCTGGAACTAAGAAAGGCTGAAACTGGCATCAATCCACCCCCAAGTGCTTTTCCTAAAATCAAACCATCAGGAATAATATCCTCATGCTGATATGCAAATAACTTTCCAGTTCGACCAAGGCCTGATTGAATTTCATCAAGAATCATAAGTACATTATTTTCAGTACAAATCTCGCGTAACTGTTTAAGCCATCCTTCTTTAGGAATAATTATCCCCCCTTCTCCCTGAATGGGCTCCACAAGCACTGCGCAAGTATTTTTAGTAATTAAGCTTTTTATAGATTCTATTGATGTAGTACATGCCTGCTTACAGTCACAATTATTATTACAGTAGTCAGCAGTTAAAAAACCAGCTCCAAAAGGACCAAATCCTTTCTTATATTCTTCTTCAGACGAAAACCCAACAATGGTCGTTGTTCGGCCATGAAAATTTCCATCAGCAATTATAATTTCAGCTTTGTTGTCAGGTATTCCCTTTGTAAAATATCCCCATCTTCTGGCTGCTTTAATTGCAGTCTCAACTGCCTCTGCACCTGTATTCATCGGCAGGATAGCTGAAAAACCTGATAACTTAGATAGCTTCTCTATATAAGCTGCAAATGGTTCTGTATAAAAAGCTCTCGAGGAAATTGCTAGTTTTTTTGCTTGATCATGTAGTGTCTTAACTAGCTCTGGATGTGAATGTCCATGACTTACTGCGGAATAAGCTGACATCATATCAAGATATTTGTTTCCATCTATATCCCATAAGTAAGCCCCCTCTCCTTTTTCTAAAACAACTGGTAAAGGAGAATAATTGCTCGCTCCGTAGAGTGCTTCTTTTTCAATATATGTACTTTGTAAAGTTTTATCCATAGGTGTATTCTATGCCCATTAACGGAATTCCTCTAGAGACAATAGTGAGCAAACAATCTACAAATCATATCTTTATGGTAGAGCCTTCAGTTTTTTATAAAAACTCTCAAACAATAGAATCAAATCACTATCAAGCTGACGAAGAAAGTGAAGATACAAAAATAATTACACTTAAGGCTATTAGCGAATTTAATCGTTTTAAACTAATGTTAGAAAAAAATGGAATAACTATTACTTCTTTTGTTGGAAGTAAAGAATGTCCCGATCATATATTTCCTAATTGGTTCACTACATTTGAAGATAAAAGTATGCAAATTTTTAGCATGCTTGCTCCAAATAGAAGAACTGAGAAATCACCCGAAATGATTAGCCATTTAAAAGAGACATATGAGCTTTCTAAAGATTACTCAAGTTACGAGAAAGAGAATATTTTTTTAGAAGGAACTAGTAGCATGGTTTTTGATAGAGTGAATAAGGTTGTTTATTCAGGACTATCGCCACGAACAGATAAAAATCTTTTAGTCCAATGGTGTTCTGAAAATTCATATGAACTAGTTATGGTTGAAACTGAAAGCCATAAAGGCTCACCTATATATCACACTGATGTATTTATGTTTATTGGGACTGAAGTTATAGGAATATGCTATGAGGTCATTAAACCAGAATATCGTGATTTAATTAAGGAAAAGGTTTCAAAGCATCACTCCATAGTTGAAATATCAAAGGAGCAAATACTTAATTTCTGTGGGAATGCTTTAGAAGCAAGAGATGGTAACGGAAATTTGTTTCTAATAATGTCATCTACTGCTTATTCAGCTCTACAAAGTGATCAAAAAAATGAATTGAATAAATTCTATTCTAAAATATTGCATACGGACTTAGAGACTGTCGAAAGGTATGGCGGCGGCTCTGCAAGATGCATGCTTTCTGAATTATTCTGATACTTTTTTAGTCCAATCCGTAACTCGCTTAACGCCTCCGAGTGGAAAAAAATGAACCTGCTCAATATTGAAGTTAGGATCGTTTGATTTAATTTCACTAAGCTCTTCAAGTATTTGAATTGGCTCGTAAGGAAGAAGTAGCTTGGTAATATCTTTAGCTCTTTTTTGAAGAACTTTCATTGATGCGCCCACACCACATTCAATTGCATACTTTATAAGAGTCTGTAATTTTGCAGGGCCAGCAATGCCTATGTGCACAGGAATATCTATACCCTTTCCCTTAATCTCATTCACCCAATCTACCACCACTGAAGATTCGAAACAGAACTGAGTTGTAAGAGCCATTTGAGCATCGGTTCTTTTTGCAAATTCATTCTTCCATGAAAGTGCTTTGTTTACATTTAAATTTAAGCCACCCGTATCAATATCTTTATTTCCCTCTGGATGACCTGCAACATGAAGTCTTTTATAGGAATTGGCATCAAACACTCCTGTCTCTATTAATTGAATTGACGAATCAAAATCACCCATAGGTTTACTAGAGCCTCCGGCTATAAGGAGAGCCTCATCTACATTTGCTTCGTTTTGATATCTTGTTACCCATTCCTCTAGAACACTCTTATTCTTAATTAATCTTGCTGGGAAGTGAGGCATGGACTTAAACCCTGCATCATGAATTTTTCGAGCAGTTTTTACCATTTCATCTATGGAAGTTCCTTCTATATGGGCTATATAGACCCTTGTTCCCTTAGGAAGGACCTCTGCTAAATTATCAATCTTCGACAAAGCTCTAGGAGTTACTTCTATAGAGTAGCCATCAATAAAATTGATTAGATTATTATTTTTTTCCATAATTTATTATAGGACTTGCTTGATCAAAAAAATATCTATATTTCAAATGACTAAAAGAAGATTGTTCTTTTGATATATAGGAAGTAATTTATAAGATTGTTGATGTAACTGGCGGAGAGTGAGGGATTCGAACCCTCGATACAGTTACCCATATACCTCCTTAGCAGGGAGGCGCTTTCGACCACTCAGCCAACTCTCCGAAATCGATGAAGGATTATAACCCTTTGCAGGTATAAAAAAACTATCTAATTACCTATTAAATTCAATTTGAGAACCAAAAGGTAAGTTTTGATTTACTTGTCCGTCTCTAAAAGCAATATTGCCATTTATAACAGTCATGAAAACTGAAGATTTAAAAGTAGTATCTGTAAAAGGCGACCAACCACATTTATATAAAATATTGGACTTGTTAACTGTATAAGGCTTATCTATATCAACAATTGCAAAGTCAGCATAGTAGCCCTCTCTTATAAAGCCTCTATCTTTAATTTGAAATCTTGTGGCTGTGTTATGACTAGTTTTTCTTACAATCTGCTCAAGTGAAAAAATTCCATCATGATAAAAATCTAAAAGAATTTGAAGTGAGTGTTGGATTAAAGGCAGTCCTGCTGGAGCATCAACATATTTCATATTCTTCTCATCCCAAGTATGAGGCGCATGATCGGTTGCAATAATATCAATTTTATCTTGATTCACCGCATCAACTAAAGCCTGCCTATCGGATTCTTCTTTTACAGATGGGTTGCATTTGATTTGATTCCCCAGTCTCTCATAATCACTATTATTGAAGTGAAGGTGATGGACGCAGACCTCTGCTGTTATTTTTTTATTATCAACGGGTCCGCTTGTAAATAAGCTCATTTCTTTTTCAGTTGAAAGATGAAAAACGTGAAGGTTTGCTGAATGCTTTATAGCTAAATCAACCGCCATTGAACTAGATAGGTAACAGCTTTCTGCGTCTCTTATATAGGGATGATGTATGGCTGATAATTCATCGCCGTATTTTTCAAAAAAAGCTTTTTCATTTGCTCTTATTCTTGGAGTATCTTCACAATGAGTAACAATATTTAAAGGAGAGTATTTAAAAATGCCCTCTAAGGCATCTATGCTATCAACAAGCATATCTCCTGTGGATGCTCCCATAAAAACTTTTAAACCAGCTGCTTTATTAATATCTACATTTTTAATATCTTCTATATTGCTATTTGTTGCACCAAGATGAAACGAGTAATTAGAAAGCGATCTTTGGCTTGCTAGTTGAAATTTCTTATCTAAATTTTCAAGCGTTGTGGTTGCTGGGTTTACATTTGGCATTTCAAAATAACTAGTAACTCCACCTGCTAGTCCTGCAAACGATTCCGATGCTATATCACCTTTATGTGTAAGCCCTGGTTCTCTAAAATGAACTTGGTCATCAATCAATCCAGGCATGACGTATCGTCCATTAATATCTATAACTTCTTTAGCTTCTGCTTGTATATCAGTGCTTATTAATTCAATCCTGTCATTTTTAATTGCTATATCTGATTCATAAATTGAATCTTCATTTACGATATTACAGTTCTTTAAAATTAGGTCATACATATTATTTATCCAGCTCAAATGAGTTATGAAGGGCTTTAACTGCTGTTTCAACAGAACTATCTTCTATAACGATGGTTATTTTAATTTCAGAAGTACTTATCATAAGAATATTAACTTCGTTTTCAGATAAAGCCTTAAAGGCTTTACTAGCTATGCCAGCATGAGATCTCATGCCTACTCCCACTAGAGAAACTTTAGCTATGTTTGAATCAATTAATAGGTCATCAAAATTTAGAGAATCTTTTAGTTTTTTTATAACGGTTGTTGTGGAGATTTCATCTTCCTTGGACACAGTAAACGTAAAATCTGTTTTTCCGTTAACACTTACATTTTGAACTATGACGTCTACTTCGATATTAGCATCACTTAAAGGGCCTAAGATTGCATAAGCAATACCCGGGGTATCGCTGACTCCATGTAAAGTGTATTTCATTTGATCCTTCTGAAAAGCTATTCCAGAAACTAACCCATTTTCCATATCTTTCTCCTCAAGAGATATTAGCGTACCATCGCCAGGCTCGAAACTTGATAAGACCCTAACTGGTACTTTGTACTTATTCGCAAATTCTACTGCTCTAATTTGTATTACTTTAGCTCCCTGACCAGCCATTTCAAGCATTTCTTCCATGGTAATTGTATCTAGCTTTTTAGCCTCAGGAACTACCCTAGGATCTGTTGTATAAATACCGTCAACATCAGTGTAGATATCACATCGCTCTGCTTTCATTTGCGCAGCAATAGCAACAGCTGTTGTATCTGAACCACCTCTACCAAGGGTGGTAACATCACCGGATTCAGTAATTCCCTGGAACCCAGTAATAATTGGAACTATTCCTTCATCTAAGGCATCTTGTATTTTTTTACCATCTACTTCAAGTATTCTCGCTTTAGAGTAGCTATTGGTTGTTTTCATTGATATCTGGGAGGCTGTATATGACTTTGCCTTAACATCAATTTGATGAAGAGCCATTGCCAGCAAAGCAGCACTTACTTTTTCACCAGTAGAGATGAGAGCGTCAAATTCTCTTTTACTTGGATCATCACCAAAGCTTTTAGCTAGTTTAATTAGCCTGTTAGTTTCTCCGCTCATAGCGGAAACAACCACAATAACATTAGCAGATTGAGATGCTTCTTTAACAATCTTTGCGACAGATGCAATTCTCTCTTCCGTTCCTAAAGATGTTCCGCCAAATTTTTGGACAATAATATTAGACATAATTATTATTTGTTATTGCGCGAGCGATTTTACTAAATCTGGAATAGAAGTCACGAACTCTTTTATATTTTCTGACTCTCCGGCACCTTGAGCAAAATCAGGGCGACCGCCACCTCTTCCATTCAATGATTCACACAACAAAGAAATGACATCTTTAGCAGAAATAATATCGATAAGATTGTTTGTAACTCCGCCAACAATAGCAACCTTATTATTCTGAGAATTAAGCAAGATTACACAGCCCTTTTTAAGATTTGCTTTTTTCTTATCTACCAAGGTTCTTAATTGTTTGTTATCTTCAATGGAAATATGTTCGATAAGAAGTTTCCAATCATTAATTTCTATAGCTTCAGATGAAACAACATCAGCCTTTGATGAGGCAACTCCACCAGATTTTTTTAGCTTTTTATTTTCATCTATTAAAGAAAGTATTTTCTCATTCATGGCATCTGCGGGAACATTTAAAGTTTCCTGAAGGCTGTTGTTAACCTTTCTGATCTCTGAAATATAAGATAGAGCCTCTTTGCCAGCCAATGCTTCTATCCTTCTTATTCCTGATGCTACGCTTGATTGATTGGAGATTACAAAAAGCCCTATATCCCCGGTTCTTTTAATATGAGTTCCACCACATAATTCAACTGAAAAGGAATTAGATCCCATACTTAATACCCTGACATCGTCGTCGTATTTTTCACCGAACAAGGCTTGTGCTCCAGATTTTATTGCATCGTCCAACTTCATAAGCTGGGTTGTGACTTCAATATTATTTAAAACCTCTTCATTGACAAGCTCTTCAATTGAAACAATTTCTTCTTTTGAAAGAGGTTTGGAATGAGAAAAATCAAATCTAAGTTTGGTCTCATCAACTAAAGAACCTTTTTGTTGAACATGCTCACCCAGCACCTTCTTAAGAGCGGCATGAAGTAAGTGTGTTGAGGAGTGATGAATAGCAGTTGCTAGCCTTTTACTCTTCTCAACATGCATATGAACAACCTCGCCTGTCTTTAAACCACCATCATCAATTATGGCCTTATGAATAAAAACCTTTCCTTGTTTTTTACAATCTAAAATAGTTCCGGATGAGTTTTTAGAAGTAAATCTTCCACTGTCTCCTATCTGACCTCCAGATTCTGCATAAAAAGGTGTTTGACTACATGCAATATAAACTTCTTCCCCTTTACTGACTTCGTCAACCCTATCCTGTTCTTTCCATAAAACTAGAACTTTGGATTCTGATTCCAAATCCTCGTATCCAAGAAAGACAGTCTCATCAACTCCCGAGGCAGCAGGTAATTTTGAAACAAAACTGCTTCCGGCCTTAGATGATTGTTTTTGTTTATCCATACAAACCTTAAAACCATCTTCATCTATTTGTATATTTTTTTCTCTTGCTATATCTGCAGTTAAGTCAAAGGGAAATCCAAAAGTATCATGAAGTTTAAAAACCACATCTCCTGGAATAGTTTCATTTTCTAAGTTATTAATAGCCTCATCAAGGATGCTAATTCCCTTACCTAGAGTTTCAAAGAACTTAACTTCTTCGTCTTTAATAATTTTGGAGACATGATCTTTCATTTCTTCTAGAGCGGGATAGGCATCTTTCATAAGATCAGATAAATCATAAACAAGCTCATTTAAAAAAGGCTTTGTAGCACCCATTTTGTAACCGTGTCTAATTGCCCTTCTCAGTATTCTTCTTAGAACATATCCTCTACCCTCATTTTCAGGAGTAATACCGTCAACAATTAAGAAACTAGTTGACCTGATATGGTCGGATATAACTTTATGAGATACGCTTCCTTCATTACCTAAAATCTTTTCTGAAGCTTTTATCAATCCTTTAAAAAGATCCGTTTCATAGTTAGAGTTGACGCCTTGCATAACCGCTGTAATTCGCTCTAATCCCATGCCTGTATCTACAGATGGCTTTGGTAATGGGGTCATTTCTCCAGCATCATTTCTATTGAACTGCATGAAAACAAGATTCCATATCTCTACAAACCTGTCACCCTCGTCTCCATCTGAGCCTGGTGGTGTTCCTTCTATATGCTCACCATGATCGTAATATATTTCTGAGCATGGGCCGCAAGGACCTGTCTCACCCATGGACCAAAAATTATCTTCATCACCTAGTCTTACAATTCTGTCTGGGTTGATACCTATAACATCTTTCCAAATCTTAGCTGCTTCATCATCATCTTTGTAAACAGATATCCATAGCTTTTCCTCTTCAAGCTTAAGCACCTCAGTGAGAAATTCCCATGCATATTTGATAGCATCTTCTTTAAAATAATCGCCAAAGCTAAAATTGCCCAGCATTTCAAAAAAAGTATGATGTCTTAAGGTGTAGCCAACATTCTCTAAATCATTGTGCTTTCCCCCAGCCCTTATACATCTTTGAGAAGAGGTAGCTTTAACGTATTTCTTTTTTTCCGTTCCAAGAAATACATCCTTAAACTGAACCATTCCTGCATTGGTAAATAATAGAGTATCGTCGTTAACAGGAATCAAAGAACTAGAATCTACGATCTCATGACCTTTGGATTTGTAGAAATTTAGAAATGTTTCTCTGATTTCACTAGTATTCATAATTTAATCGTTAAGTAATTTTTTATATTTTTTATAGTTCTCTATATAGTGATGAGCGCCTAATGGAACCATCTCTTGCTCTTCTGGCGATAAGTTTTTTTTAATCTTACCTGGAATACCTAGAACCATTGAGCCATCTGGAACTTCCATTCCCTCTGTAACTAGAGCCTTAGAACCAATAATACAGTTCTTACCAATTTTTGCACCGTTTAAAATAACCGAGCCAATGCCAATAAGGCTTCCATCGCCAATTTCACAGCCGTGAAGCATTGCCATATGCCCTACTGTTACATACTTACCAATGGTGCATTTAAAACCGGGGTCTGTATGAATAACAGATCCATCTTGGATATTTGATCCTTCGCCAATAAAAATTTGCTCGTTATCTGCCCTTAAAATAGCGTTAAACCAAATACTAGAGTCTTTCGATAAATACACGTCACCTATGACGGTAGCATTGGGTGCAATCCAATAATCATCGCCTTCTGTTTGTAATATCTTATCTTCTAAACTAATAATCATACTGGCCTCTAATAATATCTAAATCTGAATGTATTCCCGCATCAAAACAGATATTTAAAAAATCTGCTGTAATCATAGCAGTTAGTCCCCATATTCTATGTTCATTATAAACCCAGCTAGGAATCTTTATTTTTTGATTTTTTCTTTCCATTTCATGAAATTCTGCATTATCTATATTCATTAAGTAGCTCAATGGTACTGAAAAAATTACTTCAATCTCTTCGTTTGCAACAAGGTCTTGTTTAGAATTAATTGTTCCAACAAATGGATGAACTTCGATTTTGTGTCTTGAAATAAGATAGCTTAATGCTCCAAGTTTAGTAACACCTGCTCTATCTAGATTCATTTCTTCATATGACTCTCTTAGCGAAGTATCAAATAAATCAACATCTCCCTCTTCCCACTTACCACCAGGAAAACTTACCTCACCTGAATGAGTGGAGACTAAAGATGATCTTTTTGTAAAAATAATTTCAGGGTCTTTAAGGTACTCGCCATAGTTCAAAATACCAATAAAAACTCCAGCTTTTTTATAGTCTGATGACTTTAGAGGATTTAATTTTTCGAGCTTTTGCTTTATGCTGTCAATCATATTGCTAAGTTTAACTTCTTAAGCAATGATTTTCTTTATTTTTTAAGGTACAAAATTGAAATATTGTTCAGACTGCGGAAGCTCAAACATCGAATTTAAAACTCCTCAAGGTGACAACATTAAGAGGTATTGCTGCCCTGATTGTAATAATATCTTTTATACCAATCCTAATATGATTGTCGGCGCAATTTGTATTAGAGATAACAAAATACTTCTAGCTAAAAGAAATATTCATCCTAGAAAAGGTCTATGGACACTACCAGCTGGTTTTATGGAAAATGCAGAAACACTTAAAGTTGGTGCTCTCCGAGAAACTATGGAAGAGACTATGTCTGAAGCAAGTGTTGTCATGCCATACACAATGTTCAGCCTGCCACACATCAACCAAGTTCATTTATTTTATTTAGCTGATTTACTTGATGATAATTTCGGACCTACATCCGAAAGCATAGAAGTAAAACTATTTAGTGAAGAAGAAATACCATGGGATGAAATTGCATTTCCAACAGTTGAAAGAACCCTAAAGCTTTATTTGGAAGATGTTAAGACGGGTGATTTTATATTTAGAGATGAAGATATAAATCTTTGGTAATTAAGAGCCTTCGCTAAATTTTTTAGCATTCATAAATATTTGCATCCAAGGGGAGTATTCACCCCAATGATCTGGTTTCCAACTCATCTGAAGTTTTCTAAAAACTCTTTCAGGATGAGGCATCATGATTGTCACTCTTCCTTTAGCTGCTGTTATCCCAGAAGTGCCCTCTATAGAGCCATTAGGGTTTAATGGATAGATTTCAGTATTCTCACCCGAGGAATTTACAAAGTTCAATGCTACCTGATTGGAAGCTTTAAGTTTTTCTAAATACCCTTCTGCAAATTGAGCATGACCTTCGCCGTGTGCAGATGCTATTGGCATAGACCAACCTTCCATTCCAGAAAGCAAAATAGAATCACTTTTTTGAATCTTTACTTGAGCTAATCTAGCTTCAAACTGGTCTGAGGTATTTTTTTCGAAGGTTGGCCAATAATTAGCACCAGGAATAATATCTTTTAACTTTGATACCATCTGGCAACCGTTACAAACGCCTAAAGTAAAAGTAGATTCCTTATTAAAAAACTCTTCAAACTGATCTTTAACTGCATTGTTATGAAGAATAGTTTTTGACCAGCCTCCTCCAGCACCTAAAACATCACCATAAGAAAAGCCGCCACAGGCCGCTAATCCATTAAAATCATTCAAGTTCACCTCATTATCCAAAAGGTCTTGCATATGGACATCAACTGCCTCAAACCCAGCAAGTGTAAACGCAGCAGCCATCTCCATCTGACCGTTAACACCTTGCTCCCTTAGGACAGCAACCTTTGGTTTTGTTTTACTGATACTAAAAATCTTTGCAGGACCCTCATTAAAAGATTCATCTGCGTATAAGCCTGAGTAATTATTATCATCTAGCAGTGATAGTTCAGAATCAGCAATAGATTGATTATCTCTCATTGCTTGAATGGCATGAGATGTCTCTCTCCAGCTTTTCTCTAGAACAGTTATTGATTCTCTGTATAGATTTTCTTCAGCATTACTAATAACAATATCTTTTGACGATGAAATAGTACCAAT
This sequence comes from SAR86 cluster bacterium SAR86B, assembly GCA_905182885.1. Lineage (GTDB taxonomy): Bacteria > Pseudomonadota > Gammaproteobacteria > Magnimaribacterales > D2472 > SCGC-AAA076-P13. The sequence continues at coordinate 172,077 of CAJJCW010000002.1, forward strand.
AGTATTCACGACTGAATTGACTGAAGTTAGAGCTGAAGTCACTTCATCGAGATGTGCCTCATCTACCTGAAGAACTAGTCCCACCTCTTCAGCAAAGAAATAATTATTTAGATTTTTAGGATCAAGATCGTTAATCATAATATCTAAACCAACTTTTTTAGTAAAAGCCATTTCTAAAAGAGAAGTTATCAAGCCACCGTCTGAAACGTCATGCAGAGCTAAAACTTTATGTTCTGATATAAGCCCTTGGACGGCATTAAACATTTTCTTAAATCTATCCATATCATCAACATCAGGAGTATTTAAGAATTCAGATTGGGTTACTTCAGAAAAAATAGAACCCTGCTAAGTCTTTTTTGATTATTAAGGCTTATGTGAATAATTTTTGAAGGTGTATCAATATTTAGCTCAGGGGTAACTGAAGTTCTAACATCGGCTACAGGAGCCATAGCGGTGATTACGCCGGAGAGCGGGCTCTTTACAACATGCTCAGTTGAATTCTCATCCCATTTTGTTCTCATAGATAAGGAGTCCTTTCCAACCGGAACGGATATATCTAAATCAACGCAAGACTTAGAAAGCGCCTCAACACCTTCTCTTAAAGCAATATCCTCAACCTCTTCTCCGGTTGCGGCCATCCAATTTGCTGAAACCTGAACCTGATCTAAGCCCTTTATATAAACTCCTGACATATTAGTTATAGCTTCAGCCATGGCCATTCTCATGGAAGCTCCAGGGTTTTTGGTGGCTAATGTTGGTTTTTCTCCAATAGTTAAAACTTCTCCTGAGTTAGAAGTAAAAGATCTCAAGCTCATTGAATAATCAGAGACCGGCACTTGGTAAGGTCCTATAAACTGATCCCTAGCGACCATCCCGCCAACGGTTCTATCTCCGATAGTTATTAAAAAAGATTTACTTGCCACCGTGGGGTGTTGTAAAACATGTTGAACGGATTGTGAAAAAGAATAACTCTCAGCAATTGACTCAACTATATCTTCAGTTTTGTTAGTATTAACTGAGATATCAGTAATGGGTAAATCTCCGAACAGCATAGAAAGAGGAACATTTACAGGATAAGAATCCGTTGTTGAATCGTAAAGTTTTATCGATTTCTCAGAAGTTGTAATTCCAACAAATGCATACACACATCTCTCTCTTTTACATATAACTTCAAATGCATCTTTGTTATCTTGATGGATAGCCATCACATATCTTTCTTGAGATTCGTTTGACCAGATCTCCATAGGAGACATAGACTTATCAGAATTAGGAATCTTATCTAATTCAATATAAACACCTAAGTTTGAATCTGATGCTAGCTCTGGTATGGCGTTAGATAAGCCTCCAGCCCCGACATCATGGATAAATTCTATAAAGCTATTGTCCTGTGAGGAGCAGACATTAATAACTTCCTGACAACGTCTTTCCATTTCTGCGTTATCCCTTTGTACTGATGCAAAATCTAGATCCTCATCGCTATCACCTGAAGAAACTGATGATGCAGCTCCCCCGCCAAGACCTATTAGCATTGCTGGTCCGCCAAGGACCACAACATGATAGTCTTCGGTTATCTGAAGTTTAAAATTATTCCTATCTCTTATTTCTCCAATACCGCCGGCTAGCATGATCGGTTTGTGATAACCAAAAGCTTTTTGATTACTATCAAATGCTGTCTCGAAAGATCTGAAATACCCTAAAGTAGATGGCCTGCCAAACTCGTTATTAAAAGCTGCGGCACCAATAGGTGCTTCAATCATAATATCTAAAGGCGAGGCAATTCTTTCAGGTTTATGCTCTTGCCCTTCCCAACTTCTATTTAATGAAGGAATACGAAGACTTGAGACATTAAAACCTACCAGACCAATTTTAGGCTTAGCCCCTCTTCCTGTTGCTCCCTCATCTCTTATTTCACCGCCTGACCCAGTTGCGGCACCAGGATAAGGAGAAATTGCTGTGGGATGGTTATGAGTTTCTACCTTGATAGTAGAATTAAGTTTATCTGTAACAAAACTGTATTCATTTTTAGCGTTCAAATTAAGACGCTCTACCTCTTCACCCTCAGTAATAGCTGCATTATCTTTATAAGCCGAGATAATTCCTCTAGGTGACTGCTTGCTTGTTTCTTTAATTAGATCAAAAAGGGTGTTGTCCTTGGATACCCCATCAACCGTCCATTTAGCATTAAATATTTTATGGCGGCAATGCTCTGAGTTAGCTTGCGCAAACATCATAAGCTCAGCATCTGTAGGGTTTCTAGCTGCATTAGAGTAAAAATTAAATAAGTACTTAATTTCCTCTAAGCTCATAGCAAAACCAAAATCTTTATTAGCTATTTCAAGAGATTCAATACCTCCTTTAAGAATATCTATAATATTTACAGATCTTTGCTCATCGACATGCAAGAAATCTACACAATTATCTAAGTTTGGATAAATTGATTGAGTCATGCGATCAAAGAACATCGAAAGATCTAGATTTGAGTCCTTATTAAATGAAGGAATATCAAAACCGTAAAATCTTTCAACTCTATCTATATCTGCGACACCTACATTTTTAATAATATCTTCTGTTTTTGAAGACCATGGTGAAATAGTTCCTGATCTTGGACCCACGATAAATGAAAATGACTTGATTGCATCTTCAGCATTTAAAATATCTTTGAGCTCACTTAGATCTAGATTTTGATTTTGAGATGCAAGAATATAAATTTCGCTGGAGTGAATTTGAGCTTGAAGATTATTTGATTTATTAAAGTCGAGGTTAAGTTGCTCAAGCTTGGAGTCTGAAAAACTTTTCTTGCCCTGCAATATAAAGGTATTAGTCTTTGACACTTCTCTCGGTCTGAAATATTGTATATGGCAATTATAAAGTCTTTTGTAAAAATTAATTAAAAATGAGTAATATCTTTAAAGTTTTTTTTAGCATATCAACGATATTACTTTTGAGTGCTTGTAGTTATTTTGATCAAGAAAAGAGACAGGCAGAATTATGCAAAAATCATCTTGATGAAGTTTATAAAAACTCTCCACTAAATAACTTTACTCAACAAAAATTTTTAAAACTTTTAGAAAGTCGCTATTCACTTTACGAAGAAATGTTTAGTGAAGCATCGCTTGAAACTTCTATAAATACCGATTTATTAGCAGCTATATCTTTTCAAGAATCTCAATGGGATCCAAGAGCACAATCTAATATGGGTGTTAGAGGAATGATGATGGTTACTCTTGATACTGCAGCTCTAGTTGGTGTTGAGAAAAGATTAAACCCTGAGCAAAATATTAAAGGTGGCGCCAGGTATTTAGCTATTTTAATGGATAAGAATATTTATGGAAAAACTACCGGAGATCAGTTGTCTATAGTTTTAGCTAGTTACAATTTGGGGCCTACTAATATTATTAATATATCTAAAACGATTGATAAAATTCCATCGGAAATAACATGGCTTGATATAGAAGATAAGCTTAAACAAATTAATGGAGAAGATGTAAATCTTGTTGATGTAAACAATTATTCTAGAGGGCAGCAGGCCATAGATTATGTCTATAGAATTAAGAATTACTATGAATTGATGGCCGCCCACTCATGTACAAATTCTAAAGATCAATTAACCTTCTTTTAAGATATTTTATCTTATCTCTGCACTGAGCAGCTTTCTCAAATTCCATTTCTTTTGCGTAGATATACATTTGATCTTCTATCTTTTTAATACTCTCATCTAGGTTTTTAATCGAGTCATCTTTGATTTTAAAAGGTAGAGATTTTTCAATATCTTCCTTCCTAACTTTATCTTTTCCTTTAACTAATCTAGCCCCTTCCATAATATTTTTTACTTTGGTAGTTATAGATTTTGGGGTGATATTATTTTCTGCGTTGTGTTTTTCTTGGATAGCTCTTCTTCTATCCGTCTCCGCAATTGCTCGCTCCATAGAGCCGGTCATTTTGTCGGCATATAAGATAGCCTTCCCTCTTAAATTTCTAGCTGCCCTTCCAATAGTCTGAATCATAGTTGTTTCTGATCTAAGAAACCCTTCTTTATCTGCATCAAGGATTGCAACTAAACTAACCTCTGGAATATCTAAGCCTTCACGAAGTAAATTAATTCCTACTAGGACATCAAATACTCCTAGTCTTAGATCTCGAATAATTTCAACACGCTCAACAGTGTCAGTATCTGAATGCATATATCTTGCCTTGATACCGTTTTCAAATAGATAGTCTGTAAGATCTTCAGCCATTCTTTTTGTAAGAGTAGTGATAAGGACTCTTTCTTTCATAGTAATTCTTTCGTTGCACTCGCCTATTACGTCATCTATCTGATTGCTAGCTGGACGTATTTCCACATCGGGATCTGTAAGGCCGGTTGGTCTAATTAATAGCTCAACAAGATTATCTTGATGCTCTTTTTCATATCTACTAGGTGTGGCTGATACATAAACTCGTTGAGGAGCTACTAGCTCCCATTCTTCGAACTTTAAAGGTCTATTATCCATGGCAGAAGGTAGTCTAAACCCATACTCTACAAGGGTTTCCTTCCTTGAGCGGTCGCCTTTGTACATGGCTCCTATTTGAGGTATTGAGACATGGGATTCATCTATAAATACGATGGCATCCTTGGGAATATAATCAAATAAACAAGGTGGAGATTGACCGGGATTCCTTCCTGATAAATACCTAGAATAATTCTCGACACCCTGACAGTAACCAAGCTCTCTCATCATTTCTATATCGTAGTTGGTTCTTTCCTCTAATCTTTGAGCTTCAACTAACTTATTAATGGATCTTAAAAACTCTAGTCTCTCTTTAAGTTCTTCTTTAATACTGTCGATACAATTTACGACTGTTTCCTTGGGGGTAACGTAATGCGTCTTGGGAAAAATAGTTGCTCTTGGAACGTCATTAATAATGCCTCCTGTTATTGGGTCAAACCAAGAAAGCTTTTCAATCTCATCTCCAAATAATTCTATACGCAAAGCTTGGCTATCTGAATCAGCAGGATAGATATCAATAGTATCGCCACGAACTCTAAAAGTTGCTCTTCTAAAATCCATGTCATTTCGAGTGTATTGCAATGCAGAAAGACGTCGCAAGAAATCTCTTTGATTGATGATATCTCCTCTATCTATATGAACCACCATCTTTAAGTAGGATTCAGGAGCACCAAGACCATAGATTGAAGATACTGTTGCTATGACTATAGTGTCCTTTCTTTCTAGCAATGCCTTGGTTGCTGATAACCTCATCTGTTCTATATGCTCATTAATAGAAGCATCTTTTGCAATATAGGTATCAGAGGTGGGGACGTAAGCTTCGGGCTGGTAGTAGTCATAATAAGATACAAAGTACTCTACAGAGTTCTCTGGAAAGAAATCCTTGAACTCACCATAGAGCTGCGCAGCTAACGTTTTATTGTGCGCCATGATAATTGCAGGCCTTTGAGTTTCCTCAATAACCTTGGCCATAGTGAAGGTTTTACCAGAGCCAGTAACCCCTAAAAGCGTCTGGTGAAGCAATCCATCCTCCAAACCAGCCACTAAACTTTTGATAGCTTCGGGCTGAGCTCCTGCTGGTTCGAAATTAGATACAACCTTTAGTGATTTTGTCATTTACTTCTGTGTTAAAAATTACTTATAATGCACGTCCGCGTTCCCGAATAGCTCAGCGGTAGAGCAGTTGACTGTTAATCAATTGGTCGTTGGTTCGATCCCAACTTCGGGAGCCATTTCATTGTAATTAAAGATTATTATTTTTAATACAGTGAATTCAAACTTTAATAAGTTTATATTTAATTAAATAGTTTTATACCTTTGCAATATACTTTGGGTATGAGTTTTTATAATAAATATGTACTGCCTAAATTCTTAAACTGCACTTGTAGCTCTAAGCCAATTAATTATCAAAGAAAGAAAGTGGTCCCTTTAGCAAAAGGTATTGTATTAGATGTTGGAATTGGTTCAGGTCTTAATATTCCATTTTATGACATGACAAAAATTGATAAGGTTATTGGTCTTGACCCTTCAGTAGAGCTAAACAACCTTGCAAAAGATGTTGCTAGAGAACATCAGGTTGATGTTGAATTTATTCTATGCGGCGCTGAAAACATACCTCTGCCTGATAATCATGTGGATACTGTTTTGGTTACTTACACCATGTGCACTATTCCAGAAGTTATGGATGCAAATAAAGAAATGCTCAGAGTATTAAAGCCTGATGGAAGATTGATCTTTTGTGAGCATGGCTTAGCACCAGATCCTAAGGTTGCTAAATGGCAAAAAAGAATTGATCCAATTTGGGGAAAGATTGCCGGTGGCTGTCATCTAAATAGAGATATTCCAGAACTCATCACCTCTGCCGGTTTTGTGATAGAAAATATGGAGCAAATGTACTTACCAAGTACTCCTAGCTTTGCAGGCTACAACTACTGGGGAACTGCACGCATTAATTGAGCATACATATAATGGCAGTTAACTGTTAATCAATTGGTTATTGTACGTTCATGATCATAAACTTCTTGATCAATTTATAAATATTTTCTCTTGTGGTCATAAAAGAATTTTGTAACTGTACTTCTGTGTAAGTATCATTAGCCGGATCTTCATTCATCCAATGCAAACTATTTGCACTGCCAGGTAATACTGGGCATACCTCTTCAGCACACAAGGTAATTGCATAATCTAAGTTTAGTAAAAAATCTTTATCCAGATCATCTATAGATTTAGAGTAGTGGTCTGAAAGATCTATACCTATGTCCTTCATGGTTGCTATAGCATGAGGATGAACCTTTCCTGATGGAATAGAGCCAGCACTCTGAATGTTGTGATTGCTTCCAAGCATAGCCTTGGCAAGGCCTTCTGCAATTTGACTTCTAGCTGAGTTAGCAACACATAAAAATAGTATGTTCATATATTAAAATTGAGGATTAACTAAATTGAGAGTATCTTATAAGTACTAGGAGTAATCAATATTGTGAAGCAACAATTTACTATTAAATCCATGCTAAGGGGTCTGGATGGGAAATTAGGAGAGGAAGACTATGTCGAACCTCTTGAGATTCTTATTGATTCAATAAATAAAAATAATAGATTTAATGCATTTGGCAAAATTGCCTTTAATCACCAATTAAAAAGTAGATTAAAAGTAAGAAGAGATTTATATCAACTGCATTTAGATAACAAATTTTCTGAGCCCTCTGACCCCGTCTTTGTAATTGGCCTTCCAAGATCAGGAACTACTTTTCTATTCAACCTTCTATCTCTTGACGAGGCCCATAGATCACCTCTTTACTGGGAGATTATGAGCCCTCTTCCTATAACCAAAGATGCAAAAGAAAAAGACAGAAGAGAAAGAAAAGTTAACAGGGATTTAAAACTAGCAAGAGCTCTGATACCTAAATTAAATTCCATCCACACTATTCGTGCCAATACTCCGGAGGAGTGCGAACAAATAGCAACTATGAATGCTAGAAGCTTTGTGTATATGTGCATGGCTGACGTTCCTGAATATATAGACTATTTAAAATATTGCTCTTTTGATTCAGTTTTCATGTGGCATAAGAGATTTTTTCAAGCCCTGGAGTTGAATGGCAAGCCTAAGAGATGGCTACTTAAAGATCCAAGTCACATAGGACATATTCCTGAAATTTTACAAACATATCCTAATGCAAAATTTGTTCATATACACAGAGATCCAGCTGATTCTGTTGGGTCTTTTTGCAGCTTAACAAAGAATGTGAGATCAGCTTTTTCAAAAAAAGTTAATACCCATGATATTGGAAAAACAGTCATCGATTTTTGGAATCATAATCTCAATAAAGGAATGGAAGATAGAAAAGAATTAGCTCCTGATCAAATTATTGATATAAATTACCATGACTTTATCAAAAGTCCTTTGATGCAAGTTAAGAATATTTATCATCAATTAAACTTTGATATGACTATTGAAAATGAGAATGCTATTGAGCATTACCTTTCGAAAGATCAAATTAATTCCAAACCCTCTCATCAATACTCGTTAACCGAATTTGGTTTGGATGAAACAATCATAAAAGAACAATTTAGGGACTACATGCTCAACTATGATTTTTAATGATAAAATCATCTTTTTTAAATTTAAAGCTAAATCTGTAAAATGAATACTCTCATAAAATCGGTTTTATGTACTCTTGCTCTAGCACTTGTTCTTAATTCTTGTTCTAAGAAGGAAAATGAAACAGTAATGCCAATTATCGAGGAAACGAGCATGACACAAGTAACTATTAAAACTTCTGCTGGAAATATACATCTTGAATTAGATGGTGAAAAAGCGCCTATTACTGTTGCAAATTTTGTTGCTATAGCAAAATCTGGATACTATGAAGGAACTCTCTTTCACAGAGTAATTAAAGGCTTTATGGTTCAAGGCGGTGGTTTAAACGCTGATATGAGCAATAAATCTAGTGGAACTGCTCCAATTCAAAATGAAGCAAATAATGGCTTAGTAAATGATCGTGGAACTGTTGCCATGGCAAGAACTAATGACCCTCATTCAGCTACAGGACAATTCTTTATTAACCACAATGACAACGGCTTCTTAAACCACACTGGTGAAAATGCACAAGGCTGGGGATATGCAGTTTTTGGAAAAGTATCTGAAGGCATGGATATTGTTGATCAAATTGCTGAAGTTGCTACTGGTAATACTGGTGGACATTCAGATGTTCCTGTTGAGGCTATCACTATAGAGTCGGTTACTATTACTGAATGAAGCCACGCTTTATATCAGACCTTCACTTAAGCGATAAGCACCCAGAACTTACTCAGGCCTTTTTTGTATTTTTAAACGAATCAAAAGAGGCTTGTACTCATCTTTATATTTTAGGCGATCTTTTTGAGGCCTGGATTGGAGACGATGACGATACCCCTATTTATCAAGAGATAAAAAAAGCCCTTCTTGAATTCACTACCAATGGCCCTGAAACATTTTTTATTCATGGCAATAGAGATTTTCTAATTGGCAACGACTTTGCCAAAGATACAGGCATAACTATTTTGCCTGATCCTTATTCATTAGATATAAACGGACAAAAGGTTGTTCTAAGCCATGGTGATTTTCTATGCACCGACGATATTGATTACATAGCATTCAGAGATCAAGTCCGTACTAAAGAATGGCAGGCTAACTTTCTTCAAAAAGATCTAACTGAACGAAAAGAAATTGCGGAAGCAATGAGAGGCGCTAGCCAGGAAGCTACTGCAGAGAAATCTAATACTATTACTGATGTGAATGCTTTGGCTGTTGAGAGCTTTGTAGATGAACACAAGCCAAGTCTTTTTATACACGGCCATACACATAGGCCTGATATTCATGATGTTAATTTATCTAAACGAGTTGTTCTAGGAGATTGGGGGAATTATGGATGGTTTTTATATATAAATGAAGAAAAATATAGCCTTGAGAAGTTTCTTATTAAATAGATGTCACTTAACTATTCTTAATTAAGTACTCGCGCCACAAAGCTTTCTTGTTCTCGCGCCCACCTCTCGAAAAAATTAATTGTTCCGTTTCATCTGGGGTAATAGTTCTAGATGTCTTATTAATTTCATCACATAGAATGTCAACTGAATTACAGAATTTTTCGTACACTTCACCAGTATTGCCCTTGCCATCTTTATATTTTCTTTTATTAACAGCTATTTTGTTATCTAATTTAATTAAATTTTTTCCAAGTAATAAATTAATAGAACGAGATGTCCACTGATCCATAATGAAACAAGGAATTTTCTTAGAAAAAAAGAACATTATTTTTGTAAAATAAGCTGGCCCGCAACCTTTTAGGTCTAACTTAAAAAAATCATTATAAATATCTGCCCTACTTAGGTATTCATCATTAGTGATTTTATTAACCACCCTTTCTATATCATGAATATTGCTATGAGATTTACTATGTAACTCTTCTAGTATGCGCCACCTATTATTTTTTTTATCCTTTTTTAAATTGCCATGAGGTATCCCTGAAATGCATGGTACAAAATGATTTTCTTGCATTCCGCCCCAAGCCAAAATAGCAATAATTTTTCTAAAATTAGACTCTTCTAAATCGCGAAGTTTTTGTCGACTAATATTTTTATAATTAAAACTTGTTATAAGATTTTCAGGCAGCTTTATTGTAGAAACTTTGGGCTCTATCCTGGAAATCTGCTCACTAAAAACATTAGGATTTTTTTGACTTCCCCAAGCATTATTCATCCCTTCATAATCATTATCATATGCTTCAAGAATTTTATCGAAGTGTTCTTTAATAAAAATCATTAAATGGTTTCCTAGGTTTTAAGTATATTTTTGATACATATTTATGATATGTTAATCAGTAATATTATTACAAGGATTAATATGGATAACGAAACAAAAACAAAATACATGGATATTGTTAAAACGATGCAGGAAAGCCTGATACCTTCTCCTGGTGTTGATATTTACCTTCAGCATAATGATGATCAAAAGTGGTCTGGAACTGAATATAATGCTTCAGGCTCTGAATTGGAGCACTTTGTTGATAATATTAAAGATTTTGGCATTCCTGCTGTTGCTAATGTTGGTGATACTGGTGAGTTCGGCAATGGCTGGGTGCAAATTACATATCTTCATGAAGAATCATCAAAAAAGAATGAAGATGATATTAAGTTTAGAGCTTATAAGTTAGATTTTCAGTGCGATGTTTCTTTAATTATGTGTCTTTATCAGGAAGGTGACATGGGTGACGATTATTTTGATTGTTACGAAGAAAATTGTAATTTTTATGATATTGAAACCGGTTCCAGAGATCCCTCTGATGAATCTCATGGTTATTTTTCAGAAATGAGTGAGGATGTTGGGGCATTAGAATCGTTCGATGAGGACGATGAAGATTGACACTAACTCTACATAATAATTTTGAAACAAGGATTAGAATTCTTTCGAAGAGTTTAAGGCAAACAATAAACACGACTGAGCTTATTAATGAAATAAAGCAAGCTTATAACCAATCTGAATTGATAGGAGATGACGGCTATCCTGATCTCGAAAGTTTAGAATTTGAATTAGAAATAGAAGATTTTTTAATTCATAGCAGTAATGGTCCTATTACTTGGATAGGAATATTTTTAGCCTGGAAATATCCAGAGAAAAGGATTCGTGTTTCTTGGTTAGATCTAGATTGGAAAAGAGGAAAAATCTATTTTATGGTCCAGAATAATAAGTTAACTAAACAAAATAGTTAAAATTTATCTTTTTATAAAGACTATAAAAAGACTAATCTGTAATATTTTTTAAAGAAATAATAAAAACTTTACAAATAGCTATGTTTAAATATACTGTATATTCGTACAGCATTTATTAAACACCCTTATGAAAGTTAACTACATCGGAAAAATTTCTGAAGAAAATCTGCCGGCGATATTTGTGCCCTATTTTCTTGAGTCTGTGCATGCAGGGTTCCCCAGCCCTGCAAGCGATTATATTGAAAGCCCTATAGATCTAAACAAGCATCTTATTAAAAATGGAGCTGCGACCTTTTTAGTGCGAGCTCAAGGTCAGTCAATGATTGGTTCTGGGATAACCGATCAAGCTGTACTAGTTGTAGATAGAAGCATCAAGCCAAAACATGACAGTATTGTTGTTGCCTCTCTTGATGGTGAGTTTGTCTGCAAGCGATTAAAACTCAAGCCAAAAATGTGTTTAATGCCGGATAATCCTGAGTACCCTCCTATCTTTATTAATCATGGTCAAGAATTAGAAATAGTAGGAACTGTTACCGCAGCTATTAATAAATTTTAATGGCTCTTGCGTTAGTAGATTGCGACAGCTTTTATGCGTCCTGTGAAAGAGTCTTTCGACCTGATCTAAAAAATATACCCATAGTTGTTCTCTCTAATAATGATGGATGTGTTATTGCTCGTAGCGCTGAAGCAAAGAAACTAGGAATAGGCATGGGCGTTCCCTGGTTTAAAGTAAAAAAATCTTTCCTCGCCCAAGGCGGTGCAGTTTTCTCATCTAACTTCACCTTCTATGGAGATATGTCATCTAGAGTAATGAATATCCTTGAAGGGTTTGTTCCTAGGATAGAAATTTATAGCATCGATGAGGCTTTCCTAGATCTAGATACTTTAGAACAGAACTATAATCTGTATGATTTTAGCTGTCACATGAGAGGCTTAATTAAACAATGGACTGGTGTTCCTGTTCGTGTAGGCATTGCTCCTACAAAAACATTAACAAAAATAGCCATTAATGAAGTTAAGCGATTAAATATTCCAACCAAAGTTCATAGACTTTCTACACAAAATGAAATTAGACATGCTCTAGCTAATACCCCGGTGAATGAAGTTTGGGGTGTTGGTAGAAAACTTACTGAACACCTTAATAGGGCCAAGATAGTCAATGCACTTCAATTGGCAGATGTTGACCCTCAACGTATAAAACGACACTTTAGCATTGTCCTAGAAAGAACAGTTAGAGAGCTCAGAGGTCAAAGGTGTCTTAACATAGAAGATAATATGTCTGCAAAAAAACAGATTGTAGTGAGTCGCAGTTTTGGAACAAGAGTGATTAATTTAGAAATTTTAAAACCTATTGTTAGTAATTTTGCTACGAGAGCATCCGAGAAACTAAGAAATGAAAGGCAGAAATGTTCTCAAGTTTCTGTGTTTATTAGAACGAGTCCTTTTAGTGATCATAAGCCTCAATATTCAGGTCATAAAACTATAGAACTATCTACTCCCACAAATGATACAAGAGATATTTTGAGAGCAGCAAAACAAGCCCTAATACCTATTTTTAAATCTGGGTATGATTATGCAAAAGCAGGTATCTTGCTAGGAAGGTTTTCAAGTGAGAGCTCCAAACAATATTCATTATTTAAAGATCCGAATGAACCCAAAGATAATGCTAAATTTATGGAATATATTGATTGCCTAAACAACCATGAAACCCAGATTTATTTTGCCTCCCAGAACACCACTCAATGGTCACCTATGAAGCAGAATATGACCTCTCCTAGGTATACAACGAACTGGTATGAACTTCCAATTACAAACTAAAGCTTTAAAAGCTGAATGAGAATGATAATCATTAAATAAATACCTTATATCAGTACTTTACATAATAAAAAAGATAGCTTATATTATCAATAATTAACCCATAAACAGCTATCTTAAAGGAGATAAACCATGGAAATGAAAGAATTAAATTCACCGGAAGTTTGCATAATATTAAATGAAATAATGGAATATGAATTAGCTGGTGTTGTTAGATACACTCACTCCTCCATGATGGTAAGCGGCCCTTATAGATTACCAATTGTTACTTTCTTGAAAGAACAAGCCACTGAATCTTTATTACATGCCCAGCAAGCTGGTGAATTAATAGCAGGTTTAGATGGACACCCTAGTCAGAGAATTGCAAAAATTGAGGAAACTCATCAGCATTCAATAGAGAATATTTTGCAAGAAAGTTTAGGCCATGAATTACATGCATTGGGGCTGTATAAAAAATTACTTGGAAGTGTTGCAGATCGATCAATCTATCTAGAGGAATATGCGAGAGGAATGATTCAAGAAGAAGAACAACATTCTTTAGAACTAAAGGCTATGTTAAAAGACTTCGGCTAGAAGTTAGTTAGGCATTATTTTTATGAACAAAGGTAAAGTTCTTTTTAACGAAAAGTGCTCCATCTGTAATTTTGAAATCAAGCATTATAAAAAAAGATCTAGTTTAGATTTTGAAGACTGTAGTGAGATGGAAGATAAATACCTAAAGAAACTACACGTTACTTTTGACGATGGAAAAGAACTAGTCGGAGTTGATGCTTTTATTTACGTCTGGAAAGAAATGCCTGGTTATAAATGGCTAGGAATTTTTACAGACCTGCCTGTTATTAAGCAATTAGCAAAATGTGTTTATGCTGTTTTGGCTTTTATATTATTTTGGCGATTTAAGCTTTTTTCTAAAGCTTAGGATAGGTTTTTAAAATATCGCTCGTGATGAGCCTTTGAAAGCTCAAGCATTTCATTGTTCAACTCATCTTTAATAGTTTTAAAATCAAAGCTTTGCAGGCTAGTAATGCCAAATTGAGCTAAATCTAGGTTTTGGGAGCCTGAAGCTCTTAATAAATCAAATATCCAGGTTAAAGGATCAAGAGAATTATTATAATTAATAGCATTTTCTTTAAGCTTTAAGGCAAAAAGGTCTTTGTCCACTACCTTGAACCTTTCTTTAAGAATAAGAACCTTAAACTCTTCTAATCGATCGTTAACAATTGCCCTCTCGTCCATTGAGTACTTAGGCCAATTAATAATTTCATGTACGAACCTTTTACATCCTTTACAGACATCGTCACCGTAAGTGGTAGAGCAAATACCAAGGCAGGGAGTTGTTGAGCGGTTTTTAAGCATAGTTATTGCAAATAATAACGCATTTTAAAATAAAATCTGTATTTTTAGTGGAAGCACCTGATTCATAAGAGTAAAATGTTTTTTAGGAGATACACCCGCATGCTAAACGAATACAAAATACACGAACAAGAAAGAGCTGAACAGAATATCCCACCTCTTCCCTTGGACCCAGATCAAACATCTCAATTAGTAGATTTACTAAAAGCAGACCATGAAGAGTCAGAGCTTTTACTTTACCTATTAAAAGAGAGAGTTCCAGCAGGTGTAGATCAGTCAGCCTATGTAAAAGCTGCTTTTCTTGCAGATATAACTACAGGCGAAACAACGAGTCCCTATTTAAGCAAAATAGAAGCCGTTAAGTTACTTGGAACGATGCTTGGTGGATACAATATACAGCCGCTTATTGCTTGTTTGAAGACGGATGACTTGGGTGAAGAGGCAGCGAATGCTTTGAGTAAAACGCTTCTAATATTTGATGCTTTTAATGAAATCTTTGATCTTTCTAAAACTAATAGTTACGCCAAGACTGTTGTTGATGCTTGGGCAGAAGGTAAATGGTTTACTGAGAAGTCAGAAATACCTAATCAAATAAAACTAACTGTTTATAAAGTTCCTGGTGAAATTAATACTGATGACTTATCTCCAGCAACCGATGCTTGGTCTAGACCAGACATCCCTCTTCATGCTTTAGCAATGTTTAAAATGCCAAGAGAAGGTCTTACAACACCGCTTGAGACATTAGAAACATTAAAAGAGAAAGGAAATCCACTAGTATTTGTTGGTGATGTTGTTGGCACAGGATCATCACGTAAATCAGCTACTAATTCAGTTTTATGGCATATGGGAGATGATATTTCCTGTATACCAAATAAAAAAGAAGGTGGTTTTTGTTTCGGAAGCAAGATTGCTCCAATTTTCTTTAATACACTTGAAGACTCAGGCGCTTTCCCAATTGAACTAGATGTATCAAACATGGAGATGGGACAAGAAATTATTCTTGAACCTCATAATGGTAAAGTTTTAGATGCCAATACCAATGAAGTTATATCTACATTTGAACTAAAAACAGATGTTCTTTTAGATGAAGTAAGGGCCAACGGAAGAATTCCATTAATTATTGGAAGACAGTTAACAGATAAAACAAGAGAAGCTTTGGGCTTAGAGGCTACAGATGTCTTTAGAAGACCTAATGATGAGGATGTATCTGACAAAGGATATACGCTTGCACAAAAAATGGTTGGTAAGGCTTGCGGTGTAACAGGGATAAGACCTGGAACTTATTGCGAGCCTAGAATGACAACAGTTGGTTCACAAGACACAACCGGGCCTATGACAAGAGACGAGCTTAAGGAATTAGCTTGTTTAGGTTTTTCAGCAGATTTAGTAATGCAATCCTTCTGTCATACAGCTGCTTACCCAAAACCAGTTGATATAGACACTCAGCACAACTTACCTGATTTTATTATGAATCGTGGTGGAGTATCTTTAAGACCTGGTGATGGAATTATTCACTCTTGGTTAAATAGAATGCTTTTACCTGACGGAGTTGGTACCGGTGGAGATAGCCATACAAGATTTCCAATAGGCATAAGTTTCCCTGCTGGATCTGGCTTAGTAGCCTTTGCTGCAGCTTTAGGTGTAATGCCTCTTGATATGCCTGAATCAGTATTAGTAAGATTTAAAGGTGAGATGCAACCTGGAATAACTCTGAGAGACTTAGTTAATGCAATACCATATGCAGCCATTCAAAGTGGACTTCTAACAGTTGCTAAAGAAGGTAAGAAAAATATCTTCTCTGGTAGATGTTTAGAAATTGAAGGTTTACCTAATATGAAGGTTGAACAAGCTTTTGAGTTATCTGATGCTTCTGCTGAAAGATCAGCCTCAGGATGTTCTGTAAGATTAAATAAAGAGCCTATTATTGAATACCTCAAATCAAATATTGTCATGTTGAGGTGGATGATAGCCAGCGGATACGGCGATGCTAAAACTCTTGAAAGAAGAGCTGTTGCAATGGAAGAGTGGATTGAGAATCCAGAACTTTTAGAGCCAGATGCAGATGCAGAGTATGCTGAGATTATTGAAATTGATTTAAATGAGATTACAGAACCATTATTAGCCTGCCCTAATGATCCTGATGATATTAAACCTCTTTCTGAAGTTGCTAATACTGAAATTCAAGAAGTTTTCATTGGCTCTTGTATGACAAACATTGGACACTTTAGAGCAGCTGGAACATTGCTTGAAAAACATAAGGCAACGAAAGCAAGATTATGGGTTGTTCCTCCAACCAAAATGGATGAGAAACAGCTTATGGAAGAAGGTATTTATAATATCTTTGGTACCTCTGGCGCTAGAACTGAACTTCCGGGATGCTCATTATGCATGGGTAACCAAGCAAGAGTATTAGCTAACTCTACTGTTGTATCGACTTCAACAAGAAACTTCCCAAATAGACTAGGAGATGGCGCTAACGTATTTTTAGCATCAGCAGAACTTTCAGCTATAGCTTCTATACTTGGAAAATTACCAACAGTTGAGGAATACCATAAGTATATGGAAGACATTAATCCTCTTTCTGATGATATTTATAAGTATTTAAACTTCAATGAAATTGATGCTTATGTTCAGAGTGCTAACAGTGCTGAGATTCCAGCAGTTAATATAGTAAATCCGCTTTAAGCTTTATTGCTTACTATTTTAGTTTCGTTTCGACGAGAGCTCTGTAATTGCTCAAGATAGCTTGGACTTACAGGGGTTATATATTTACCTGTAAAAATTGAAGTCTCAAACTCCTCAATACTAGTATTTCCGACACTTACAGTATCAATAAGATCTTCTAGAGTCTGATAGATAAGCCAATCAGCTCCTATCTCCAACGCAACTTCTTCAGTCGTTTTATTTGATGCAACTAGTTCATCTGTTGCGGGCATATCAATTCCATATAAGTTTTGATATTTAATAGCTGGCGCTGCGGAAGCAAAGTAAACTTTATTTGCTCCAGCTTCTTTTGCCATTTCTATAATCTTTCTACTTGTAGTTCCTCTAACAATTGAGTCATCAACTAACAAAACATTTTTCCCATAAAACTCAAGATCTAAAATATTAAGCTTTCGTCTAACGGATTTTTTTCTTTCCTCTTGATTAGGCATTATAAAAGTTCTTCCAATATATCTATTTTTAACAAAGCCTTCTCTGTATGGAACATCCAAATCAACAGCAAGCTGAAGCGCTGCAGTTGTTGAGCTATCAGGTATTGGAATAACAACATCAATATCATGATTAGGTATCTGGGCTTTGATCGAATCTGCTAGTTTAGATCCCATTCTCATTCTAGATTTATATACCGAGATTTCGTCTATCTTAGAATCAGGTCTTGAGAAATATACAAACTCAAAAATACAGGGTCTTTTAAGTGGATTATCAGAACACTGTTGAGAAAAAAGCTCGCCCTTCTGGTCTATGAAAACAGCCTCTCCAGGCTCAACATCTCTCAATTTTGTATAGCCTTGAGAGGTAAATAAAGCATCTTCAGATGCAATGATGTATTCGTTTCTAGTCTTTCCCTCTCTAATTCCAATAGATAAAGGTCTAATGGCATTATTATCTCTAAAGCCTAATATGCCATGCCCTGTTATCAAAGCAATAACGGCATATGCACCCTCGCATCTTCTATGTGTTTTTGAAACTGCTTTAAATATATGCTGGGCTGTTGGATAAATTTCACGCTGTTTAGCTAACTCATGTGCAAAAATATTTAGAAGGACTTCTGAATCTGAATCAGTATTGATATGTCTCATTTCTGCATGAAATAATTCATTAGCTAAAGCTTTGTGATTAGTTAAGTTTCCGTTGTGTGCGAGGCTTATCCCGTAGGGAGAGTTAACATACATAGGTTGGGCAAATTCTTTTCCCGCGCCGCCTGCTGTTGGGTATCTAACATGGCCAATTCCATAAGAACCAACTAGTTTATTCATATGGCTTTGCTGAAATACGTCTCTGACATATCCCATGGATTTTCTACTATTTAGCTTACCGTTTGAGTCGCAAACAACCATGCCCGCTGCATCTTGGCCTCTATGCTGAAGCATGAGGAGAGAGTCATAAATTTCACCTGCTACATCCGTTTCTGATGATATTCCAACTATTCCACACATTAGGTTTCCCCTTCAATTGGATTTAATTCTTCGACTATGGGAATCAAATTCTCTTTTATAGGTTCAATGACTTCCATGGCCTCTTCTACAAGATCGGTATTATCTATTAAATTTCTTAAATAAGCTTCAATTTGAGGGGC
Source organism: SAR86 cluster bacterium SAR86B (assembly GCA_905182885.1). Taxonomy (GTDB): domain Bacteria; phylum Pseudomonadota; class Gammaproteobacteria; order Magnimaribacterales; family D2472; genus SCGC-AAA076-P13. The sequence continues at coordinate 190,776 of CAJJCW010000002.1, forward strand.
GTATTTTTCAATTACTGGAGTAATTTTTGAATTATCGATGAGGTCAGTTGACTTAATGCTCGCAGGAAGAAGTAAGAAAATAACAAAGAGAACTATTAAACCTCGCGCTAGGCCGAATAAAACTCCAAGAAAGCGATCAAAACCAGATGCTCCCGACCATTTAATTAATTTACTAATAAATTTAATTACCATCCCTCCTAGGATGATCGTAATCATAAAGACGACTATGTAGGAAAGAATCTTAGCAATTTCTGCATTACCTATGAATTCAGTTATTTTTGGAGTTGCAATAAACTCAAGACTGACAGCTGCAACAAAAGCCACTACCCATAAAAATAATGATAGAAACTCCTTAGTGAAGCCTCTTGCGAGCGATATTAAGCCCGAGGCAGTCAGGACAACAAGGATAAACCAATCAGCAACATTAAGACCTAGAGCTTCCATCTTGAAATCTCCCCTTTAGTTGATTCTGAAACTTTTTCAATTAACGTAATATTACTAACAATATCTTCTTCAGATAAAAATGGCCCAACATAAACTGCATGGAGGTCTTTGTTAGTACCAAATACTTCGGCAAAAGCTGGAAATCCGCCATTGTTTATTTTGCCTACCATCTTTATAGCATTTTCATTTGAAGAAAGAACATGAACCCTAATAACAAACAAATCAAAATCAGATTCCTTTATTGAAGATGCTCCCATCTTCTCTATAGGTGTATTTGTTATGATTTGTTCCTCTTGGATTATCGGCTCAGCTTCTTTTTCAGGAACTTTTATGTCAATAATTGATTCTTTGGCTTTAAATTCCTGCTGGTAATCTACCTGCGGAGTTAAAAATACAAACAAAACCAACAGCAATAAGATTACGCTGAAAATTGTTCCTATGAGTCTTTCTTTATTCATTAACTTTTATACATTTTTTTTAATAATCTGTGTACTTTTGTTCTCATATTTTTTCTGTGCACGATCATATCAATTGCACCATTTTTTAATAAGAACTCAGATTTTTGAAAATCATCAGGTAGATCTACTCTTACCGTTTGCTCTATAACCCTTCTTCCAGCAAAACCAACAAAAGCATTGGGCTCTGCAATATTAATATCACCCAACATGGCTAAACTTGCTGAAACCCCTCCGTATACAGGGTCCACCATTACAGATATATAAGGTAAGTTTTTACTTTTAAGTTTTTGAATTGCCGCTGAGGTTTTAGCCATCTGCATTAACGAAACCATTGATTCCTGCATTCTTGCCCCTCCACTTGTTGAAAAGCATATAAACGGGCAATGACTTTCAATAGCTTGATTTATTCCTTGAACAAATTTCTCTCCGACAACCCCTCCCATAGAGCCTCCCATAAACCTAAACTCAAATGCAGCAGCTACAATAGGCATAGAATCTATAGTTCCCTTACCTACGATAATAGCTTCATTTTCTCCTGTTGCAGCAATAGAGTCTTTAACTCTAGAAGAATAATATTTAGTATCTTTAAATTTTAAGATATCTTTAGTTTTAATATCCTTTGCAATTTCACTAAAAGAGTCTTTATCAAGAAAAATTCCTAATCTTTTTCTTGCTCCAATTCTGAGATGATGGTCGCACTTGGAGCATACGTATAATGATTTCTCTAATTCGGGGGCATATAAAACTGATTCGCAAGATGGGCAAGAGCTCCATAAACCATCAGGAACAGTGCTTTTAGATTTTGAGGTTCCTATTGACGGTATGAGCCTTGTTAACCAGTTCATGATATTGCTTGTTTAATCTCCTTTAGATACTCACCTATTCTAGCAAACTCTTTTGAGTTAGAGCTCTCATTTATCATCTCTACAATAGAGCTTCCTATAATCACGCCATCAGAGCAGGCAGATAACATTTTAGCATCGTTGGCAGACTTGATGCCAAAGCCAGCTAAAGTAGGCAAGTCTGAATGTTTTTTAATTTTTTGAATATTATTTTTTATCTCATCTATATTAAGATTTGAGGAGCCTGTAACACCTCTTAAATTAACGTAATAAATAAAACCTGTACTATTTTTTGCAATTAGCTCGACTCTGTCATCGGTAGTCGTTGGAGAGATAAGAGATATGGTATTGATGTTGGGGTTTGTTATTCCATAATCCTTTAAGCTCAACTCACCAGGAATATCAACAACTAAAATAGAGTCGATTATCGAAGTAGATTCGACTAAGTCAATATGTGAAATAAATGTATTTAGATATCCCATTAAAACAATAGGCGTTTGATCATTTTTTTTACGAAATTCTACAACCAGATCAAATATCATTTTTAAAGAAATATTATTTTTAAGCGCCCTATCATGTGCTTTCTGTATAGTTGGACCTTCTGCTATTGGGTCTGTAAAAGGAACACCAATTTCTATAACATCTACGCCTGATTCTACAAAAAGATGCATTAAATCTAAGGTAGAATCTAAATCAGGATCCCCTGCAACAAGATAAGCGACTAAAGCCTTTTGATTATTATCTTTAAGATTGTTTAAGGTTCTTGTGAGTCTGTTCAAAACTCAATTCCATCTATTTTAGCGACTGTATTAATATCTTTATCACCTCTTCCTGAAACGTTCACTACAACATTTGCTGTATCTGGTAATTCCTTCATTAGTGTTTCTAAATAAGCAAAAGCATGAGCAGTCTCAAGAGCCGGCATAATGCCTTCTAACTCAGTAACTTCATGGAATGCTTTGAGGGCCTCATCATCATTTACTGCAACATACTCAGCTCTACCTATATCTTTTAACCATGAGTGCTCTGGGCCAACTCCTGGATAATCAAGACCAGCTGATACTGACTTAGTATCCATAATTTGACCTGATTCATCCTGCATTAAATAACTTCTAGCCCCATGTAATACTCCGGGTGTTCCATCATTTAAAGGTGCGGCATGTTCGCCTGTTGAAACACCATTACCTCCAGCCTCTACGCCTATTAATCTTGTTTCTGGTATATCAATAAATGGGTAAAATATTCCCATTGCATTAGAGCCACCGCCAACGCAAGCAACAATGGCATCGGGCAGTTGATTATAATCTGTCTTATATTTTTTAATTATTTTTGAAATCTCAACTACAGAGTTAAAATCTCTAACAATCATAGGGTATGGATGAGGACCTGTGACACTTCCAATAATATAATAAGTATCGTCAACATTGGTAACCCAGTCTCTTAGAGCTTCATTAAGCGCATCTTTAAGGGTGGCTGTACCAGAATCAACAGCGTGCACTTCAGCACCTAATAATTTTATTCTATAAACATTCAATGACTGCCTTTTAACATCCTCAGCACCCATATATATGTGACATTCAAGACCTAATCTTGCTGCAACAGTTGCTGTAGCAACGCCATGTTGACCAGCTCCAGTTTCTGCAATAATTCTTTTCTTACCCATATGCTTAGCAAGCAAGATTTGACCAACCGTATTATTGATTTTATGTGCGCCTGTATGATTTAAATCTTCTCTTTTTAACCAAATAGAGCCTGAACCATAATGATTAGAGAGCCTTTCAGCAAAATATAGAGGTGAAGGTCTTCCAACAAAATTTGATAAATCACTATAGAACTCTTTTTGAAAATCTTCTCTATCTTTTAATTCGTTATAAGTATTTTCTAGTTCTTCCAATGCATACATAAGAGTTTCGGGTACAAATTTACCGCCGAACTCGCCAAAAAAACCATTGCTATCTGGTAGGTTGAATTTATTTGATTTCATAGTTTTTAATTATATTTAATATGCTGTTTATTAATTTTATATCTTTCACGCCCTTCTCAGATTCAACGCCAGAATTCAGATCGATACACCAAGAATTTGTCGTAATTGCATTATGAACATTTTCAGAATTAATTCCACCTGAAAGCACAATATTATTGGCAAGCTCATCTGAGTTTTCAAGAATATTCCAATCAAAAGACTCTCCTGTGCCTCCGTATGTCCCTGGTACATGATTTTCTAAAAGAATTGCTGATGCTGATGGAAATAAATCTATTAAATCTAAATCTGCCTTATTCTTAACACGAATGGCTTTCCAGTAATCTAAACCAAATGATTCACAAAATTCATCTGATTCATCTCCATGAAATTGAAGAATGGGATCGGTTAGATAAGAGGAGATTTTATATACCTCTTCCTCTTCAGGATTAACAAAAACACAAACAGGTCTAGTTGATTTAAAATCAACTTTTTTTAAGCTCTCTAAGAAATCCGTGCTTACATTTCTTGGGCTCTTAGCGAAGAAAATAAAACCAACGTATTCAACTTCAAGAGCTATTAATTCTTCTAAAATTAATAAATTAGATATTCCGCAAATCTTTATTTTTTGAACACTCATATTCTTAACCTATCAAATAAATTTGAAACAGGGCTTGAGATATTATCTTCAGAATTATATCTTGGCCCTAAGAAAAATAGACCCTTCGCAGCAGCAGTTTTACCGGCAAAAATTCTGTCTTTTTTTAAAAGAATATCTGCAACGGAGTAATCATTTTCACCCTTAGCAATATCGATCAAGGTACCAGTCATTATTCTAACCATATTATGTAAAAATGCATTTGCTTTGACTGAAACTATAATAAATTTTTCATAAGTTTCGACCTCTACAGAAGAAATATTTTTTATAGGATTGTTAGAGTTGCACTTAGAGCTTCTAAATGAGCTAAAGTCATGCTCGCCGAGAAACATGTCTGCATGCTTTTTCAAAGTATCTAGATTTATAGTATTTGAATCCCAATGACAATGCCCTCCAAAGAATAAAGGCTTGCTTTTTGAGTTATATATTACGTATGAATAGCTTCTTTCTTTGGCCGTATATCTTGAGTGAAAGTCATCAGATACCCTCGCTATACTTTTTATAGCTATTGATTCTGGTAAATTGGCATTTATTCCCTTGACCCAATTTGTATCATCTCTTTCTATATCTGTTTCAAAATCAAATACCTGGCATAGCGCATGCACTCCGGCATCAGTTCTTCCAGCGTAATTAATTGATATATTGGTTTGAGTTATCTCCTTAAGAGCTTTTTCAATGGCTTGTTGAATTGAAGGGGCATTTTTTTGATTTTGAAACCCAGAAAAATTAGTTCCGTCATACTCAACTGTAAATGCTAGCTTCACTGATTCTAAATTTTATCAAAAAGATTTTTTGCTGAAATTTTCAAAGCTTCATCTTCTGTATTTTGTATTAAGCCAGTAAGAATATTTTTACAATTCTCTAAATCGCCCATTTCAAAATAAGTCATAGCTAGGTCAAATTGCTGTTCATCAGCATTATTCTCGATGCTTAACCCTTTAGGTAATCCTTGAATACTTGAACCTGAATCTCTTGCCTCATCAAAATCATATTCTATTTTTTTTGTTTTTCTAGAATTCAGTTGGATATATATTAACGCAACTAATATTCCTGATAATAATGAAATTAAAGCAACAAATAAAAGATCTGTAAGACCAAAGTCATTTTGATTGGTAGATACTTTTTCAATATCTTCAATTTCTTTAATGAGCTCCTCTGCAACCTTGCTCTCCATAGATATACCTAATTTCTTTGTATTATTCTCTATAAAGTCCTTAGGATCATTGATCTCTTCATTATCTAAGTTAACTACTTTTTCTTGGCTTCTGTCTTCTGCCTTTAGTGAAGTCTTTGCTGGATTAGGATTTTTTTTAATTTTTGGCGCAGTGAGAACAAGTAAGGACTTTGCAGCTGGTGCAAAGCTAAGTGCAAATGATTTATTCATTGCCATGATAGAGCCTCTCGCATCCTTATCAGAGATATTTGCCATGGCTGATTGGATGGGAATAATTAAATCTTTATCTTTTCTTACCAAATTAATATTTTCATTTATAAAGGCATCTTTATTTCCCAAGTAAATAGACCACATAACTTGGTATATCGAAAGATCTGATGAATTTTTTTGAATACTAGAAGCAATGCTCCACATCGTTGTTATTTCATTAGCTTTTACTATGGAGTTCTTTTCTTCAGCCTCTTCTAAAATAACTTTTTCAAGTTTAGTTTTTTTACTAGCAATATTTCTTGGCGATATCTTAGGCTCATATCTTTTTACTGGCTCCTCATAATCTATACCTAAACCTCTCATGCTTGATGGAAGGAAAATAAATATATCTTTAGCTAAGGCATCCTTAATTATTAGCTTAAAACTAAAATAATTTTCCTCATAGCTATTTTTAATAACTATAGAGAATAACTGATAATTAGAAAAATCTTCAAACAATGTATAGGCAATATAATTTTTATTAAGAAGATCATCTGATTTATATTCTTTTAAAATAATATCTTGATCTTTAATATCCTCATTTTGAATTTTAAATTCAACGACCCTTTGCCCATTTGCATTAAGGCTAAGCTTAGGAGAGGACAAAAGTATCTCAGCAAATATCTGAGATGAAAAGAAAATACCTACAAGTAAGGTTAATCTCAACATAGCTTATTATTTACAATTAAGTTTTGTAATATTTGAACTGCATTTAGCGCAGCCCCTTTACCATAGACATTGTCAGCAACTACCCATAATGAAACCCACGTATCACCTTGTACTTTTTGAGATCTTATTCTTCCAACATAAACATCTTCTGAATCATTTGCATGCTCAACCGGTGTTGGATATTCCAGTTTTTCAGGATTATCCATAATACATACGCCTGGGGTCCCATCTATAGCATCAATAATAGCTTCTCTGGATGCGTGACCAGATAATTTCATAAATACCGCTTCTGAATGCCCATTAAAAACAGGGACCCTGGCGCATGTAGCTTGAACTTCTATATTTTTATCTAAAATTTTCTGTGTTTCCCAGACAAGCTTCATCTCTTCCTTTGTAAAGGCATTATCTAAGAATATATCGCACTGAGGTATTACATTAAAGGCTATTGGTTTTGGATAAACCTTTGGGTCTTTAGGATCATTATCAAAAGTTTGAGATCTCAACTCCTCAACAGCATCCTTACCCGTTCCTGAAACAGCTTGATAGGTAGCTATATTGATAAACTCTATTCCATATTTATCATGAATTGGCTTTAGAGCCATTAAAAGCTGAGAAGTAGAGCAATTTGGATTAGCAATAAGTGTTGGCTCTGAAAGATTCTCTAAAATATCTCCATTAATTTCAGGAATAATTAATGGCACATCATCCTCGTATCTAAACTCAGATGAAAGATCAATGACATAACTGCCGGCTTCGACAAATTTTCTTGCATGCTTTCTAGCAACCGAAGAGCCTGCAGAAAAAATAGTTATATTAGCTAGACTTGGATCAAAGGATTCTAAGTCCTCAATGATGTGATCATTATTTTGAAAGTTAACCTTTTGCCCAACTGAAGAACTTCCCAATGGAAACAATGAATCAACATAAATATCTTTTTTATCTAATAGCTGTAGAATTTTTTGACCAACAACACCAGATGCCCCAATTAAGGCAATATTTAAAACTTTATCCATTTTTTATTATCTCAATTATCTTTGTTGCTACTTCTGAAGTACTCATATACTCATCGGTAGTAGAAATATCCTTAGTTCTGAAACCTTGGGCAATAAACTGCTTGATAGCATTATCTATTTTATCAGCAAGTCCTATTTCATTAAGAGAGAATCTTAATGCCATTGCTAACGAAGCGATCATTGCTATAGGGTTGGCTATATTTTGACCAGCTATGTCAGGGGCACTTCCATGACAAGGCTCATACATTCCTCTTGATGAGCTATTTAAAGATGCAGAAGGAAGCATACCGATAGATCCAGTAAGCGTTGCAGCAATATCAGATAATATATCTCCAAATAAATTGCCAGAGACTATTACATCAAACTGATTAGGATTAAGTACTAACTGCATAGCTGTATTGTCTGCTAGTTGGTGAGTCAACTCAACATCTGGATAGTCTTTGGCCATATCTGAAACAATAGATCTCCAGAATTTTGAAACCTCAAGCACATTAGCTTTTTCAACCGAACACAATTTACCATTTCTTTTTTGTGCAGACTCAAAGGCTACTTTTGCAATTCGCCTAATCTCATCTTCGTTATAAATCATTGTATTAAATGCATAGGGAGTAGGATCATCTAGAACTATTGCCCTTGGTTCGCCAAAATATACACCGCCAGTAAGCTCTCTTACGATTAAGATATCTAAATTCTCGATTATATGATTTTTAATTGGTGATGCAGAAGCCAGCTCATTAAACAAGAAGGCGGGTCTCAAGTTCGCAAATAACTCTAACTCTTTTCTAAGTCCAAGAAGTGCTTGCTCTGGTCTGTAATCCCAACCCAAGTCGTCCCATTGAGGTCCTCCAACAGCTCCGAATAAAATGGCATCAGATTTTTTTGCTTCCTCTAGGACATTATCTGGCAGAGGCGAGCCAAATTTTTCATATGCAGTTCCGCCAACATCCATATTAGTAATTTCAAAATTTAACTGATACTCATCAATAAGAAAATCTAAGACCTCTTTTGCTGATGATGTCACCTCTTGTCCAATACCATCTCCAGGAAGAATTAATATTTTTTTAGTCATTTGCGTATATCCATGGTTTTTCTAACATTCTCTTTTGTTCAAAATCTATGATTATTTGTTTATCTTTAAGAGTTAAATCTACATCATCTAATCCGTAAATAATTCTCTCAAGAAGGTTATTTTCAACTTCAAATTTAAATTCAACATTATCTGAAAAGACAATTTTTTTAGCGTCAAGGCTAACTGATAATTCTACAACCTCTTTTTCACTAATATTAAAAATTTTATCTACATCTTCTTTGCTTAAAACAATTGGTAAGACGTTATTCTTAAAGCAATTATTATAAAAAATATCACCAAAAGATGATGCAATTACAACCTTAATACCAAAATCTCTTAACGCCCATACAGCATGCTCTCTTGAAGACCCACAACCAAAATTATCTCTTGTTAATAAGATAGTCGCACTATCAAATGGGCTATTATTTAGAATGAAATCGCTATTAATTTTTCTATCATTTTTTTTCATCCCCAATCTTCCGCCATCAAGATATCTCCATCCGTCAAATAGGTAATCTTCAAAGCCAAATTTTTTAATGGATTTTAGATACTCCGTCGGGATGATCTGATCAGTATCAATATTATCCCTATCAATGTGAGCAACTATGCCTTTTATTTGTAACTCATTACCTTGAATCTTCATGATGGATTGCTCACTGTTCCGTTTATTGCAGTTAATGCAGCCATTACAGGGCTCATTAAGTGAGTTCGTCCAAGATTCCCCTGCCTGCCTTCAAAATTTCTATTTGAAGTGGATGCACATCGCTCGCGTGGCTTCAACTGGTCAGGATTCATACCCAAACACATCGAACACCCAGGGTCTCTCCAAATAAATCCAGCATCTTTAAAAATTTTATCTAGGCCTTCAGATTCTGCCTGTTGCTTTACAAGGCCAGAGCCAGGGACGACTATTGCTTCAATTATATTTATAGAAATCTTTTTTCCATCGACAGCATTCGCTGCCTCTCTTAAATCTTCTATTCTTGAGTTAGTACAAGATCCTATAAAGACTCTATCAAATTTTAGATCAGTCAATTTTTGGTCAGCCTCGATACCCATATAGTTTTTAGCAAGTTCAATATTTTTTTTATTATCTTGTGAAGAAGAATCTGGGTTAGGGATAATGGCATCAAAATCAATGACCATTTCAGGCGATGTGCCCCATGTAACTTGAGGTCTTATTTTAGAGACATCAATTTCTATTTTTTTATCAAAACTTGCATTAAGATCAGATTTCAATGAAACCCAATGCTGCTCAGCAAGATCTAGAATCTCAGAACTCAGTTCGCTATGTTTTCGAACGTAATCAATAGTAGTTTTATCTGGTGCAACTAAACCAACTTTTGCACCTCCTTCTATAGCCATATTGCATATGGTCATTCTGGCTTCCATTGAAATATTTTCAATGTATGAGCCTGAAAACTCTATTGCATGACCATTACCACCAGCAGTTCCAATCTGACCAATAAGATATAAAACAATATCCTTGGAGGTTACTCCTTTGCTTGAGGTTCCATTGAATACAACCTGCATATTTTTTAGCTTAGAAACCTTTAAGCTCTGAGTGGCAAGCACATGCTCTACTTCAGACGTTCCAATTCCCATAGCTAGACATCCAAAAGCACCATGAGTTGATGTGTGAGAGTCACCACATACTATTGTCATCCCTGGTAAGGTATATCCCAGTTCAGGGCCTATGACATGAACAATACCTTGATTCAATGAGGTTATATCAAATTGCTTAATTCCAAATTTATTACAATTCTTATCAAGCTCGACTACCTGAATTTTTGAAATTTCGTCCTCTATGGACTCCATACTAAAATCACTGCCTCTTTCTGTTGGGACATTGTGATCTGGTGTGGCTATGTTGGCATTTAGCCTCCAAGGTAAAAGTCCTTTTTTAGTTAGGCCTTCAAAGGCTTGGGGCGATGTGACTTCATGCAAATATTGCCTATCTATATAAAGTAGTGATTCGCCTGAATTGTAAGTTGTTATGTGATGCTCATCCCAAAGCTTGTCATATAAAGTCTTTGGCATTTTATTTCGAAGTGAAAGGTAGCTCTTGATCAATATCTCCGCATTGTGCGCGATTTCTTAGTAGATGATCCATGATTACTAAATTAACCATTGCTTCTGCAATAGGCACCGCTCTAATACCAACACAAGGATCGTGCCTTCCAAGAACCTCAATATCCACTTCATTACCGTCTTTATCAACCGTCTTACCTTTTGTTTTAATGCTAGAAGTAGGCTTAATTAGAAAATCTAGGTTTATATTATCCCCATTAGAGATTCCTCCAAGAATGCCTCCAGCATTATTAGAAGAAAAGCCGCCTGATCTAATCTCATCCCTAGCTTCAGATCCTTTTAAATTAAGTATATTTTCAGCATTGCCTATTGATACTGATTTAACTGCATTGATACTCATTATTGCTTTAGCTAGGTCAGCATCGAGCTTATCAAAGACAGGCTCGCCAAGACCAACTGGACAATTTTCTACACATACACCAAGTTTAGCGCCTACAGAATTTCCTTCGGCAATGAGATCGGCAAACATCAAATCTAAATCATTCATCTTGGACATATCTGAAAAGAAGTATTTGTTATTATTAGCAGAAGAGGGATCTATTGAATTAGCTGCAACATGTCCTATTTGAGAAACATATGCAGTAGTCTTTACGCCATATTTTTCTAGATATTTCTTAGCAATAGCTCCAGCTGCAACTCTCATGGCAGTCTCTCTGGCGCTTGACCTCCCGCCTCCCCTATAATCTCTATGGCCATATTTGGCTTGATAGGTAATATCTGCGTGATTAGGTCTAAAGGTATCCTTGATATTAGAGTAATCTTTTGATTGTTGATCTTTGTTATAAATAATTAAGCTGATGGGAGTTCCCAATGTTCTTCCCTCAAAAACACCTGAAAGAATTTCTACAGAGTCATCCTCGCTTCTTTGAGTGGTTACATCAGATTGGCCTGGTTTTCTTCTATTTAATTCAAGTTGGATATCAGATTCACTTATCTCTAATTGAGGAGGACAGCCATCGATAATACAGCCGAGAGCACGCCCATGGCTTTCACCAAAAGTTGTGATCTTAAAAATATTTCCAAACGTATTGCCTGACATGGCTGTGATTATAATCTAAAATTGGCTAGACGATTTATTTTAGGTTGTATTTACGCCTATAACAACCAAATACTAGGTATTCTTTTACAATACAAATAATTCTTGAAAGTCTGTAACTGAAGTATTTTCAAGAGTTTTTTGATCTAAGCATATTGAATATATATCTTGGCATCTAGATTCATCGAATGTAATTTTAAGATTGCTCATAAATTTTTTCTCAAGAACTGGGATTCCTTCCTCTCTTCTTCTTTTATGGCCAATAGGGTATTCAACTTCTATAGCATCTGTTGAAGTGCCATCATTAAAGTGAATTTGAATTTTATTAGCAATAGATCGTTTGTCAGCTTCATGATATTCAACTGAATATCTTTTATCTTCGCTAATAACCATTTTTTCTCTTAGGGCATCTACCCTAGGATCATTAGCAACATCATCCTCATAATCTTCAGCAATTAAATTACCTTTTAAAAGACCTATTGCAACCATATATTGCAAACAATGGTCTCTGTCTGCTGGGTTATTTAATTCGCCAACTTTAGAAATAATTCTTATGGCTGATTCGTGTGTAGTTATTTGAATATTTTTAATATCATCTAATCTATCTTTTATTTCTGGATGGAGCGTTACCGCAGCCTCAACAGCTGTTTGTGCATGAAACTCAGCAGGGAAGCTTATTTTAAATAAAATATTTTCCATGACATATGTACTAAATGGTTGCGGTAATTCTAGTTTTTCTCCTTTAAAAGAAACATCTTCAAAACCCCATACTGGTGCAGAAAGAACACCGGGATAACCCATTTCTCCTGATAAGGTAATCATAGCTAGACGCACGGCTCGACTTGTTGCATCTCCAGCAGCCCAACTTTTTCTTGAGCCTGCATTTGGAGCATGCCTATAAGTTCGTAAGCTTTGCCCATCGGCCCAAGCTTGACTAACAGCATCCATAATTTGATCTGAGGTTCCGCCCATTAATTTTGTAACCAGGGCAGTTGAAGCAACTTTTACTAAAACAACGTGATCTAATCCAACTTTATTAAAACTATTTTTAAGAGCTAATATACCTTGGATCTCATGAGCCATAATCATGGATTCCAAAACCACCCTCATAGTCAATGGATCTTTACCTTCAGAAATATTTTTTTGAGAAATGTAATCAGCCACCGCCAATATGCCACCAAGATTGTCTGAGGGATGACCCCACTCAGCAGCTAACCAAGTATCGTTATAGTCAAGCCATCTAATAGTACAACCTATATCAAATGCTCCTTTGATTGGATCTAATTTAAAGTTAGTGCCTGGAACTCTTACCCCAAAAGGGACTGAGGTACCTTCAACAACAGGGCCAAGCATTTTTGTACAAGCTGGAAATTTTAGTGCTAAAAGACCGCATCCAATAGTATCAATAAGACAATTTCTTGCTGTATCTAGAGCAAGATCTGATTCAATCTCAAAATTACAAACATAGTTTGCTATCTCTGATATTACAGAGTCGTAGCCAGGCCTGATATTTAAATCAACATTAGAAGACATACTTTACGCTCTATCTTGTATATCAACCCATTCTGAACTTTCAACGCCAATATAGTCTGCACTAGGTCTGATAATTCTATTATTAGAGCGTTGCTCCATACAGTGTGCTGTCCAACCAGAAACTCTAGACATTACAAATATTGGTGTAAATAATTTTGTAGGTATGCCCATGTAAAAATAAGCAGGTGCATGGAAGAAGTCTGCATTGGCAAACATTTTTTTCTCATCAGCCATAACCTTCTCTACTTCGTCTGCAACTTGATATAGATCGTCATTTACATGCAGTGCTGAAAGTTCTTTTGCATATTCTTTAATAACAGCATTTCTTGGATCACGAATTGAATAAACAGCATGCCCAAATCCCATAATTTTTTCTTTCTTTTCTAGCATAGATAGTATTTTTTCTTTTGCTTCGTCTCTTGAAGTCCAGTTTTCAATTAACTCCATAGCTTTTTCATTTGCACCGCCGTGAAGAGGTCCTCTTAAAGACCCAATCGCAGCAACAACACAAGAATGAATATCTGACATTGTTGAAGCACAGACCCTTCCAGTAAATGTAGATGCATTAAATTCATGCTCTGCATACAAAATGAGAGAAACATCCATAACCCTTCTATGAAGATCAGATGGAGTTTTTCCATGAAGAATATGCAAGAAATGTCCTGCCATTGTTTCTTCATCATTTACTAAATCAATATCAGATCCCTCATGAGAAAATTTATACCAGTAGGTAACAATTGAAGGCATTGTAGCTATCATTCGATTGATAGAATTTAACTGATTTGAGAAATCTCCTTCCGGCTCTAGGTTGCCTAGCATTGATGTACCTGTTCTCATGACATCCATAGGGTGTGCTGATGCTGGTATCTTTTGAAGGACTTCCTTTAAAGCTAATGGAAGATCTCTTTGATTTTTTAATAGCGACTTGTATTCAGATAGTTCTGATGTATTCGGTAGTTTGCTGTATAGAAGGAGATAAGCAACCTCTTCAAATGTGGCTTTTTCAGCCAGTGTTTCAATCTTATGGCCTCTATATGCTAAGCCTTCAATTTGACCGACAGTAGATAGTGATGTCTCACCGGCTACCTGTCCTCTAAGTCCAGCACCTTCTAATTTTTTTACCATTTTTATTCCCTTATTCTAAAAATTATTTGTTATATAGCTCGTCGAGCTTTTCCTCAAAACTATGATAGTTCAATCGTTCATAGAGTTCTTCTCGGGTCTGCATTATATCCAAGAGACCATCTTGTGTCCCGTCTTTAGCCAGTGAAATGTAAATTTTTTCCGCTGCTTTACTCATCGCTCTAAATGCAGTTAATGGAAATAAAACCATATCAACACCCACATCACCAAGTTGATCTTTTGTAAATAATGGAGTCTTTCCAAATTCTGTAATATTTGCTAGTAATGGAGTTTTTATATGTTCTTTGAATATCTTATATTCTTCCAATGATGTCGCTGCTTCTAAAAATATACCGTCGGCACCTTGTTCAACATAGGCTGCCGCCCTATCAATTGCCGCATTGATACCCTCGGATGCTATTGCATCAGTTCTTGCCATTAAGAAAAAAGATTCGTCATGCCTTCCATCAACGGCTGCTTTTATTCTATCTTGCATTTCTTCAGAACTAACTAAAGATTTATTTGGTCTATGGCCGCATCTTTTTTGAGATATCTGATCTTCCATGTGAACAGCTCCAGCACCAGCATCTATCATTTCTTTAATTGTTCTAGAAATATTAAATGCCCCACCCCAGCCAGTATCTATATCAACAAGTAATGGTAGAGAGGAGGCATTTGAAATCCTTCTTACGTCTATAAGAACATCTTCCATTGTAGTAATACCCAAATCTGGAATACCGTATGATGCAGCAGCAACGCCGCCTCCGGAGAGATATAAAGCCTTATGACCAGATTGTTCAGCTAATATTGCTGAATATGCGTTTATAGCTCCTGGGATAACTAGAGGATTATTTTCTACTAGAGCTTGTCTAAATTTTTTGCCTGATGACATAGCACAAGATTATAAGGCATTGGAGGTTTGATTCCCAAATTTTGAATTAACTATAGAATTTTATGCCTCTAATAATCCTATCTTTGTCGTTCTTTTGTCGCCATCTATTTGTATCTCTTAAGCTGTAAACACAACCACAATATTCCTGTTGGTAAAATTCTTCTCTTTTAGAAATCTCAATCATTCTAGATGCACCGCCTTGCTTCCTCCAATTAAAATCCCAATATGTAACATCGCTATATCTTTCTGCAGACCTAGTTCCAGATGCATTAATTTGATTCATATCTTTCCATCTAGATATGCCCAAGGTTGTAGCATAAACTCCAAAATTATTTTCTTGTGCAAACAAAGCAGATCTCTCAAATCTCATATCAAAGCATTCTGTACATCTCGCTCCTCTTTCAGGCTCATTCTCCAAACCCTTAACTCTTTCAAACCAATTATCTTTATCATAATCTCCATCAATACTTTCGAACCCAAGCTTATCGCAAAATCTTTTATTTTCTTTTTTACGAATTTCATATTCTTCTTTGGGATGAATATTTGGATTATAAAAATACACAGTAGTGTCTATATTTGATGCAGCTAAGGCCTCCATAACCTCTCCGGCACAAGGAGCGCAGCAGCTATGAAGTAATAACTTTGTATTTTCTTCAGGCATTTGAAGCTTAGGTCTTTCGTAATTCTTAAGCTTAAGATGATCAGTCATTTTACAAACAAAGAGTTCTCTTTAAATGCATTTTCTAAATCTAAGTAATTATCAAATGATTGAATTTCAGGGTATTGAGATGAGATTTTTTCAGGAGCATTTATAAAAAAACCTTTTTCAGCAACATCAAACATTTGAATATCATTGTATGAATCTCCAGCAGCAAGACATCTATACCCCATAGATTGAAAGCCTTGAATAGCTTGTTTTTTTGCTTGCTCGTGGCGGAGTTTATATGAAATTACTTTATCGTCTTTGACTTCAAAGTTATGACATAACAATAAAGGAAATCCCATTTTTTTCATAAGTGGTTTGGCTATCTCATGGAAGGTATCAGAAAGAATAACAACTTGGAAATTTTCTCTAACTGCTAGTAAAAAATCTTCGGCACCTGGAAGTAAATCTAACTGAGATGAAGCTTTGTGAATATCCGAAAGCTTTAGACCGTTTTTACTCATAACTTTTAACCTGTAATCCATTAGCTCTGAGTAGCTAGGAATATCTCTTGTTGTTTTGTTAAAATCCTCAATACCAGTATTGTGAGCAACTTGCTCCCATATCTCAGGAGTAAGAGTTCCTTCCATATCAAAACATACTATTTCCATTTCTATACCTTTAAATTATTTATTTTTTATACCGTATGGTACATGTCCCGATGCAGTACTCTTCATCGCCTCTATAATATGTTTTTTTTGATCATCAAAAAAGATATCTGCTTGAAAAGATTTAAGAAAATGCTGCTTTGACATGCCACCAAGAAATAAAGATTCATCAATTCTAACTCCCCACTCTCTTAGTGTCTTGATTACTCTTTTATCTGATGGTGCAGATCTGGCAGTTACCAAGGCAGTCCGAATTGGGCAATCATTTATATCAAAGTCGTTTTGAATCTTATTTAGAGCAACTAAAAATGATTTAAAAGGGCCTTCTTTTAGAGCAGTAGTTGCCATTATTTCATTTTCAATAAAAGCATCCAAACCTTCTTCATGGAATACTTTTTCAGAGTCGTCCGAGAAAATAACAGCATCACCATCAAAAGCTATTTTAAGCTGCCCATCATTTAAAGATGATTTTTCGTCACCTTCTCTAGAGATAATCGTAGCTGCAGCAACATTGCTTTCTATAGCTAGTTTTACATCCTCCATACTGCTGGATAGAAATAAATGTACACCAAAATCTTTAACATACCTATGCGGACTCTCTCCACCACAAAAGGCAGCTCTGCTAATATCCAAGCCATGAGCTTCAATTGAATTTCTTATTCTTAAACCAGTATCTGATGTATTTCTTGATAAAAGAATTACTTCAATCCTTTTTTCATCTTTGTAAAGTGTATTAATTTGTAGAATTTTTTTAACTAAGTTAAATGCCTCGCCGGGCTCAAGCGTCTTATCTTCATTTGCGATTTGATAGTCTCGATATGAATCTAAGCCTTCTTTTTCATAGATTTTATGACTTTCATCTAAGTTGAATAGAGCCCTGGAAGAAATTCCTATTATTAATTTTGATTCTTCTTTTGTCATAATTTTTCTTGATATTAGAAGTTACTTGATATTATACTGTATATATATTCAGTATAATTAGAGATATCATGAAAGACATAACATCCCAACAAGCTAAAGTACTTAATTGTATTCAACTTTACATTAAGAAAACAGGTTTTCCTCCAACAAGGGCTGATATTTGTCGTGAATTAGGATTTAAATCTCCAAACTCAGCTGAAACACATTTAAGAGCATTAGAGAAAAAAGGTTTTATTTCAATTGAGAGCGGGACATCTAGAGGAATAGCTATTAATAATCCAGAAACTTCAGAAGAAGATCCTGGCTACCCAATTATTGGTTTAGTGGCAGCTGGCTCGCCAACTCTTGCAACAGAAAATATTGAAAAGAATGTTAATTGTCCTAAGGGCTTTTTTGGCTCAAATTTTGATTACTTTTTAAGGGTCAAGGGTCTAAGCATGAAAGATGCTGGGATTATGGAAGATGATCTTATAGCAGTTAAAAAAACTCAAGATGTTAAAAATGGGGATATTGTTATTGCAAGAATAGATGATGAAGTTACTGTAAAGTACTTCCACAGACATTCTTCAAGCATTATTCATCTTCAGCCTGCTAATAACGATTTCTCAGATATAGAAGTTAATTTAGAAGAAACAGAGTTGTATATTGAAGGGAAAAGTATAGGCCTAATAAGAGAGAACTAATGCAGGATAACTGGCTTTTTAGCTAGAATCTCTTTCTGACTTTCGAAGAATTCGTCGACATCATTAACATTTCCACTCACGCTCTCTATACCAGCTCTTATCATCTCTTTTGCTACTGTTAACTCCTGGCCTTGTAAAAATTCCTTAGATTCTTTCGAAAAATCAATCTTAACAATTGGATTTTCATGATCATCTGATCTTCTTAAGACTATAGAGCCATCTGGGAGTTGGGCTAACTCTAAGTAATTTGACATATTTTTCTCCATGTAATTAGCTTAACACTCATCCAAAGTTTTTCGAAGTAAGAGCATAAACCTTTTATAACTATCTAGTATCGAAATATATTTTTTCAAGTTACTTATTTGGTTAGAGGTAATTAAAGAGTCATTAACCGGGATAAGTAATTTATCTTTTGCATTATAAAAATCAAAGATAAAGCCATCGGGCTGCTCTTCTTTAAAAATAATATTTTTTAAAGAGGGTTCGAGAGATAACTTATTCCACTTAGCTTTAGCATTAAAAGATCCAGCATTGGGTAAATCCATACCTGTCTGATTTAAAATACTATCGGCTAAGTAATCAAAGCTTTTCTCTAAAGAAAGAAAGAAAAGAAACTGATTTGTTATGTCCAGATCAGACTTATCAAATGTTAGCTTGGAAAAAATTTCTTCAGATATGTCTAGGTATAAATTAATTAATTCTTTTGAATCCACTAATTTTTAAGGTTTTGCACCCATTCTCCATTATCGTAAAGAGCTGTCCATTTAGTTTTCTTGCCATCTTTTTCAGATGCCAGATAATGAACATCTTCTGTTTTGTTGTATCTAATAACATAAGGATTTCCATCTCTATCTTTTTCGGGAGCGCTTATTAAATACGAATGTTTATTTGTATCCGGAAGGTATCTGCAAGCCTCTGATATCTCTTGATCTAGATTATTAATTTCAGCAACCTTTGGCGCTCTTGTTTCTCTATTTTTTGGATACTTACTTGCTGCAAGGAACAGCCCTTTCATACTATCTCTTAATAAATAATGATCTTCACATTTAAGACAAGCTAGGTCAGGTAGCGAAATTGGCTCCATAGTCAAAGGTTTAGGCTCGCCATTTCTTTGGAGGGCTCTAGTTGTTCCGCAATTATCGTTTAAACATCCAAAATATTTTCCAAACCTTCCTGTTTTTAACTGCATCTCTGCACCACACTTATGACACTCGAGAACAGGACCATCATATCCTTTTATTTTAAATAGACCTTCTTCTATTTCAAAGCCAGAACAGTCTGGGCTTTTTCCACATATGTGAAGTTTTCTATTTTCATCTATTAAATAGTTATCCATGCTTGTATCACAAATACCACATCTCTTTTTTATTAGAAGATTTTCTACTTCCTCTTGATCGTCTACGCTAATAGCCTCATCACCTGGTATTAGGTTGAGAGTTTTCTTACACTTATCATCACCTTCATTTTGGTATCCCGAGCAGCCCAAGAAAACACCATTAGATGCATTTCTAACAACCATATGATTTGATGAGCAATCAGGGCAGACAATGTCTGTATCTGTAGGTTCATTTGTTCTCATTCCATTATCTTCGTCAGAAGCAGAAATTAAATCATCTTGAAATGCTTTATAGAAATTATCTAGAACGCTTTTCCAATCTAAGTCTCCACTAGCAACTTTGTCTAAATTATTTTCAAGGTTAGCGGTGAAGTCATAATTCATAATGTCATCGAAACTTTCTTGAAGTCGCTCTGTGACTATGTGGCCAATTTTTTTTACAAAGAATCTTCTATTTTGAATTTCAACATAACCTCTGTCTTGGATAGTAGAAATAATATTTGCATAAGTAGATGGTCTTCCTATGCCTTTTTTTTCTAACTCTTTAACCAATGCCGCTTCCGAAAATCTTGCAGGTGGTTTAGTAAACTTTTGATCTAAATTTAATTTCTCTAAAGTAAGCTCCTCTCCTTCAGATAGTGGGGGAAGAATATCCTCATCACCATCAGTTGAGCCACTTTTAGAGATTTTGGTATAACCATCGAAAACTACCTCTCTTCCTTTAGCAGAGAAGACATATTCATCTATAAAAATTTTAGCAGAAGTAGATAAATACTCAGCATCTGGCATTTGACTTGCTATATATTGCTGCCAAATAAGTGTATATAACCTTCTCTCCTCTTCTGAGGCGATTATAAGATCATTAGAAGTAACGAATGCATTGGTTGGCCTTACAGCCTCATGGGCCTCTTGAGCATTTTCAGTACTTGAGTATATTCTAGGTGCATTAGTAAGATACTGTTCTCCAATTTTATCCCCAATGTAGTTTCTAGCATCTTGAATAGATTCTTTACTTAGACTCGGTGCGTCTGTTCTCATGTAGGTTATGTGGCCTGCTTCATAGAGCTTTTGAGCCACTCTCATTGTTCTCTTAACAGTAAAACTTAATTTGGTACTCGCAGCTTGCTGTAAGGTAGATGTAATAAAAGGAGCTCTTGGTTTAATCTTAACTGGCTTCTTAGTAATTTCATTTATTTGTAAATTAGAAGAATTAATTAATGATTTAATTTTTTCGGCTTCATCTTTCTGTAGCAACGGATCTGATTTTTTTCTGTTAAGAGAAAAGAAAATATTATCTTTTGAGAGATTCAAAAGATTCATAGAAATCTCCCAGTACTCTTCTGGAATAAATTCTTGGATTAAGCCTTCTCTCTCATCAAGAACTCTCAAAGCTACAGATTGAACTCTTCCAGCTGAAAGTCCTCTTGCAACTTTTTTCCATAGCAATGGGGATAATTCAAAACCTATTACTTTATCTAAAAACCTTCTAGCTCTATATGCTTTAACAAGATCTAGATCAATTTCTTTAGGGTCAGCAAAAGATTCTAAAATAGCTGATTTTGTGATTTGATTAAACCTAACTCGTGAGTAAGTATATTTTTCTGGTCCAAGAGCTTCTTTTAAATGCCATGCAATAGCCTCACCCTCTCTATCAAGATCGGTTGCAAGATAAATATGATCAACTTGTTTTGCTGCCTGCTTGAGAGATTTAACAACCTTCTCTTTTTCAGGAATGATTTGCCAATCTGCAACCCATCCATTATCTGGATCAATTCCCATTCTTCTTATTAACCTGCTTCTCTCATTAATAACTTTTAGTTTCTTTTTTTCCTCTGGGCTTATGTCTTTAGGAATAGTTAAACGTTTTGAGGTTGATGCTTTTTTAGGAAGATCTCTTATATGTCCAACACTTGATTGAACAATATAATCACTACCCAAATATTTTGAAATAGTCTTAGCTTTTGCTGGTGATTCAACGATTACAAGTGATTTAGTCATATTTAATTCAGCTCCTAATAAAGGAATACATCAGTTGATTACTATTTACAAGATAAACTTAAAAACTCTCCAGGGCACTTAGAATTTTCTTTAACTCCTCTAAGCCTTCTTTTTCAGTCCAAAGAAAAGCTATAGATGAATTAGAAAAGATTTCCTCATGTATGCAAAAGGATATTTTTTTTAACTTATCATTTACACCCTCATACTCATCTGAATATTTAAGCTTGAGAGGAGAATACAAAATTAAATCATCTTTGTCTCTAATAAAATGTGCATCTTTTAAATTAGACGTATTTTTTATTTGGTAGCTCATCAAAGAAAAATCTTTATTTTTGAAGGATACATTTCCATATCGAGATGAAGAAACCTTAAAGCCAAGTCTTGAAGCTTCCATTCTCAGACTAGCTATATTTCTTGAAGATTTAGATGGCACAGCCAGACTGACAGTGCCAATTAGAAAAGCAACAATAATAAAAATTATTATTAGTTCCATGAGATATCTATTTTAAAAGCTCATTAACAATTTTAGGTCCATGGATAATAAAACCAGTATATATTTGAACAAGGCAAGCTCCTGAATTTAACTTTTCATGAAAATCTTCCCTAGACATTACTCCCCCAACTCCAATAACACCAATGTTTGGACTAATATTTTTAATATCTATAATCGTTTTAGTAGCTTTGTTCATAAGAGGTTTCCCCGAAAGCCCTCCAGTAAGTTCTTTATAATTAGAGTTTTGTAGATTATCTTTATTAATTGTTGTATTTGTTGCTATTAGGCCTGAAAAACCAGACTCATCGACAGCTTGAATTATGAACTCTAGAGATTCTCTTGATTCATCAGGAGATATTTTTAAGAATATAGGCTTAACAAAGTTAACTTTTTTTATCTCGCCTTCTATAGCGTTTAATAAGTCTATTAAATTATCTGATTGATGGAGATCTCTTAAATTTGGAGTATTGGGGGATGAAATATTCACTGTAATATAGTCACAAAATTCATGCACTTTTCTAAAGCAACTTAAATAGTCATTAATCCTATCTTGGCCAGTCGACTCTTTGTTGGCTCCTATATTTACTCCAACAACTCCACTGAATTTTCTTTTCTTTAATTTTTGGACTAGGTGGTCAACTCCTTTATTATTAAAACCCAATCTATTAATAATGGCATTTTCATTAAATATTCTAAAGATTCTAGGCTTGGGATTACCTTTTTGAGCTAGAGGGGTTATTGTTCCAACCTCAATAAAGCCAAACCCAAGAGCCCCTAAGGGATCTATAAAATCTCCGTTCTTGTCTAACCCAGCAGCAATGCCAAGCTTATTAGCTAAATCCATTCCAAATAAGGATACCTTTTGGGTTTTAGGTTTTGGAAAGAATAAATGTATTAGATTTAAGAAATACAGAATCTTGAGTGAATTGAGAGCAATTGTATGAGATAGCTCAGGTGGAAAAACTTTAATTAATTTTAAAAGTATGTTCAAGCAATACCTCTTTAGCTGAAGGGCTTTATGGACTTAGCTATCATAGCAAAAATTAATCCGGAAATAAGCCCTCCTAAATGAGCATAATTTGCCACAGAACCAAAGCCAAATAAATCTAATACGCCCATAAAACCAAGAATCATCCAAGCAATCATAAATAAATAAATAGCTGGAGGTAGCTCATATCTATTGTTTTTTACTTCAAGCTCTATAATCATACAATATCCAAGCATTGCATATATCACTCCAGATAAGCCTCCAAATATAGATGGATCTGAGAAGTAATATTGGAAGAAATTACTGGTAATTGATGAAACTATAACTAAGCTAAAAAATAAGAAGCTTCCATCATATAATTCGATTTTAGAGCCTAGAACGTATACCCATAAACAGTTAAATGCCAAATGAGCAAATGAGAAGTGAACAATCATCGGTGTAATCAACCTCCACCATTCATTATTAATAAAGTATGTAGTATCAAAAGTGGCATAGGAAATATAACCTAGGCTAAGTCTTGAGGTATCAATCTTTAAAAAAGTCAGTGGCTCAATAATTGAAATGAAGCTTCCAAAATTAGAAAGCAATGCCACTGCGATAGCAATTAAAATTATTGGAAGATGTATGTTTTTAATATTCAATCTACTTGTTAGTCATAGAGATATCTAGACTCCAGCCAAGCTTCTCTCTGCATGCTTCAAAGAAATCATTATTCTTCGGATGCACAAGCTTCAGAGACTTCTCCATCTTAGAAATTTTAATAGATTCCATATAAGGTACGGAGATATCTTCTTGACCATCAGCACATATTTTTGCTTCTTTAAAAGGTCCTTTTAGCAACTGAATATCTACTTTTTCTTTTGAAGAAATAACAAACGGTCTTGATGACATGCTTTGCGGAAGCATTGGTAAAATTGTCCAAACATCCACACTTGGATGAATTATGGGACCGCCTGCAGAAAGAGCATAAGCAGTTGAGCCGGTTGGAGTTGCAATAATTAATCCATCTGACCTTTGTTCATAGACAACTTTGTTATTAACATTAAGTCTATATCTCATTAATTGAGTGTATCCACCTGAATGGATAACGATTTCGTTAAGTCCATATACAATTTTATCTAAGAAAGATGCGCTAACTAAATTTCTTTCTTCAATTTCATAATTATTATTGATTAATATATCCTGGATTACTGAGTCAAAATTTTGAGTATTAATATCGGTTAAGAAGCCTACTCTTCCCATGTTAATTCCAAGTAATGGAATATTAAATTCAAGGTACTTTCTAGTAGAGCTAAGCAGCGTTCCGTCTCCACCAAAAACAATAATTAAATCTATTTTTGACGTAAAGTCACAATTAGGCACTCTTTTAATTAATGAGTTTTGGTAGTCAGAGGTCTCATCAATAAATAAATTAGGTGCATGTCTAGCAAGAGTTGCTATTAGAGAGTCCAGGGCATTGTAATCAATAGCTTGATAGGTTTTCTCTTTGACGAATATTCCAATATTTTTAAACATTCAATAATTATACTCGCTTGGTAATGTTAATTTACATCTAAAACTTGTCTATTTTTTATCAAGGCTTCTTTCAAAAAAGAAGAATTAAACCCTATAATAGTTTTTGATTAACTAAATATGAGATAAAAACATGGAACAATTAGAAAATTTTAGACAAGAAGTTAAATCTTGGTTAGATGAAAATTGCCCAGCTTCAATGAGAAATGGTGCAGATCCAGCAATACCAACTGATGAAGTATGGGGAGGAAGGAAGGCTCAATACAAAAATCCTGAATCTAAAATTTGGTTAGATCGAATGGGTCAAAAAGGATGGACAATGCCAACTGTTGCTAAAGAATATGGTGGTGGTGGTTTATCTAAAGAAGAAGTAAAAATACTTAATGAAGAAATGTGGATGATTGGTGCAAAGGGACCGCTTTTAAGTTTTGGTATATGGATGCTTGCTCCTGTCTTATTGGAATATGGAACTGAAGAACAAAAAAAAGAACATCTACCTAAAATTATCAAAGGTGAAATTAGATGGTGTCAGGGTTACTCTGAGCCTGGATCAGGATCTGATCTTGCAAGTTTAGCCACCAAAGCAGAGGATATAGGAGAGCATTTCTTAGTTAACGGTCAGAAAGTTTGGACATCGTATGCAGATAAAGCGGATTGGATCTTTGCATTAGTCAGAACGGGTCCTAAAGAGCCAAAGCATGATGGAATTAGCTTTCTATTGATAGACATGGAAACTCAAGGAGTAAGTACCAAGCCAATTACTTTAATTTCAGGTAAGTCACCTTTTTGTGAAACATTCTTTGACGATGTAAAGGTCACTAAGGCTAACCTTATTGGAGAGTTAAATGCTGGATGGACTATCGCAAAAGCTTTGCTTCAGCATGAAAGAGAGTTTATTTCTAAATTTGGACTTGCATCAGCAATGGGAAGTGGTGGAAAAGATATTGTTAGTCTTGCTAAAAAACATCTTGGTGAAGAGAATGGAAAAATTAGTAATGGGTTTTATCGATCAGAAATTACTGCTCATAAGATCAAGGAACATGCTTTTGGCTTAACGCTAAAAAGAGCTGGAGATGAAGGCGGTAAGGCAAGTCCTACGGCTTCAATGTTCAAACTATACGGTACAGAGCATAACAAGATGCGGCATGAGCTAATGGTAGCTGTTACCGGTATAAATGGAGTTGCTTGGGATGGAGATGAGTTTGATGATGACGAGAAAAATTTAACTAAATCCTGGTTAAGGACTAAAGGTAACTCATTGGAAGGAGGTACTTCTGAAGTTCAGTTAAATGTTATATCAAAAAGAGTCTTGGGCTTACCTAGCTAGACGCACTCAAATAAAGGAAACAAAATGAAATTAATTTTAAATGAAGAACAGCAGTTCTTAAAAGATACTGCTAAGAGCTTCGCTACAGAAAAAACTCCGGTTAATCATTTTAGATCACTTCGTGATTCCAATGACCATCTCTTATGGGATAAGGAAATATGGCAAGAAATGGTAAATCTAGGTTGGTCAGGAATACTCATCCCTGAAGAATTTGGAGGATCCAATTTTGGGGTAGCCGGTATCAGTTCAATAATGCAAGAATGTGGAAAGACATTAACGCCCTCTCCACTATTTGCAACAGCTGTACTTGGTGCGTTTGCTATAACCCAATTTGGATCACAGGCTCAAAAAGAAGAACTTTTGCCAAAAATTGTTAGTGGAGAGATAACAACAGCTTTAGCAATAGATGAATCAAGTCATCACAATCCCGCTAAGACAGAATTCTCTGCAACCAGTAAGGATAATGATTATGTATTGAGTGGAAAAAAGATTTTTGTTGTTGACGGATCAAGTGCAGATATTTTAATAGTTCTTGCAAGAACTTCTGGAAATTCAGGAGAGGAAACAGGGTTAACGTTATTTATTGTCGAGTCTGACGCAGATGGTGTAGACACAATTAAATTATCAATGGCTGATTCTAGGAATTATGCAAATATTATATTTAATGATGTGACGGTATCTTCTGAGAGAATTCTTGGATCACCTGAATCAGGAGGCGAAACTGTTGAAAGTATTTTAGACATTGGAAGAATAGCAATGTCTGCTGAAATGCTCGGAAATGCAGAAGCTGCTTTTGAGTTAACACTAGATTACCTCAAACAAAGAAAGCAATTTGGGGTATTGATTGGGACATTTCAAGCGCTTCAACATAGAGCTGCTGAGATGTTTTGTGAATTAGAGCTAACTAAGTCATCTGTTATAGCGGCAATGCACGGCGCTGATGAAAATTCAAACGAACTACAAAGACTGGCCAGTCTTGCAAAAACTATTTCAGGAGAAACATTACATTTAGTTTCGAATGAGGCTATCCAAATGCATGGCGGAATAGGTGTTACTGATGAATATGACGTTGGTTTTTATTTAAAAAGAGCCAGAGTGGCTGAACAAATTTTTGGAAGTTCAAAGTTTCATTCAGAAAGATACGCAAATTTAACCGGCTTTTAGAAAACTCATATTAATGAATGCAATTAAATCAAACTTAATAGGCTTAATTACATTCACGCTAATTATTTTAGAATTAATTATTGGGTTTGGTACTCTTGCAGTAGTCAATATACCTCGGGCATTTTGGCCTTCACAATCTCTAAAAAAATACCTGAGTAGGTTATCCAATAAAATAGGCGATGCAACTGTTTATGGCCTAAAAATTATAATGCGATTAGTTCATGGAAACTCGATTGAGATAATTGATGATAATGAATTTGATACAAAAAAGTGGTACCTAGCAATGTCGAACCATCAATCCTTTGCAGACATATTCATAGTACTTGTTGCTGCTAACAATCGTCTGCCCTTGCTTAAGCTCTTTATGAAGAGAGAGCTATCCTGGATACCATTTGTTTTTCTAGCAAATAAAACTTTGAATATGCCTTTTGTTAACAGGCATTCAAAGGCTGAGTTAAAGGAAAATCCTGATTTAAGATTTCAAGATTATAAAAATACATTAAAGGCCTGCAAAAGGTTTCAAAGATCGCCTTCTACTATTTTTAGTTATGCAGAAGGAACTAGAAATACTAAGGAAAAGCATGATTTACAAAAATCACCTTATAAGAATCTTCTTACTCCAAAGATTGGAGGTATTGCTACAGCCTTATCAGCAATTCCCAATATAGATACACTTGTAGACTTCTCATTAATATATAAATCAGAAAAAAGAGGAGCATGGGCATTCCTGAAAGGCGATTTAAAAGAAGTGAAAGTGATGATAAAACAGTACTCGATTCCAGAAAATCTTAAGAATAAAGATTATTCATTGGATGATGCTTATAGAGAAAACTTTAAAAATTGGATTGAAGAGATATGGAAAAAGAAAGACTCTGAAATTGAAAGCTTAAAATTCTAGCTCTTTATTGCTAATAACCCACCCGTTTGAGTCAGCGTAAAGCCAGTTTCCTGGTTTAATCATTACATTGCCAAAAAATAAATCGACTGATCTTGATCCTAGATTATTCTTATCTGTTTTCATGGGTATCGAGGACTTAGCAAAAATACCTATCGAGATGCTACTGAGAATTTCAACATCTCTAACAGCGCCGTTAATAAGAATGCCTGACCAATTATTTTCATATGCTCTTAAGGCAATCTGATCACCAACCATAGATGCATGCTCAACTCCTTGCGCATCTATAACCAAAACTTTACCCTCTCCATTCTTATTTAAGATTTCTTTAACTAAAGAATTATCATCTGCGCAAGATATTGTTTCTACTTGTCCTGAAAAACTACTAACTGCTCCGTAAGAATTAAATAAGGTTTTGCCAATCTGAATGTTATTAGGGTAATTATCAGAAAGATCGGGAGTTGAGAAGTGCTTGGCCATAAGATATCTTAAATCAATAATTTTAATTTTAATAAAAATAATATAGTATTATTTTTAGATATAAATTTATATTCGGGTTATAAAATGAAATCTCCTATTTGTGAAATGTTTGATATTGAATTTCCATTAGTTGCATTTAGCCACTGCAGGGATGTTGTTGTCGCTGTGTCTAAGGCTGGTGGAATGGGTGTTCTCGGAGCTGTTGGTCATTCTCCAGAAAAATTAGAAATAGATCTTAAATGGATAGATGAGAATATTAATGGTATGCCGTATGGGGTAGATGTATTAATACCAAACTCATATAAAGGGAAGGGTCAAAAAAAATCGTTAGATGAATTGAGGGATATGATTCCGCAAGAATATAGAGATTTCAGAGCAGATGTTCTTAAAGAATATGATGTTAATGGCGAGCATTTAAGGTCTGGTGACGAGTCCGAAAGAACTGAAAAGAATTCAAATGCCATTCTAGGTAAAGGATTTGAGATAGCTGAAGAAATTCTAAATGTTGCCTTTTCACACCCTATAAAACTAGTTGCTAACGCCCTTGGAGTTCCGCCTGATTGGATGCTAAAAATGGGAAAAGATAATGGCGTTGCTGTCGCTGCACTTGTTGGAGCTAAGGAACATGCTATTAAGCAAGTTGAGGCTGGGGTTGATTTAGTTGTTGTGTCTGGAACTGAAGGTGGAGGTCATTGCGGAAGTGTTTCAACAATGGTTCTTGTCCCTGAAGTAAGAAGAGCGCTTAAGCCTTATGGAAAAATACCTATTCTTGCAGCCGGTGGCATTGCAACAGGAGAGCAAATGGCAGGAATAATGGCCATGGGTGCTGATGGTGTTTGGTGTGCTTCTGTTTTCTTAACTACTAGTGAAGCTGAAACTTCTGAGAATATTAAAGAAAAAATGGTTTCTGCAACATCAAGTCAAACAGTAAGATCAAAAAGTAGAACGGGGAAACACTCCAGGCAACTACAAACTCCATGGACTGATGCATGGGAAGCCAAAGGTGCTCCAGAACCATTACCAATGCCACTTCAAACGATGGTAAGTGAACCAGCATTAAAAGTTATTAGAGATCAGGCTGAGATTGGTCACGAAGGTGCTAAAGATTTAGAAACCTACTGGGTCGGCCAAGGTATAGGCTTAGTAAATGAAAGTATCAGTGCCGCTCAAACTGTTCAAAAATATAAAGAAGAATTTATTGATGCTTATGAAAGCATTAATGCTTTGTTTGAAGAATAGTTAGCTTCTTGGTATAAATTCTAAAACAGTTGCGTTAATGCAGTATCTTGGCATTCCATTTGGGCCATCATCGAATACATGACCTAAGTGAATATTTGAAGATGCTGACCTGATTTCAACTCTCCTCATTCCATAACGATTATCAGCTAATTCGTATACTGAGCCTTCTATTGGACTTGTAAATGATAACCATCCAGATTTAGAAACAAACCTATCGCTTGTATCAAATAAAGGCGCCCCGCTTAACTTGTCAATAAAAACTCCATCGGGCGTATTTTTAAAGATTTCATATTCCTTGCAGTATCTTGAATCTGTGCCTTCATTAAAAGCTACATTGTATGCTTCTGAATTACCCAATTTAAATACGCCAAGGGCTTTATAAAACTCCTTCGGTGTCATATAGCCTTGATTGGCAAAAACCTCTTTACCATTATTTAAAAAGACAATAGTTGGCGTTGCCCATGTTGGGCTATTGATTGCTAAATCTTTTAGTTGCCTGGCTGTTCTATTAGTTAGGGGAATTGTTCCCTTGTATTTACTAACTATATCTTTTTCAAATTTTTCACAATATGGACAATATCCCTCAGAGTCTATAACCAAGATGTGCTTTCCTTCTAATAGAGCACTGTTATCAATGACCTGCTCCTCACTCTTATTAAAAGCAATGCCAGTTGAGTGATCTGGACAGTAACCATTAGGATTTTTTGCTATATAGTCCTGATGATAGTCTTCAGCTGGATAAAACTTTTCTAGTGGCCTAATAGCGGTTTGAATTATTCCATAACCCGCTTCAGTTAATAGCGCTTGGTATTCTTTTGCTACTTTTTCAGCAATCACTTTCTGTGAATTATTTTTATATAAGATAGTTGATCTGTATTGAGTACCAACATCATTACCTTGACGATTAAGCTGAGTAGGATCATGAGATTCAAAAAAATGTTGGAGAATAGATTCAAGACTTAAGTTACTTCTATTAAAATTAACCATCACCACTTCGGCAAAATTATTTTTATTAAATTTGTTTTTAGTTTTAGTTATTTCCCTATAACTTGGCTTGATACCAAAGCCATCAGAATATCCCGAAACAGCATTTTCTACGCCATCTATTTGCTCATAACCCTTTTCGGCACCCCAGAAGCACCCTGAACCAAGAACAATACTATCAAGATGGGATGTAAGAGATTCTTCCTCGGCATGCATTGCAAAAGTTAGAAATAATAATGGTAGAACGAATAGATATTTATACATTTTCTTCATACTTGTATCCTTTACTTTTAATAAAAGCCTCTCTTTTAAATAACATATCAGTCCATCTTTTTATATTAGGTTTGTAAGCTTGCTCTATTCCCAAAGAACCTGCTAAGTTTATTGCATAGCTAACGCATATATCGGCAATGGTAAATCTATCAGAACAAAGATACTCTCTATCTTCTAAGGAAGTCTCAAGTAATTTTAATCTAGATACAAACCAACGACTGTAACCTTCTATTGCAGCATCTGCGACTCCTGGCTCTTGAAACTTATAACGCAATACTACAGTTTGAGGAAAGGTTAATGTTGCATCTGCATGATGAAGCCAATTTAAATATGCTGGATAGTCAGGCTCATCTGGCATTACCCTAAGATCACTTGGTCCGTATTTTTCAACTAAATACTGAGTCATTGCAACAGACTCTGTCATCCGAACATCACCATCAATTAAGTAAGGAATAGTTCCTAGCATATTTACATCAAGGTAATCTTTCATGAAAACTCTAGGAGGAAAAGGCATCATAACTAATTCATAATCAATACCCATTTCTTCAGCGGTCCATATAGGCCGCATCGCTCTAGAGTTTTCTGTTCCATAGATTTTTATCATTTTTTTCTCAAGTACTGAATAACTATAATACAACTTATTTATGGTAATATTAATAAGAATATATTACCATTATGACATATTTCAAAATTTAATTACCTATGAAAACAGAAAATATCGCACCCGTAATTAGGACAAATTTAGACACTAAATCTGAGCTATATCAAAAAAATAAAGAAATGATGCTTGAGAAATTGGTTTTTCTAGATGAATTGCTTGATCTTGCGGAAATTGGTGGCGGAGCTAGACATCATGAAAGGTTGGCTAAAAGAGGAAAGATGCCGGTTCGTGAAAGAGTAATGAACGTCATAGACCCTGATAGTCCTTTTCTTGAGATTCAGCCGTTTGCTGGATATGGAACAGATAACTTTAATGTTGGTGGTGGTTGCGTTTCAGGTGTCGGAATTGTTTCTGGGGTTGAGTGTGTAATTTTTGCTAATGATCCTACAGTTAAGGCTGGTGCTATGACTGTTTATGTTGGTGAAAAATGGGCGAGAGCTATAGAAATATCAAGAGAAAATAAAATACCGTTTATTAGTTTTGTTGAATCTGCTGGCGGCGATCTTAGCGTCTCCGGTCTAAACCAGGGAGGCACGCCTCCAATATCACCATCCATCCAAAGCCCTCACTTTGCAGCTACAGGTCGCTTTTTTTATGAAATGACTGAATTATCAAAATTGAGAATACCGGTAATTTCTGTAGTTTTTGGTTCATCTACTGCAGGTGGAGCGTATCAACCAGGAATGTCAGATTACAATATTTTTATTAAAGATCAGTCGATGGCATTCTTAGCAGGCCCGCCTCTAGTAAAAATGGCAACTGGCGAAGAATCAGATAGCGAAACACTCGGAGGAGCAAAAATGCATTCTGAGAAATCTGGCCTTTCTGACTATCTGGCAGAAGATGAAATGGATGCTTTGCGATTGTGTAGACAGGTAGTCTCTCATTTGAATTGGGATAAGACTGGTCTAGAACCAAAGAAAATATCCTCTGACCCTATATATAATCAGGAAGAGTTGCTTGGCATTCTTGCTGAAGACCTTAAGTCTGCGGTAGATATCAAAGAAATAATTGCTCGTTTTTCAGATGGATCTAAATTTGAGGAATTTAAACCTTTATATGGACCTACTATGGTCTGTGGTTGGACTTCTGTTCATGGCTATCAAGTAGGTATTCTTGGAAATAATGGCCCTATATACCCAGAATCTGCTGAAAAAGCTGCAAGCTTTATCCAGTTATGCAATAAACGAAATATACCCTTAATATTCCTTCATAACGTTACCGGTTTCCTGGTTGGCAAGGATTTTGAAAGCCAGGGAATTATAAAAAAAGGATCGCAACTAATTAATGCTGTATCCAACTCCATGGTTCCTCATATAACTATTGTTGTGGGTGCTTCGTATGGGGCTGGAACATACGCAATGTCAGGAAAGGCTTATAACAATAGATTTACCTTTTTATGGCCAACAGCAAAAATAGCAGTTATGGGGCCTGAGCAAATGGCAGGCGTTATGTCAATTGTTAGAAAGGCTAAAGCTCTTAGAGATGGTCAAAAATTTGATGAAAAAGCCGATGAACAAATTAAAAAAATGGTTATCGATTATCTTGAAGGGATGTCACTTGGATTAGTTGCAAGTAGCATGGTGACCGATGATGGGATTATTGATCCCCGTGATACGAGAGATATTATTGGATTTTGTTTATCGATCGTAAGTAACCAGCCCATTGAAGGCGCTGAAGAATATGGAGTATTTAGACTATGAGTTTTAATTCATTATTAGTTGCAAATAGAGGCGAGATTGCTTGCAGAATTATAAGAAGTGCTCATGAAATGGGTATTAGATGTATTGCTGTATATGTTGATGCAGATAAAGACGCTCCTTATGTGAAAGAAGCTGATGAAGCCATTCTACTTCCAGACGGCGGTTATCTGGATGGAAATATAGTTATTGAAGCTGCAAGAAGATCAGAAGCTGAGGCCATTCATCCTGGTTATGGTTTCTTATCAGAAAATGCATCTTTTGCCAGAAAAGTTATTAAAGAAGGTTTGGTTTGGGTTGGTCCTTCACCTCATGTTATCTCCGTAATGGGGGATAAATTAAAAGCAAAAGAATTGGCTGTAAAAGCCAATGTTCCTACTTTGAAAATGACCACAAACCCAAAAGAAGCAAAACATATTGGCTACCCTCTTCTTATAAAAGCTGCTGCCGGAGGCGGTGGAAAAGGTATGCGAATAGTTAATAAAGAGTCAGATTTAAAGGAATCTATTAAAAGCGCTCAAAGAGAAGCTAAATCTGGGTTTGGTGATGAAAGAGTATTCATTGAGCGGTATGTAGAAAAATCAAGACATATTGAAATCCAAATTCTTGGGGATTCTCATGGCAATATTGTTCATCTTGGAGAGAGAGAATGCTCTATACAAAGAAGGCACCAAAAAATTATTGAAGAATCACCATCACCAAGAGTTTCTGAAGAGATAAGACTGGCAATGGGTAATGCCGCAATTATGCTTGCAAAAAAAATCAAGTATCAATCTGCTGGAACTGTTGAATTTCTTATGGATGATAAGACAGGTGAATTCTGGTTCCTAGAAGTTAATACAAGGCTTCAGGTTGAGCATCCAGTAACCGAAGAAGTAACAGGTATTGATTTAGTATATGAGCAGTTGAGAATTGCTAGAGGTGAGGAGCTTGGTTATGAACAGGGAGATATTGAATTTAATGGATCTGCTATAGAAGCTAGGCTTTATGCAGAAGATCCAAATAATAATTTTTTACCTGAAATCGGAACATTGATAGCATTTGAAGGAGATTACGATGCAGATGCAAGATGGGACTCAGGAGTTGTTACTGGGTCTGTGGTTGGAACTGACTTTGATCCAATGCTTGCAAAGGTTATTTCTTATGCTCCAACTAGAATTGATGCGGCCAGGAAGCTTGTCAGGGCTTTAGAAGCAGCACATATAGGAGGAGTTAAAACAAACAGAGATTTCTTAATAGCATGCTTAAAATCAGAAGAGTATTTAGATGGTGATACTACTACAGACTTTATTGATAGAGTTAAGCCGCCAAGGACTTTAGTCTTATCAGAGGAGAAAATTGAACATGTCACCTCTATTGCGGCTTTGTGGATTCAAAAAATAAATAAAGAAAATGGCCATATAGCAAAATTTATGCGCTCTGGCTGGACTAATGGAAGACTTCCAAATCAAAATATCACTTTTACATTGATGGATAAGGATTACAAAGTTGATTATAAATCTCAAAGAGATGACAGCTTTCTCTTTAATTCAAACAAGGTTGCAAAAATTTACGATGGGGATGAGTTTGGTATAGATGTTGAGTTTGATGGAAAGAGAGCTTATTCTAGAATTACTCTTTGTGAAAATAAAATACTTGTTCATATGCCATACGGAGATGTGATGCTTGAAATCAAACCTAGATTTATAATACCAGGTCTTGAAATTCAGGCAGGTGGTCTAATTGCTCCAATGCCGGGTAAGGTAATTGATTTAAAGGTTAAAAAAGGAAATAAAGTCAAGGTTGGGGATACTTTAATAGTACTTGAGGCTATGAAAATGGAGCACTCGATAAAAGCGAGTGAAGACGGAGTAGTGTCAGAATTATTAGTTTCTACAAATGATCAGGTTGAGAATGGTGCTTTATTAATGGTGGTCAAGCCAAAGTAATGCATTATTTCGAGCCTACAAAAGAATTTACTAAAGATTCATCAAAAGCTCTAACGAACAGACATCATGAAATAATTAACTCTCTAGAGATTATGCTTGAGAAAGGTATTCCAGATTTAACGATGTCTGAGCTAGCTTCAAAGCTCAAAATATCTCTCAGGACTTTATATGAGATTGCTCCCAGCAAAGATCAACTCATTACAATGACTGTAGATAATATCTTGAGAAAACTTGGCAAAAATGCATTAGATGAAATATCAACTATTAAATCGCCAATCAATAAACTTCAAAAATATTTAAACATCGTTAATCAAGCCGTGGGACCTAAGTTTGATACATTTATAAAAGGATTGGGTAGAAACATACCTAGCTCAAATAGCATGATAGATTATCACGAAGGGTTTATAACTAGTTTCACCGAAAAGCTTTTAAATGAAGCCAAAGAAGCCAAGGAAATTAAAAAAATTGATACGAAAGCTTTTGCAATCTTGCTTGGCGGCATCGGAAGAGAGTTTGCAAAAGAAAAAAATAGATTATTGATTACAGTTTCACCCGAGGAATCTGCTAATTCTATAACTAATATAATTTTAGAAGGAATAAGACTGGAGAGTTAAATTGAATAAGGAAGTAATAAAAATAGCTAATTGTAGTGGCTACTATGGAGATAAGTTATCTGCAGCTAAGGATATGGTTGATGGCGGTCCTATAGATGTTCTTACTGGAGATTATCTTGCTGAACTAACAATGGCAATCTTGTATGGTCAAAGAATGCAAAGAGGTGAAGACAAAGGTTATGTTGGCACTTTCTTAAAGCAAGTAAAAGAAATTGCAGCAAGTTGTAAAGAAAAAAATATAAAAATAGTAACCAATGCAGGCGGCCTAAACCCAAAATCAATGGCCAATGAAATTGAAAATATCTTAAAAGAGCTTTCTATTGATTTAAAAGTTGCATACATAGATGGAGATGATTTGATGCCTAGAATGAAAGAGCTCTCTGACGCTGGCGAGACTTTTATTAATATAGATAAAAATACATTGCTTAAAGATTCTGGCTATGAACCCGTTACTGCAAATGCCTATTTAGGAGCATGGGGTATTAAGGAAGCTTTAGATAATGGTGCTGATATAGTTGTGTGCCCAAGAGTTACAGATGCTGCCGTTGTAATAGGTCCTGCTGCTTGGAAGTTTAATTGGTCTAGAGATAATTATGATGCTCTTGCAGGAGCGCTTGCTGCTGGTCATATAATTGAATGTGGATGTCAGGCAACTGGAGGTAATTATGCATTCTTTAAAGAAGTTCCAAGTTTTGATAATGTTGGCTATCCAATTGCTGAAATACAAGAAGATGGAAGTTTTACAATAACAAAGCATCCCGGAACAGGTGGATTAGTTTCAGTTGGGACAGTTACAGCTCAACTTTTGTACGAGATTGGTTCTCCGGCCTACATAAATCCAGATGTGGTGAGTCACTTTGATACTTTAAAAATTGAAGAAACAGATAAAGATAGAGTCTATGTCTCAGGATGTCGAGGAAGCACCCCTCCTCCGACCCATAAAGCCTGTATCAATCTTGCAGGTGGTTTTAGAAATGGTATGGAAATTATTATTACTGGCTTAGATATCGAAGAAAAAGCCAAATCATTTACAGATACATTATTTAAATCTCTCGGAGGTGTTGAGCAGTTTGACGAAGTGTCTATGGAATTACATCAAACACAAAAAGATAACCCGAGCTCTAACGAAGAAGCTATGGCATCTTTAGCTCTCTCAGTTAAGTCTATGAACCCTGATCTTGTTGGAAGAATGTTTAGTGCCAAAATTATAGAACTATCTCTAGCAAGCTATCCAGGCTTTTTTGCAAGAAGTGCATTTAAGGCAAATGGTCCGGTTATAGTTTATTGGCCTGCGCTGATAGACAGCAAGCACATTAAGGAAATAGTGTATGTTGATGGGAAAGAAATAGAAGTACTTCCAACCAACCAGCTTAACCTTGAGGAAAAATACTATCAAAAGGAACCTATTGAAATTTTAGATGCCCCTAAAGGCAACTCACAACTAGTGCATTTTGGTGAATTATATGGAACTAGATCTGGTGATAAGGGAGGTTGTGCAAATTTAGGTATATGGGCTAAAGATAATTTGTCTTATTCTTTCTTGTATGAATTTCTTACAGTAGATAAATTAAAAGAGTTATTACCAGATTTATCAGAGTTTAAGATTGATAGATATGACTTATCAAATATAAAGTCTTTAAATTTTTATATCCATGATATTTTACAGGACGGCATCTCATCAAATAATAAAAAAGATGGCCAGGCAAAGTCTCTTGGAGAATATCTTAGAGCAAAGCTTATTGAGGTTCCAAAAGAAATACTAGAGGGTAAGAAAAATGACTAATAAAAATCTCTCACTTGATGGGTTAATATTTCAAGCAACAAAAATTGGCATTTCAGACAATATTTTAACCATTACGTTAAACAGGCCTGAAAAAAAGAATGCCATAAATAATATTATGATGAATGAGGTTAACTTTGCTTTGGCTTATGCAAAACAAGAAAGAGATATAAGGGTGGTAGTTATAGCTGCTGAAGGTGATATATTCTGTGCTGGCGCAGATCTTACACGAGCTGAGTCAGAATCTAACATTCCAAAATTAGAAGGCTCAGATGATATTAGCTTGAGTATAAGACATCTATACAAGCCTGTTATATGTAAAATTCAAGGCTCAGTATTGGCTGGTGCACTCTTAATGGTTACCAATGCTACTCATGCCATTGCAGTAGAAGATGCTAAATTTTCAGCACCAGAAATTAAAAGAGGATTATGGCCATTTATGGTTATGGCAGGTCTATTTAGAGTTATGCCGAGAAGAGCTGGTTTAGATTTTATTATGAGAGGTAATTATATTAACTCTCAAAAAGCTGAGGAATGGGGTTTAATAAATCAATCTGTTCCCAAAAATGAATTAGATAAAGTTGTGTATGATCTTGCATCTGAATTAGCCGGACTTGCACCTGGAACAATGCAATTTGGCCTTGAGGCTTATGAGAAACAAGACGGAATGATTTTTGATGACGCCCTTCCCTACTTAAAAGAGCAAATTGCTGTCTGCTTTGAGGGAGATGATGCCAAAGAGGGAATAGCAGCTTTTTTAGAAAAAAGAGACCCTGATTGGGATAAATAATTTTTAAGGAGTGAGAATATTATGGATTTAAATTACGGGCCTGAATACAAGGATTTTAGAAAAGAAGTTCAAGAATTCTGTAAGAAATGGGATGGTGTGAATTTTACCAATGCAGCAAAAGTTCCAATGAGTATGTCCTTTAAAGAAACTGGGAAGACTATAAGTCGCTCAGAATGGCAGTCCATTCTTATCGATCAAGGCTACTTTGCCAGATCTGTTCCTAAGGAATATGGTGGCTTTGGTGGTCACAGTGATGTAATTAAAAATAGAATTATTGCTTCAGAATTTTCAAATGCAAAAATACCTCCTGCTATGGGAGGCCAAGGAATAGATATGTTAGTCCCAACTCTTTTGGAACTTGGGACCGAAGATCAAAAAAAACAATATATAAAACCTACTCTTCATGGAGAAATGATTTGGTGTCAGGGATATTCTGAACCAAATGCTGGAAGCGATCTTGCGAGTCTTCAAACTAAAGGAGAGTTGATTGATGGCAACTGGGTAATTAATGGACAAAAAATTTGGACTAGCACAGCACAATATTCTCAGATGATGTTTTGCTTAGTTAGAACAGAGCCAGATGCTCAGAAACACGCTGGTATTAGCTATTTATTAATACCCATGGATACTGCTGGGCTTGAGGTGAGGCCTTTAGTTGATATGACATTAAAATCTGGATTTAATGAAGTTTTTTTTACAGATGTAACTATTCCACAAGGAAATATTATAGGTAAAAGAGGTGAAGGGTGGGCTGTAGCTAATGCTACTCTAGGCCATGAAAGAGGCTCATTAACTAATCCAAATGCAACCGTAAATAGAGTTAATTCTCTAATTGATAGGATGAAAGAAGAGACTTTAGATGGAAGAAGATTAATTGATATACCTGTTTATAGAGATAAGCTTATGGTCCTTCAGGCAAAGGTAATGGCATTTCAATCAAACTCCTTAAGAGTACTTTCTTCAAAACTAAACAAAGGACAGGATACAAAGATTGCAGGAATGATACAAAAACTAGTTGGAACTGAGTTGAGACATGAGTTAGAAGGTTTTGCTGTAGATGTTATGGGAGAAATTGGAACGCTATATGAGGATAGTCCAAATCTTAGAGATAATGGTTCTTGGCAGTTCTTATATATGTATTATTTAGGATTAATAATAGGTGGTGGTACGAGTCAGATTCAGAAAAATATTATTTCTGAAAGAGGACTGGGAATGCCAAGAGAGCCAAAGGTTCAAGGAGTTTAGTATGTATTTTGGGCTATCAGAAGATCAAATATTTTTTCAAGAAAATGTATCAAAGTTCCTTGAGGATCAAGCTAATCTAGATGTAATAAGAGCAATTACAGAAGGTGATGCTGGAGAAACTCAAAAAGAGATCAATAGTGGATTAGTTAATCTAGGATTAAGTGCCCTTCTTATTCCTGAAGAATTTGGCGGACTGGGTTTAGACTTGCTATTTGCAACAGCAGTAAGTCAAAGCCTTGGTGGTGGAATTGCACCTATTTCTTATACAGGATCATTTGTAATGGCTCCACTGGCAATAAGTCATGGAGGAAGTAAAAAACAAAAAGAGGAATATCTAACAAAGATGTCAGAAAATTCTATTCGCTTTGGTGTTGGGTTTTCTGAATACATTGGCGCTAGAGATGGGTCAGCTATAGAGATAAAAAATAATAAAATTTCTGGAAGAGCTTTATTTGTTTTAGATGCAAAAGATGCGTCACATTTGATGTTTGCAGATAGTACTGGGGTAATTGGCATTGTGGCCTCAGATTCACCTGGAGTGGAGATAATACAACTTACTGCTGTAGATAAGACTAGAAGCTATTCAGAGGTTAAGTTAGATAATGTTGATGTTGATGTGCTTGAGTTAACTATATCTAGTAATAATGCTATCAATAAATCTATTGATGGTGGAAGAATTATTTTAGCCGCAGATAGTATTGGTGCATCTCAAAGGTTAATTGATAAGGCAGTTGAGTATTCAAAAGAGCGAAAACAATTCGGACGTGTTATCGGTTCTTTTCAAGCAGTAAAGCATATGTGCGCTGAAATGACCTCTGATCTAGAGCCCTGCTACGCAATGGTCTGGCATGCAGCTCATTGTTTTGATAATTCTCCAGGAGAAGCAAGATTAATGGCATGTCATGCTAAATCTCATGTTTCAGATATATCAAAAGTGATTGCCAAAAAAGCTACAGAAGTTCACGGAGGTATGGGATTTACCGACCTTATGGGAGTACACTATTGGTTCAAAAGAATCGGTGTTAATAGGCAAGCCTTAGGAGCCCCAGAAGTTGTCAGAGAAGAGGCAGCAAAATTACAAAACTTTTAAAAAACTGTGAATAAAAAAAATTACTATATAACGTTTCTATTATTAATAAGTGTTTTAGCTTCGTCTTGTGGAAATAACAAATATGTTTCAAAAGAATATATATCAACTAATTTAAGTAATGAAAAAATTGAATTAAGTGAAGAGTTATTTAGCAAGCTCAAGAAAGATCATTATATTAAAAAATTTGTTGGTGAAGATTTTAATGAGAATTACATAAGAGCTTTAATAGAAAAGTTAGATGAAAATAAATTTTTCTTTACACAGCCAGAAATTGATTCATTTATAGAAAAATCTTCAAGCTACTCAGAGTCAGATTTTGATATTGATGAGGCTTATGTAATTATCAATTTATACTTTAAAAAGTTAGTTAACTTTACTGAATATCAGATTAGAGCTATAGAAGAAAATTCTTTTGACTTTGATAAAGAAGAGTTCATGGATATTTATTATGAAGATAATGAGTGGGCCAAGACGTCAGAAGATCTTAATGAACTTTGGAGATTGCAGACAAAAAATGAGTTGTTGGTAGCGATGATTGCTGATGAATTGTCAGATCAACCAAAAAAAGATCTGATTAAAAGATATACAAATAAAATTAGAAGAATTCAGCAACAAAGAGAAGAAGATATTTTCTCTCTAGCTATGAATATCCTAACAAATCAGTTTGATCCTCATTCTTCTTACTTATCACCTCGATCTGCCGAGGATTTTGATATGAATATGAGTTTAAAACTTGAGGGCATTGGAGCCCTTCTCGGTGTAAAGGATGACTATACTGAAATTGTTAGCCTAGTCGCTGGTGGCCCCGCAGAGAGATCTGGAAAAATTCTACCAAAGGACAAGATAGCCAAAATAAGACAAAAAAACTCATCTAAACCTGATTATGTTGATGTTATAGGCTGGCGAATAGATGAAGTTGTGGATCTTATTAGGGGAGAGGCTGGAACAGAGGTTGAGATAGAGTTTATTTCATCAGAATCTGGAGAGAATATTAGAAAATTAGTTACCCTGAAAAGAGAAGAAATAAAATTAGAAGATAGAGCAGCTAAATCTAAAATTCATCAAGTAATTAATGGGCCAAAAATTGGAATTATTGATTTACCTTCATTCTATATAGATTTTAATGCCTACCAAAATAGATCTAAAGATTATAAAAGCAGTAGTGGTGATATAAAAAATATTCTTAATAACTTTAATGACGAGGATGTAGACGCGGTAATTTTAGACTTAAGAAATAATGGTGGTGGTGCGTTAATAGAAGCTAATAAAATTATTGGCCTTTTCGTAGCTTCTGGACCAACGGTTCAAGTCAAGCATAGCAAGGGATATATCCAACCTTATGGAGATGGTAAGGCTATTCAGGTATGGAAAAAGCCTTTGGTAGTCTTGGTTAATAGATATTCGGCATCAGCATCTGAAATAGTTGCGGGAGCTATTCAGGATTATCAAAGAGGGTTAATCGTAGGTCAAAGAACTTTTGGAAAAGGAACTGTTCAAAGCTTGGAGCAACTTTCAAAAGGCCAAATAAAAATTACAGAATCTAAATATTACAGAGTAAACGGAACAAGTACTCAAAATAAAGGAGTAGTACCTGATATTGAACTTCCTGCTACCTGGGATATAGAAACTGTTGGAGAGAGCTCATACCCTACCTCACTTAAGTGGGACACAGTAAGGCCATATAGACATAAAAAATTTAGCGTAGATAGTAAAAAATTAGAAAATATCAAAAATTTATATCTTGAAAGGTCGGCTGAAGAGCCAAATTTAGCTTATTTAGAAAAAGTTAGGCAAAGATATGACTTAAATAAGAATAAAAAAGTATTGAGTTTAAATTTTGATATAAGAGAAACTGAAAAGAGCATAAGAAAAGAGTGGTTGTTAGAATTAGAAAATGAGAGAAGGTCATTGCTAGATCTTGAGACATTTGAGACATACGCAGATCTGTTAGAAGAAAATAAGAACGATAGCCCTACAGATGAAGATAGTATTAACGTAGAGGAAGATTTCCTCTTAATTGAAGTTACCAATATTGTGACGGATTTTTTAAATTTAAAATTTATCTTAAGTAAAGTAGACTAGCTTAATGAGAATAGTTTCATTTAATATAAATAGTATCAGGGCAAGACCTCATCAACTTATCCACATTAGAGATACACTTAATCCTGATGTGATTGGACTTCAAGAAACCAAAGTGAATGATCCTGACTTTCCATTAGAAGTAATTGAAGAAATTGGCTATCACCCAGAGTACTGGGGGCAGAAAGGTCACTATGGTGTCGCATTTCTAAGCAAAGAAAAACCAATTAAAACTGTTAAAGGTTTTAAAAAAGATACTGATGAAGATCAAAAAAGATTTATAGAATGTACTTTTAAAGCTAAAGACTCTGAAATTACAATTATGAATGGCTATTTTCCTCAAGGTGAGAGCATTCATCATGAGACTAAATTTCCAAAAAAAATTAAATACTATGATGACTTAAGCAAGCACATAAAGGCTTTAAAAAAGAAGCAAGAAAACTTAATAATTATGGGTGATTTTAATGTTGCTCCTGAAGATATAGATATAGGCATAGGGCCTATAAATATGAAAAGATGGCTTAGAGATGGAAAAACTTCATTCCAGCCTCAAGAAAGAGAAATGTGGAATAGTATTAGAGAAATAGGTTTTTTTGATTCATGGAGATTAAAGCACCCTGAAGAATCCTCAATCTACTCTTGGTTTGATTACAGATCTAAAATGTTTGATGATGATCCAAAGAGAGGATTAAGAATAGACCATATTATGGTATCTGATAATCTTAAGGACTCTGTCACGGGCGTTGGAATTGATTATGATTCTAGGGCTATGGAAAAACCTTCTGATCACTGCCCTGTCTGGGTTGATTTAGATATATAAGAGCCGTTAGATGGCTGACTTTACAATACGGTCACCGCTTTCAGATTTGGAATGGGAGAATTATGACAACTTCAGATGGGAAGTTCTCAGAAAGCCTCTCGAGCTATCTCACATACCATTAAAAGATAATTTAGAAGATATTAGTTTTCATTTTATGGGTATTGATGGTGATGCCAATATAGTCTCCTGTGGGAGGGTTCATCTAAATAACTCTTCTGAAGCTCAGATTAGATATATGGGGGTGGACTCTAAATTTAGAAGAATGCGATTGGGCTCTGCAATGATCAATAAACTTGAAGCTGAAGCTTTGTTATTAGGAGCAAAAAAAGTCACCCTTAATGCTAGGGAAGAGGCTATAAAATTTTATGAATCTTTAGGTTATGTCGTAACCGGGCCTTACGAATCTGATATAGAAATTCCACATAGCTCTATGGAAAAAATACTATTTTAAAAAGACTAAGCTTTACCTTCTTGCTTTAAAAAAAGTTTTTAAAAGACTAGCGCTCTCATCAGCCAATAACCCGTGTTCGAAATGCAATCTTATGGTTAAATTTTAATCTATCGAAAAGATTATCTATAGAAATAATGCTTCCAGTTTTTGGTTCTAATGCTGCAAATACCACTCTATCAATCCTAGCATCTACTATTGCCTTAGCACACATATGACATGGCTCTAATGTTATAAAAATAGTTGATTTATTAAGTCTATAGTTATTTAAAGTGCTGGAGGCATCTCTAATTGCATTTATTTCAGCATGTGATGAGACGTCATTTTGTTCAATAACTTTATTATGGCCACTTCCAATAACTGTTTTATTTAAAACAATAACCGCCCCAATAGGTACCTCATTTGAAGAATAAGATTTTCTGGCTTGGTCTAATGCAAGTCTCATAAAAGATCTATCTTCTTCTATGGTCATTTAATTTTAATAAAGCTCTACACTTGCAATATCTAACTGGGCTTCAAAATCTTTACCGTAGGCAACGATTGCTAATGAATTTATCCTTGTAGAACCTAATGCTATATTAGAATTTCTGGAGTAGATGAATGAACTTAATGGGAGGTCTATAACTTGCCAATCTTCTGATGC
This sequence comes from SAR86 cluster bacterium SAR86B, assembly GCA_905182885.1. Classification (GTDB taxonomy): domain Bacteria; phylum Pseudomonadota; class Gammaproteobacteria; order Magnimaribacterales; family D2472; genus SCGC-AAA076-P13. The sequence continues at coordinate 235,388 of CAJJCW010000002.1, forward strand.
AAAAAACTTAGCTGAATAATAATTCCACGGCATCATTCTAGGACGTCTTAGATTCACATAATATTCATTATCATTTCCTCTTATTTTTATTCTGACTCCACTAAATTCCTTAGACTTGAAATTTACATTCGTTCTGATCTGAATAAAGCCACCATTATTTTTAGTACTTACCAACCCCTCAAGCCTATAGAATTTAATAGACCCATCATTCATTTCATATGCATTTACTTCGGAAACTCCACCCATAACGTTATCAGAGATAGCCGACCAATTAGCTCTGTTGCTATTTAAATCATCAATAATCATGGCCGCTCCATTAGTAGAAAAAATAAGAAGTACTATGCATATTTTTTTTATCATTTGCTTATGTCCTCTTGATTCGCTCAGCAGGAATCCATGGAAATTCACAGACCTCTGCTTCTAAATTTCCATGAGGAGATTTAATTGTAATAATTGTTCCAGGCTCTGAATATTCAACATTTACGCTAGCAAAACCAATATTTTTCTTTAATCTTGATGAGAAAATACATCTAGATACATCACCAACAACCTCTTCACCAATAATGACTGGCCAGAAATGCTCAGGAGGAGACTTGATTGGCTTTCCCTTAACATGAATACCAACTAGTTTGATTGAGGATCCTTTATTTTTAATTATTTTTAATGCCTCTTTACCAATAAAGTTTATGTCTTGATCCAGATCAACCAGCCTACCAAGGTTAACAGCATAGGGGCTATGCCTTCTTCTGATATCAGATTGGTATGAAAGCAATCCCCCTTCTATGCTTCTAGTTGTATTTGGTGCAATTGGGACAATATTAAATTCCAGTCCTGCCTCTCTTACCAATTCCCATAATTTATTACCTAAACTTCCATCTCTTAGATATAGCTCATAGCTTATTTCTCCACTCCATCCAGTTCTTCCAATTACCATTGGTATACCTTCTAATGAAGTTTCTCTAGCTTTATAAAAACGAAGATCATCATGCTCGCCATTAAAAAGTTTATTAATTAGCATTGGTGCTTTAGGCCCTCCGATTTGAAGTGGTGAGACATCAGGTTCAAAAATATTTATATCCATTCCAAGGTTGCTTGCTACTCCCTGAATCCAAAGCAAAACATCACCATCACCTGGTGATATCCAAAATTGATTAGGCTGCAATCTAAGTAAAACAGCATCGTTAACTATGCCGCCGTCATCTCCTGTAAGAAGAATATATTTGCAATCACCTATTTCACACTTAGATAGATTTCTTGGGGTTAGCAGTCGAACAAATTCATAGGCATCAGGGCCGTTAATCTCTATCTGTCTTTCTGCTGCCACATCCCACATAGTCACATCAGTAACTAAACTTCGATACTCAGCTTCATTTCCTGCATAAGCAGTTGGCATGTACATACTGTTATATATAGTAAAAGCGTTAGCGCCATATTTAATGGTTGAGTCAAAATATGGTGATTTTCTAATACGAGCACCAAAGGATATAAAAGGCTTGTGATTACTTCGAGACATGAATGTAACTCTTGAAATTATTAATGCATGTATTGTAATTCTTAAATATTAACTGAGTAAATACATATTTTTTATATATAATTAATCGAAATCTAAGTTTAAGAAGAAACAAAATGAAAATATTAGTAATGGGGCTTCCTGGAAGCGGAAAAACTCACTTATCAGAGCGTCTTCAACCTCTTTTAAATGCAGCCTGGTATAACGCAGATAAGGTAAGGGAGATGGCGAATGATTGGGATTTTAGTCCTGAGGGAAGAATAAGACAGAGTATGAGAATGAGAACATTTGCAGACTTTGAAAAATCTAATAATAGAATTGTAATATGCGATTTTGTATGTCCAACAAATAATACTCAAGGCAATTTTGATCCAGATATAGTTATATGGATGGACACAATACAAGAAGGACGTTTTGATGATACTAATAAGATGTTTGAGAAACCATTAAGTGTAGATTTTCACATCACTGAACTTAATGATAATAATCATATAAATATCTCAAAGGAATTATTAAAAAATGTTTGATTGGAAAAAGCCAACAGTTCAAATGCTTGGTAGATGGCAGCCTTGGCATGATGGTCATCAGGCATTATTTAAAAGATGTATTGCTAAAACTGGTCAAGTTATTATTCAGGTTCGGGACGTTGAGGGTGCTTCAGGAGGTGATGGTCAGAATGATAATCCTTTTAACTGGGATGATGTTTGTAAAAATATAGAAGTAGGCCTATCAAAAGATGGGTATAAAAAAGGAATGGAATATGAAATTATGCTTGTTCCTAACATAGTGAATATTACATACGGACGAGGCGTAGGGTATGTTTTTGAAGAAGAGGTATTTGAAAAATCCATTACCTCTATAAGCGCTACTAAAATAAGAAAAGAGCTTCGTGATAAAGGAGAGTTAGATTAAAGTAATTCTTTAACTCTTTCTGGGGGCCTTCCGATAACTGCCCTATTTCCTTTGACCACAATTGGTCTTTCAATTAATTTAGGAAATTTAATCATTAAATTTATAATATCTTGATGCTGAATGTTCAATATTCTCTCAAGTCATTATCTTTATAATCTAATTCGCCCTTTCTAAGAAGCTCTCTAGGACTAAGATCTAATTTTTTTAAGATATCTTCAATTAAATGAGTGTTTAGCTCCATATCTAGGTATAAAAAAATCTCATAATCACAATTATTTTCTTGAAGAATTTGAAGTGCTTGTCTAGATTTACTGCATCTAGGATTATGAAATATTTTGAAACTACTCATTTGCCTTGAATTGATCTAGCATTTTTTGCATCTGCATATGGATAATATTTACTGCCTGGAGCGGCCTTATCATAACTTTAAACTCAGAAATTCTACCCTCATCATTAAAGGTAATAATATCAACGCCATTAATATATTTACCATCTATCTGAGTTTCAAACTCTAAAATAGCCTGATTACCATCAAGAACTTCTTTAGTATAACGAAAGCTTGAAGTTTCTAGGTCGCCTTTTTTAGCAGCGCCATCTCCGCCAAACGTATTGCCTGCTGCCATTAGATAGAGTTTTGTTAGATCTTTTCCTTTCTGGGGAGTAAAAACAACGGGTGAGAAAAAAACAACGTCATCAGCCAATAATTCATCGAAACCCCCATCTAGATTTCCTTCAATTAACTGATGCCATTTCTTTATATTTTTGCCAATCATCAACCTTCTATCTTGAAAGTCAGTCCTGCATTAGCTTCCAATCTTTTTATTAACCTTTCTCCCATTGATGATGCTGGTGTATAGATTCCTCCAGCCAAATCAGGTGATTCTTTTACTAAGCATATTGCACTTTCAGTTATCATTTTAGATGTAGAGCCATAGCCTGGGTCCATATCACCAGCGACTGATGCATTAACCGTTTCCCCATCATGATCAGCGCAAAATAACACATCATAGCCACCATTCTCTCTAGACTCTCTTGAAGGGCCTTCTCCTGGTTTTGGGGCATCATCTCCTCCCATAGGGTTAGCTGAAGCCATTGCTTTTGCTACCTCTTTTCCGTCATCACCTGGGCCTGCTACCCACATTTCGTTGTAGCTAAAATCTTCACCATAGGCATGGTTCATGAGTGCATTGGAACGATGAACATTTTTAGTATTTATTGGGGCCATAAAAAATGGTGCTACCCATGTCTCAAGCTGTTCGTCATAGATAGGTTTTGAGTCATCAGCTTGCTGAGGACCAGTAAAGCCATCTGATAAAGAAAATGGATTTATTAAAGCTTCAAATAGATGTGGTTTTACTTTTAGAGAAGCCATTGTTGCCTTCATTGAAGCTGCAGTACCTCCAGAAAACTCCCCCCTCATAACTCTAACTCTTCCTCTAACACTAGATGATGGTTTTCCGAATCTTTTGATTGCTTCATTTTGAACAAACAGCACCCCTAGATCAAATGGAATGCTATCAAACCCACATGAGAATACTATTCTAGAACCTGATTTTTTAGCCTCTTCTCTATGCTCGTTAATTTTTTCATGCATCCAGCCCGGTTCGCCACAAAGGTCAACATAATCTACTCCAGAAGCAACACATGCGGACAAGATATCATTACCATAAAGCTGATAAGGCCCAACAGTAGTTAATACGCATTTTGTTTGGGAGGTAAGGTCTTTAATGCTTGATAAGTCATCACTATCAACTCTGATAAGAGGTACATCATCTGACACACCTATATCATCTTTAACAGATTGAAGCTTTTCTAGATTTCTGCCAGCCATTGCCCAAGAAATATCTTTATCATCTTTATATTTAGCAACTAAATATTCAACAACCAACTTTCCTGTAAAACCAGAGGCACCGTAAACCACTAAATCAAATTTCTTATCATTACTCATATTTGTATCCTATTATTTATTTTATAAAAAACTAAAAACCAACTTGATCGCTTTGTATTAACTCATAAAAATCATTATCAAGAGGGACATAATCGTCTGATCTGGGCTTTTTAACATAGATAGTATCACCATCTACCTTATCCAAATGAAATGCCTCTTCCCTGAGATCATTCTTCTTAAGCTTGAATGTTCCTGTAGTATCTAATTTGCTTGTAACTCTTATAAATAATGGACGAGCATATGATGGTAACTGTTCTGCAATAAATGATGATAGGTCAGCCCAATTAACTTCTTTTCCAGGGGTTTGATTGAATGTGACCATTCCCGCTCGACCCTCACATCCAGTTACCTTTACACCATAAACATTAGCCATATTAACTTCTGGAGACTGGTTTAGAATTTCAGCAACTTCGTTCGTAGATACATTTTCAGATTTCCATCTAAACGTATCGCCTACTCTATCAACAAACTGATAGTGTGTTTGACCTAAAGAAAAACCAACATCCATGCTTTTAATTAAATCACCACTATTAAACCAGGCATCGCCTTTTTCAAAAACATCTCTTAATATTTTCTTTTCACTTTCCTTTTTATCTGTGTAGCCATTAAATGGAGCGTCGGGTGATATTTTGACAGCTAAAAGTCCAGGTTCGTATTGAATAGTTTTTAAACAGAAGCCGTCACTATTTCTTTTTAACTCATCACTAGCAACATCATACTCAAGAAGAGCGACAGTGGCATTTGTCATACCAATAGTCTTATCTTTATTTAACATATTCAGAAACATGCAAGCTCCTTCACTAGCTCCATATATTTCAGCTATTCTTTCAACCCCAAAACGACCCCTGAAGCAATCCCAAAGGTCTGGTCTCAAACCATTTCCAACCATGGACCTAATCGGATTATTTTTTTCTTCTTCACAAGGCTCTTGAAGACTTAAATACCTACAAAGCTCTCCTACATAAATAAAAGTGGTAGTTTGATGTTTTTGAACTTCAGCCCAGAAAGAAGAAGCAGAAAATTTACGCTTTATAAAAACAGATGCTCCGGTAGAAATAACAGCACTCAAGCCTAGCATTAAGCCTGTTGAGTGATAAAGAGGAAGACAGTTATATAGACGATCTTCATGGGTCATCTGGTATCCGCCAACAGTAATATTTACTGATGCTGCAACAATTTTAGCATTAGGAAAAATAGCTGCTTTTGGAACACCAGTAGTTCCTGATGTAAAAATATAAAAAGCTGTATCTTTTGCAGTTACTTGTTCAATTTCTTTTAGATTTTCTATTTCATTGAGATCTAAAGAGTTTTTAAGATTAGTAGCCCAAGAAGGTGTTTCAATTGCCTTACTATCTTCACACCAATAAATATCCTTAGCATCTTGGATCGTGATATCACTAAGTACATTTGAAAAGGCTTCTGTTAACTCCTCTCCTACAATACATTTCTTCGAATCAGAGCTGTTAATACAATGAATTAAAGGGTCGCCAGTAAGGCTGTTATTAATAAGAACTCCAATAGCGCCTATTTTATTTAGCGCAATTAATGAAATAACATAATCAGTACGATTTTCCATAAAAAGAACTACGCGATCCTGATGGCCAATCCCCTCTTTTACAAGAAATTTTGCAAGGATGTTTGCAGATTCATTTGTCTGGTTGTAAGACCATTCTTCATTTTCATAAATTATAAAGTTTCTTTCACCATGCTCTTTAACAGTAGCTTCAAACATGTGAGCTAGTGATACGGAGTCATCTGGTTTAGGAAATTTATATCTAAGAGTTGGAAGTATGTACCTGACTTCACCAAGCACTCGAAAAAATTCTTTTATTTTAGGAATCATATATCTATTGTGTCGATATTTAGCTATCCGTCAAGACCTGCTTCTCTTATATCAATTAACCGATGAGATATTAATTTCATCAGAATTTATTGGCAGTATAACCATAGTGCCGTCATGGGAAGCGGTCCATTCTGCCATGACCTCATCAACACCTCTGTACATGATATCTTCCATCAATTGATTTCTTGGTGCTGGAAGGTGATGATAAAAAACAAGGTGCTTAACATTAGCTTCATTTGCAGCCTTAACAACATCGAGAATAGGCGTGTGATAGTCAAGAATATCAACAGTTACAATCTCAGCCACAACATTACCTATTCTTTTAGCCTGTTTATTGATAATGTCTAGAAGTTCAAGTGACATAGATTCATGAAATAAAACATCAACATTTTTAGAATTATTAACTAGATTCTGATCGTAGATTGTATCCCCGCTAATACTTATAGATCTCCCTTTATAATCAATTCTATATCCTAATGCAGGGTCAACAGGGTCATGGGAGACACTATAGGCAGTAATTTTTAGATTGCCATCATTAACTAGAATTGGGTTTTCTAAATCAATAGTGTGGGTATCAAAACCAACTACATCTAGAGGGGCTAGCTCATCTCCATGATGCTCATTTCTAAAAATATAGTCTTTTGTATAAGCCAACTCAATACCATCAGTAAGCATCTGAACTCCTTCTGGTCCATAAACTTTTAGCTTAGAATCCCTTTGTCCGGCAACCCATGTCCCCATGTGAAATTGGCCTATATCTGAGATATGATCAGAATGAAGGTGAGTATAAAATATTCCTTTGACTCTATTCCATGGTGTATTCCAATCGTTCAAGTTCTGCGCACTACCATTTCCTGTATCAAATATAAATATCTTGTCTCCAGCTTGAACTAATATGCATGCTTCAGCTCTATTTGGATCATTGATAGGTGACCTTGAACCGCAAACAACCGCTGTTAAGGCATCTTCTTCAGGCAAATACGGGGCTGGTATGGCAATCTTTTCGATAGCTATTTCTAGTAATTTATCTTGAAATGCTGGTTGTCTTATAAGTATTGAGTAAATTAAAAACAAAATGATCACTGCTAGTAATAGATATTTAATAAATTTTTTCATACTTTTAATTCCTTTTATTGATTAGCGACAATTGCCATCATTTTATATGCTGTTTCATGTCCAGCATTTTGATTTTGTCCAGTTACAAATCTTTGTTCATCATCAACAACTGTTAGATTAGCGAAAAAATCCTTAAAAGCGGTGTTGCTTTTAAAAATAACTCCAGCCTTTCTTAACTCATCTTCTGGATGCATGGGAGTTAAGGATATACCAAGCTCTTGAATTTGCTTGTCGGTTACCCCTGTCATCAATCTCCCTGCAATTAGTAAATTGCCTTCAGTGTCTTTCGCTTTAATCAAGCCAAGCACGCCATGACAAATTCCACCTATGATTGCTTTAGATTGATAATAAGCTTCTGATATTTTTGCTCCTAAAACCTCCGAATACCCTAGATCATATGCAGCGCCCCAGCCGCCTGAAATAACTATAATGTCATATTCAGTAAAATCTATATCATCGATAGAAATAGAATTTTTAAGTAGGCTCATTAAAGAGCTATTTTTCATAAACTTTTTATCTTCAGGGGTTTTTATAAAATATGGGATGGGCTCGAGAGGAATTAGGCCTCCTTTAATACTTGCAATATCAACATCTATTCCTGATTTAATAAAATCGAAGTAAGGAACTGATAATTCAGATAACAATAATCCTGTAGGCTTCCCTTCAATTTTATTTGGAGCATTCAAGACTCCATGATTAGTAGCAATAATTAAAGCCTTCTTTCCTGAAAGGTTTAAAACCTCTCCATCAAAGGTAGGATGAAGGCCTGCTTTATGAAGAATAGAAGGGAGAGAAATAGCAAACAGCAAAACTATAAAAACAAAAGAATAAATATATTTATTAAAAATTAGTTTCATAATTCAAGCCCCCTTGTAAAGTAAGAATTGTAATAATTAATCTTACAATGACTCTAATTATAATAACATTATAAGAAATGCATTTTACTTGTGCAAAAATGCATTAAAATACTTGGAAATATAAATTATATGTGCGAATATGCAGATATGAATTGGAGTAATCTAGAATATTTTTTAGCTGTAGCTAGGACAGGTTCTTTGAGCTCAGCCTCAAAAATACTTGGAGTAAACCACTCAACAGTTGCTAGGCGTCTAGATAAGCTTGAGGATCAGTTGAATATTAAACTATTTAAAAGACATAACAGAGGCTATCAGCTTACTGAGCAAGGGCTAGCTTTAGAGATAGAAGCTATTAAAGTTGAGGAACAGGTAAATAAAATACATAGAGTTTTTAGTACTCAGCAATCTGAGTTATCTGGAACGTTGACTATAAGTAAGCCAGTGAATGGAGGGCTTGACCTTTCTGCTATGGCGAGCGAGTTTATTAAAAAATATCCAAATATAGACCTAAATCTTAAATCATCATCTAACAAAGCTGACCTTACATTACATCAAGTTGATATCTCCATACAGGTAACAAACAAACCTAACGAAGACTTAATTGGAACAAATCTAGGCAAAATTCCAGTACATATATTTGGTGATGAATCATATATTGATAAAATCAATGATGTAAATGAACTGGAGTGGATTGTATGGGTTGACGATAGTGGTGTATTGGATATGGAGGAAAGACTAATTAGTTTGATTGATAATCCCAAAATAGTTATTAGAACTAATTCTTATTCTGAAATTATTGATTACATTCAGTCTGGGACGGGAGTTAGTCTTATTTCTGGATTTGGACTTCCTGAAAATCATAAACTTAAGGCTTATAGGCCTGATAAATATAAGTTTGATAATAATATTTGGATTTTATATCATCCTGATTTAAGAGATAACGCAAAAGTGAAAGCTTTCAAGGAATTTTTTATAGAGCAATTTAATTTAAGAATTTTAGAGAGAAGAGAATTGATAACTTGATTTATAAATAGATTGAAGAAGTTACTGGCTATATATTTTTAAACTCCAATGGACTTACCTATTAGCTTCTCTGGAAGCTCAGCTTGCAGAAGTACTTCTTCAGGTAAGGCAAATGCACCTCTATTTAAATTCCATACTTTACAAGTATGCTTTATATTTAAATCATCATATAAGTGATAAAAAGACCCGCTCCTCTTGCTACTTGGATCTACTGATTCTAACTTTAGATTGCTTTTTATTTGTTCATAGGACAGTTGGATGAGAATAACTTCTTCAAATTTAGAGAAGTAAAGTGATAGAGTTGAAGCTAATTGTTTGGAGGTTGAAAGATGAACGAAACCATCTTTATTATCCAATTCAGTAATAATAAACCCTTTGCTATTTGCAAGCTCCCATTCTTGAGTTGTTAAGACTTTATAAAGATTATTCATTCTTAGCTAATTCAAGATTACGCTTTTCTGCTGCCTCCCAGTCTTTAGGTAGGACACGAGCGACAATTAAAAAACTTATGATGGAAGGTATAAATATACAAAAAGTTAAAGACATTGCATATCGCATTGATTCTAAATCATTATAATTTTCTTTAAAAACATCAATCATCCATCCTGCAAAAGTTGGACCTCCACCTAATGCGATCATATTTAGAACGAAGAAAAATAAGGCAGTAGACATTGCTCGCATATTAATAGGAGCAAGAGTTTGTGCAATTGCAAAGCTTGGTCCTAGATACATACCGACAAAAAGTAAAAAAAATGTAGAAAGAATAAGATTTGTTTCTATTGATGACACCCAGAAGCTTCCAACACCTATTGGTAAACAAAGACTAATTGCAATTGCAGGTACCCAGCCGTATGCGCGAATATCTCTTTTTCCCCATGAATCAGCCAGCCTAGCTCCAAAAAATGCACCTCCAGCATAAGCTGTCCCGTTAATAATGCCCAATAGAATTATAAGATGCTGAAAATCAAAACTTGGATCTAAAGCTATTAAGTATTTAGTGTGAAAGGTTGAGAGAGCATAAGATGCGAAAGAACCAAAAGCTATTCCTAGACACATAGCCCACCAGGCAGGTATTTTAAGAAGTGTTCTTAATGACTCCTTAAATGGCGGTTTTACCATTTCTGCTTGATCACCAAATTCCATAGCACCACGAATAGGCTCACGAAGTACCAGCTTAACTATAACTGCTAGTCCTACCCCAGTTACGCCAAGAAATATGAATATTTTTCTCCAATCAACGACTGTAGCTTCACCTTGCGATGGCCCTATGATCCATGCTGTAACAAAATAAGCTGCCATTATTCCAAATGGAATCCCCATTGAATAGACGCCCAATGCTCCTGCTCGCTCTTCCTTAGGATACATATCAGAGATAATAGAATGTGATGGTGGGCTTCCACCAGCTTCACCAATTCCCACTCCCATTCGAGCAAGACCTATTTGCATGAAGTTTCCAGCTAAACCAGTCAAAGCTGTAAAGCCACTCCAAGTAGCAAGTGCTATAGATATAATGTTTACCCTACTATAACGGTCAGCTAGCCAAGCAATAGGAATGGCAACGACAGTATAAAAAGTAGCAAATAAAAGTCCGCTCAATAAACCTAACTGTGTATTAGTTAAATCAAGATCAGCTTGAATAAATGGCGCTAAAATACCTACGATTTGACGATCAACAAAATTAAACCCATAGACTACTGTAAGAAGTATTAATGCAAAGGTACGATAGCCCTTGCTTGGCATTTTTTGGTTACTCATGATATTCAATTTCCCTATTATTGAACAAAAAGTGTATCACTTCTTCTAACAAATTATGTCAGGTCAGCTATAAAAAAATTGATATTTTAAATGCATTATCATGCTTGTTATTAACTTACGCTTAAGCGCTCCCAGGATTGCTTGAAAACTAACCATGGTGGGACTATTTGCTCCACCATGATTTTCTTAGCTATTGATCGGAGGAATCAATAATTAATAAAACAATTATTACTTTTGCGGAGTTACTAGGTACTTCTTACCTGTTGCTTGCTTAGCATAAGATTTAATAATTTCAGGCTGAAGCATTTCTTCAAAAGAAACCTCTTGCACATAGGTACTTGCAAAAGTAGTTGTAATTTCTTTAGCAACTCTCTGTCTCATTTGTCCAAATCTCTCCATTCCAATTTTTCCAATCATTGGGGTTAACAACCATCCTCCTAGGCCCCACGACATTCCGAATGCTCTCTTAAGAATAGTTGGAGATTGATCAAGCCCACCATAAATATAAACTTGCTTGTAGGTATCTGATCCGTATCTGCTGTACTCTTTAGCAGTTTTATTAGCAGCAATTTCCATTGCAGCTAGTATTTGTCCTGGAAGCTCTCCACTATTACCCCCACCAGTAGCATCAAATCCCAAGGTTGCTCCTGTGGCAATTAAAGCAGTAACTAAGGTTTCCATAAAATCAGGATCGCTAGTATTGCAAATATGCTCAGCACCAATATTTTTGAGAATATCAACCTGCTCTTGCTTTCTAACTATGTTAACTAAAGGAACTGAATCAGCTTTACAAATTTTAACAAGCATTTGTCCTAGATTAGAAGCTGCTGCTGTGTGAACTATAGCGGTATGATTTTCCATTTTCATAGTTTCAATAAAAGCTAATGCAGTTAAAGGGTTAACAAAAGAAGATGCAGCCTCTGAAGAAGATGTGCCATCATTCATGACCAAGCAACTAGCTGCTGGAACACACCTGTATTGAGAATACATTGATCCTCCTGCAAGTCCAACTGTCTTGCCAATAAGGTCTTTAGCGTTAACACCAGCCTCTACAATGACACCTGACCCTTCATTTCCAACCTGCATAGACTCATCCAGTCTAGGCTTCATAGCACCCATTAACCCAGGATGTATTTTCATTGACGTTACTGTTTCATCGCCACTGCCCGTGACATTAATTGAAGTAAGATCTGCTCCAAAACTTAGAAGAAGACCAAGATCTGATGGATTAATAGGAGCTGCTTCTACCCTTATAAGAACTTCGTCATCGGAAGGTATAGGTTTTGCAACTGTGGCAATAGAAATTTCTATATTTCCTTCGCTAGTTACTTTGGATCTTATTTCTTTTGAAGTTTGGTCTGACATTCTTGGTTCCCCTTTTAGTTGTTATCTAAAAATATATTAATTATTTCCAGTATGATATATTGTATAGGATGATTTAAACAAGTAGACAATATAAACATACTGGTATATAAAAACATACTATGACAACATGTAAAACTCCCCCAGTGGTAACTGCCTTAAAATTAATAGGCGGTAAGTGGAAAATTGCCATCATATACAACTTAAAGGAACAGCCTTTAAGGTTCGGTGAGCTAAAAAGAATTCTATCTCCCATAACCCAGCAAATGTTAACAAAGCAATTAAGAGAGATGGAAAGAGATATGTTAGTTAATCGCAAAGTATTTGAGGTGATACCCCCTAAGGTTGAATACTCTCTTACGGAATTTGGAAAATCTTTTAAGCCGGTTCTAAACTCATTATGTAAGTGGAGTTCTAACTACGAAGAGTTAATGGAAACAATATCTCAAGATCGCTCTGCTTAACTTCATTATTACAAAATTGTTATGGTTAGCTATTTAAAAATATAAATTATATTATCTAGTGCCCTTTACCAAAGGCTCCTGTTTTTACATTGTAGTTAACAGCAATTCCATAATGCGGATCATCATCAGAATTAACTACTAACTGTCCTGCCTTTCGAAGAAGTTTGTGGCAATCAGATGATAAATGCCTTAGTTGTAATGTTTTTTTCCTTTTTTTATATTTCTTTGCAAGATCTTCTATAGCCTGAAGGGCTGACTGGTCAACAACTCGACTATTGATAAAATCAATAATTACAACTTCGGTATCATCCTTAATATTAAATACGTCGGAGAAATCTTGAATCGATCCAAAAAATAATGGACCTTCTATATAGTAAACATTATTACCATCTTCGTTAACCTCAACACTCCCTCTAATGCGGATTGCATTATTCCAAGCATAAGTTAAAGCTGAGACAATAACTCCACAAATAACAGCAATAGCCAAGTCATGCATGACTGTAATTATCGTTACAATCAGCATAACAATAACATCAGTCCTTGGAATTCTTCTTATAATAGTAATGCTTTCCCAAGCAAAAGTTCCAATAACAACCATAAACATTACGCCTACAAGGGCTGCTAGTGGTATTAATTCAATTAAAGATGAGCCGACTACTATAAATAAAAGTAAAAATAATGATGCTGAAATACCTGATAATCTAGTACGACCACCGGACTTTACATTAATCATTGACTGTCCAATCATTGCGCAACCGCCCATCCCACCAAAGAACCCAGTTACTGTATTAGCAACTCCTTGGGCATAACATTCTTTAGATGCTCCTCCAACATTTCCGGTCATGTCGCCAACCAAATTAAGAGTTAGTAAGCTTTCTATTAATCCAATGGTTGCTAAGATTAATGCGTATGGAAGAATGATTGACAGATTATGAAAGGTTAAATCAACCATTGGAATATGAAAAGATGGAAGACCTCCTTTAATAGAGGCAAGGTCGCCCACACGAGGAACATCAATATTAAATAATATTACAAAGGCAGCCACAATAAATATTCCAACAAGTGGTGCCGGTATAGATGTAGTTATTTTGGGTGTTATCCATATAAGGCCCATAGTTGAAAATACAAGTACTAACATTATAACTAAAGCTCTATTATCCATCCATTGTCTAATGCCATCAGCATCTTCAATCTGAAATTGGGAGAGCTGAGATAAGAAAATCACTATAGCCAAGCCATTTACAAAGCCCAGCATCACAGGGTAAGGGACCAATCTAATAAATTTTCCTAATTTTAAGAAGCCAGCAGTTATTTGAAGAGCTCCCATAAGAATGACCGTTGCAAACAAATACTCTACTCCATGCTCAGAAACTAAAGAGACCATCACAACAGCAAGCGCTCCCGTTGCACCAGAGATCATTCCAGGCCTTCCACCAATCAAGGCTGTAATAATCCCAACTATAAATGCTGCGTACAAACCTACAAGGGGATGAACTCCAGCAACAAATGAAAATGAAACTGCCTCAGGAACTAAAGCCAGTGCAACAGTAAGGCCTGCTAAAACCTCAGTCTTAAATAAAAAAAATGAAGAGGATGGTAGATTTTTAAGAATTTGCTGCATTATTAGGCTCTAATTGGTTTATTAAAAAAGCAAATAAAATGCTTATATAAGGGGGCTTATATTTAATATTAAGGGTTATTGATTGAAGGAATTGAAGATATTTATAAAAAATTTACTTAGCAAGGCCTATGTTTGAAAAAGATGGATTGTAAAGCATTTGAAAGAGATTGCATGAAGTATGCATATAAAATACTTTTATTTTTTACCTGTTAGGACTAGAGTGCCCGGCCATTCACCGTTAACGTTTGATCGCCAACTCTCAACCTCCCTCAAACCAGCCATTTTAAATATTTTTACCCATTCAGATTCTTTTAACATGAGCATCGGGGTTCCTACTTTTTCTTGCCAAGAATGTGAATCAGTATTTTCATAATAGAGATCAATACCTGCAATAAACCTTCCGCCTTCGTTAAGCCAAGATTCTGAGATTTTTTGTACAATTATTGAAGGATCCTTTAAATAATAAAGAACTTCCATTGAATGAATTAGATCGTACTTTTCATCTGAATTAAATGAATTAATATCAGCAAGAATATATTTAGCATCCCCACCACTAGATTCAGCTTTGGCAATCATCTGCTTAGCCCCATCAATACCAACTGCTCGACTGCATAAAGAGTTTTTTGTAACGTTTCGAACTACCCAGCCATTTCCGCAGCCTAGATCTAAAAAACTAAAATTTTTTCCAATATGTAATCTTTCATCTAATGAAAACTTTATCATCTCGTCAACAGATACCCTATGCCCTTCTGCCATACCTTTATCCTTTCCTATTTCAGCCCATTCTCCAAAAACATCCGTTGCTTCTCGCATATAACTATCCATTTATTATCTTATTTTATTTACTTGTACGTTTGGTTATTTCCCAGAGACCAAGGAGGCCCCAAATTATTGGAAATACATAACTTTCATTACTAATCATTGCTCCCATCCAAACCCCGATTAAAATCATTACAATTAACTTCCATCTAGGTAAGACTCTTTTTTTTGTAAACCAATTCATGGGCACTATCTATATTTGTCTAGAGCATTTTAATTTTTTGATTCACTATATGTTGCAGTAATGGACTTTCTGATGCTTTCTTGAATGCTGCATCAATCTCTGAAGAGCGCATTTGTACAACTTCACGATAGTTAGGATGAGTAAAGATATAAAACTCTCCATCATTAAGGGCCTCGACAACTCTTTTACCAACAATAGAAACATCAATACCACTTTCCACCATTTCTTTAGCTCTATTAAAGAAACTGTTTTCATCCACCTTAGCTTTAGTGTCAGATTTATACTGAGCTGGACGATTTCTTTCGGAGTTATAAATACGTGTTTGAACAAAAGCAGGACATAAAACAGAAACATTGATATCTTTACTTTCAAGTTCTCCAGCCCAGCCCTCTGATAGAGCAACTACGGCTGCTTTTGTCGCACTATAAGCTCCGCCATAAGGAACGCCACCCATACCTGCCATTGAAGCAACATTTACAATCCATCCGCCTTCGCCATGCTCACTGATCAAAGGAACCATCACCTTAGCTCCGAAGACTACTCCCATTAAATTGACGTCTAATACCCATTGCCATCCTTTTTTATTTTGGTTTTCAATAGATGTCGAGTCTCCCCCAACTCCAGCATTATTTACAAGCATATGTACTTTTCCAAATCGAGCTATTGCTTGCTCTGCTACAACCTCCCACTGATCCTCCTCAGCAACGTCCAGCACAACGGACAATACAGAAACTCCAGTGGCTTCAAGCTCTAAGCTAGCTTTTTTAAGATTTTCTTCATTGATATCTGTGAGTACAATATTCATATTTTGCTCAGCCAATGCTTTAGCAATTGATAAACCAATACCCTCAGCTCCACCACTAATAACTGCAGTTTTTCCTGTAAATTGTGACATGTTAATTTTTTCCTTTTTTATAAACTGTTAATTTCATCGGCAACCCAACTAAGTGACCAATTATGTCCAAGCTTTTTACCTCTGTAAACTTCTGGCAATCTCACTATATTACTATTTTTAAGATTAATAATTTGTGGATCTACCTTAAGATCTTTAAATGCTCCATCAAGTTTTTTTTGAGTTCTCCACTCATAGAAATTTACGTTAGGATTTATGAATATAGGCTCCCCATAATTACATAACTTATTTAATTTTTCAGAGCCAATTAAGGGTCCTGCTATTGAATGTATATCCAGTTGAGTATCAGATATCCATGATTCAGAAAACATGGATACCAATAGAGCTCCGTAACTATGACCCATAAGAGTAATTTTTTTGATGCTTATGTTTTTCTCAAGCAAGCTATCTATTTCCTTACCTAAGATACGGAAAGCTGAATTTGGACAGCTGGCATCATCCCATCTAAAGAAAAGAGTTAATGTTTCTTGATTGTCTATAGTTTTTAAAGGATAAACCCATTCGTAACCATTGCTATTACTTCCATGAACTGCAATTAAAACCTGTGTTTCTTTTTTTGTTTCGGCCTCTAAAGGATGAAGTCCGAACTCAAGTCCCATTAGATTTTTACCTGACTCAATAAACTCTACCTCTGCATCTAAATCAGATAACCACGGGTAGGGTCTTTCTTCTGAGCATGAAACTAAAAGTATAGAAAAGAATATAAAGTAGAGTGCTTTCATTTTTTTTTGTTTAATCATTATATTAATATTAAGGTTTTGTTGGTCCAGGAAAAAAGCGATTTGTTTCCTTTTGATAATCCTTATAGCCAGGTCTTTTTTGTGCAGAGAAATATTCCGATGGCACTGCTCCTGTTGTATAAACTAAAGTGGTGTACATAAATTTGGAGGCTAGTAAAAGTCCTATTCCTAGAAAGAACCATACCAAATCACTTTCAAGGCCTCTAAGTGCTATCCATGAAGGGATTGCAGCTATGACTAAACCATTCCAAACCATCCACTCTGCAAAATAGTTAGGATGACGGGAGTATTTCCAAAAGCCAACTTTGCACACTTGACTGTGTTTACCTTCTTTCTTCATTCTCTGAAGAAAGCTGACCTTCTGGAAATCAGCAATAGATTCCATTGCAAATGCCAGAATCCAAATAACAAGACCTACCAACTCTAATACTAAAAACTCTTTACTATTATTGGAGGCGATAATGAAAACAGGAAATGCTAAAAAGGATGCATTAGCTAAGCCTTGTGCAATGGCATCTATCTGCAGAGCTAGAGCTGTATTGTTTTTACCCTCTTCTTTCCAGACTATTCGCTGATATTGATACCTAGGAAACTCTTTTTTTAATAAGCCTAATTGCCACATTTTTAGAGCGCCTAAACCCATACGAAGTCCAATCAATATAACCACACCACTAACAACTAAAGATCTCAACCAATAACCATCGCTAAAACAAAAGCTTATTATGCCTAGTAAAACCAAGCCCCAAGGCCACCCTATATCAACATAGCTCATTCGCCCAGTCCGCCATATGGGTATGCATACTACAAAGGTGAAAAGGACTAACTGGCCCAAGCTATTTAAAAGAGCTAATTTAAAGAATGTTGCAGTCCATAAGATAAGACCCAATCCTATTAAAAAAGGGTAAACAGGGCGAAAATAATTAATCATTTAAAATCCCTTCATTATTATGTGCAATAGCTGTTCTTTTCATATTTTGCATCTCTCTTAAAAAACTTATTTTTTATTTCTACTATTTAAAAATTTCCATAGCATCTTCGTAACTTTAAAATTAAAAAATATACTTGTTAACCTATATAACCTTCCTGGTATTACTTCGGAAAGACCTTTTATAGATGCTGATTCTGTTTCTTCAATTACTTGTTGAGGAGTTACCCACATCCAACTAGCAATTTGCTTTTCTAAATGTGCTAGGCCAGATCTTTTATGAATATTTGTTTTTACATACCCTGGCAAACTGACTGTAACTGAAACATTTTTCTCTACAATTTCTTCATTTAATGATCTTCCATATGCATATATGCCAGATTTGACTGCAGCATATATTGCAGACTTTGGCATTGGTATAAGCGCTCCTATGCTTGAAATAATAACTACTCTTCCTGATTTTTTTTCTATCATCCTGGGTAAGTAGTATTCTATTAGCTTAATGGGTCCGGCAAACATAAGGTTATTTGCAAATTCAATATCCTCATTAATATTTCTACCTGCCGCACCATTAATTCCTATTCCTGCATTGGCAACAACCAAATCCGGAGTTGAGATATTTGAAGTTATTTCTGTGATGGAATCTAAGGAACTTAAATCATGTATATGAATCTTAGAGTGCTCATAATTTAGCGTTTTATAAGCCTCTTCTGCCCTATCAATATTTTGAGATACTAAATCAATATACCATCCTCTTTCAGATAAATATTTAGCATATGCGTAACCAATACCAGAGGAAGAGCCAGTTATTAATGCTCTTTTCATGATTTGTTTATCACTTGTTCCATTAAATAATTATGCCATGAACTTATAGCTTAAAATTTAGAATTATTATTCTATAAGAGTTTTTAATAGCGGGGCTATTATGGAAGGGTCTGAGCGGTTCGACTTAAGATTTAGGCCTGTTGGAATTCCACCTAATCGGACAACGATAGTTTGTGTTTTTGGGTTGATCATTATGACCTGGAGCCCTAATCCTTCAATCCAAAATATCTCAGGCAAATTATTTAAGCCGCTATAGATATGGTATCCATATGAATTACCAACAGACTTTCCAGTAGCCTGTACATAAAATGATTTTGGCGCCGAAGCGTCTTGCACCATTTTGACTAACCAGCTCTTGGATACAATTGTATTATTTGGATTTAAGAATAGATTGCCGATAGCTAACCATGACTGTGCTGTAGCAAATAAACAACAATAGCCTGCCGAGCTGACCATAGAAGCATCATCCAATCTTAGTGGCTGCCACACCTTTGCTTCAATGATTTCATTGATAGGTTTTTGATACAACCGCTGAAGAATTAGCATTAACAGATGGTAGTTTATATTGTCATAGCTAAACGCTCTATCGCCACCAAACGAAAGTTCTCTAATGCTAAGGTCTAATAATTTATTATTTAATGTGTTTCGCATATCCGCGTTATTTGATTGAATGCCGGATGAATGTCTTAAAAGATCTCTTATTTCTATTGGTTTATATTGTTCAAGCTCTAGTTCAGGAAGGTATAGGCTAATTAGGTCTGTCTCAGAGTTAATTAAGCCATCGTCGATAGCAATCCCTATAAGTATTGCAATAACACTTTTTGCCATAGACATGCCATTAACGCCAAGGCCCTGCTTAGCATCTGCCTCATAACGCTCGTAGATAATTTTCCCTTGCCGTTGAACTATTAATGCTTGGGTTTGGCTTCGATCAAACCATGCATCTAGTATCGAGTTTTCAAGGTTTAGCTCATTGGTGATTATTTGAGAGGGATTTGTTGATTTTCCAATAATGAGTTCTGGCTCTGACATTAGATAATTATTGGGGCGAGTCATTAGCTCGTTGGTGTGAGCGTTATACTCAAGGGCAAGCCAATCTTGAATGTCTGATTTAAAGGGCGAAAACATCAAACTTATGACTGTAAAAATTACTACTAAAGCCATTGTGGCCAGTATTTTTGGCAACAAATTTTTGTTAGACATTAGTTATCACTTAAGCAATTATTATTTATTTTCTAGGTAAGCTTTCCATGCAATTTTTTGTAAAAAAACTCTATCATCATCGGAAATTCTGCCGAGGTAGTTATACGAAAGTCCTTCTGGAGAAGAATTAGTAATAGTTGCAAATACAGTACAAGCGCCTAAATAAGTTCCAAGGAGTCCTGGATGAGTTCCATCGGGATGATGTAATTTAATTTTAGGGTTTTCTTGATAAGCCATTTCATATGCCAAACCTACAGGTATAACCAAGGAATCACTTTTTATACCAGCTTCATAGTAAGTTTTTTCAATTTTTTTTATTAAATTTGGTTCATATCTTTTATCATTCTCAAGATATGCATGTGTCATATACAAGGCTGTTTTTATTCCTAATTTATGAGCTTTACTGCTAAATTTGACAGCAGTTTCAGAAAACTTTTTTCTTGATTCAGGTGTCGTGACCTCAGCACTACCGCCTTGCATGATAAGTAAATTTATTTGCTTATCTAATTGTAAATTTTCATGATTAAGTAAATGCTCTATATTGTGATTGTGAAGTCTTGAGCCACCAATTGTTGCAGATTTCGTAACAATATCGTCTTTTTTATAGTGCTCAACCAACAATCTTTTAACATGATTATGAATACTGTCATTGTAATAAAGATAGCTATTTCCTACAAAAAGTATTCTATTTGGGTATTCAGAAGCAATACTGTTAGAGAAAAAAATAAAAATAATAAAAAATTTAAAAGAATCTTTAATGTGTTTCATAATTTTTTATTCCCACTCAATAGTAGCTGGAGGTTTGCTTGAAATATCATAAACCACCCTACTTACATCCTCTATTTCATTAACTATTCTATTAGATACATGTTCTAAAAACTCATAAGGCAAATGTGCCCACCTTGCGGTCATGAAATCTACAGTCTCTACTGCCCTGAGGGCAATAACTTCTGCATACCTTCTTTCATCACCAACAACACCAACAGACTTAACAGGTAAATGAACTGCAAATGCCTGGCTTACTTTATTGTATAGATCAGCTTTTATGAGCTCTTGAATAAAAATATGATCTGCTTCTTTAAGAATAGAAGTTTTTTCTTTAGTTATTTCGCCTAATATCCTTACGCCCAATCCAGGCCCAGGGAAAGGATGTCTGTTTAACATTTCAGCTGAAAGACCAAGCTCTACTCCCATTCTTCTAACTTCATCTTTAAATAGATCTCTAAGGGGCTCTACTAAATCCATTTTCATTTCTTCTGGCAAGCCTCCAACGTTATGATGAGATTTAATAACCCTAGCTTCTTTTGACTCTGAACCAGAAGACTCAATAACATCAGGGTAAATGGTTCCTTGTGCTAAGAAATGCACATCCTTAATTTTTGTAGCCTCTGAATCAAATACATCAATAAAAGTTCTTCCAATAATTTTTCTTTTCTGCTCAGGATCTTCAACGCCTTTTAGATGCCTAAGAAAAACCTCTTCACTATCTGCTTTAATAACATTTAAAGACATATTTTCTTTAAACGTATTCATGACCTCTTCCGCCTCACCCTTTCTAAGCAAGCCGTTGTCTACAAAAACACATACAAGTTTATTACCTATAGCCTCATGAAGTAATGCAGCGGTTACTGATGAATCAACACCTCCAGATAAACCTAAAAGAACTTTATTATTTCCAACCTGCTCTTTGATCTCATTTATTCTTTGGGCGATTAGATTATCCATTTTCCAATCAGCATGAACTTTACATATTTTAAATAAGAAGTTATCAAGAACTGTTTTACCGTCTTCTGTATGAGTTACTTCGGGGTGAAATTGAATTGCATAAATAGGCTTAGATATGTGCTGCATAGCAGCTATAGGAGCAGTAGCTGTAGAGGCAACTAGCTCAAAGCCATCTGGAAGATCTTGAACTTGATCTCCGTGACTCATCCAAACATTTAATGTTTTATCAAGATCAGAAAATAAAATAGAATCAGTGCTTACCGTAAGTTCTGAATGGCCGAACTCTTTATGATCAGCAGATACAACCTGGCCTCCCATTTGCTCAGCCAATGTTTGCATTCCATAACATATCCCCAACAAAGGAATATTTAAATCAAAAGCAATCTGAGGAATTCTTGGAGTATAGCTATTAGTTACTGAATCAGGCCCGCCTGATAGAATAATACCCTTAGGATTAATTGATCTAATTCTTTCTTCGCTAATATCCCAAGGCAATATTTCAGAATAAACATTACTCTCTCTAACCCTTCTAGCTATCAATTGAGTATATTGAGATCCAAAATCTAATACCAATATAGTATCGACAGTCTTTTCATTTATAGATAAATTTGTCACTTTTTTTGCCTTTTAACTTCTTTGATAATTAGGAGCTTCTTTTGTGATCATTACATCATGCACATGACTTTCGGCCATGCCTGCATTAGTAATCTCAATAAATTGGCAATTTTCTTGCATGTCCGCAATTGTTTTACTTCCGACATAACCCATGCTCTGTCTAAGCCCTCCAATTAATTGATTTATGACACTAATTACCCATCCTTTAAAAGGAACTCTTCCCTCAATGCCCTCTGGAACTAATTTTTCTGAAGAAACATCTTCTTGAAAATATCTATTTGCATCCTGCCTTTCACTCATAGCTCCTATTGAACCCATGCCTCGGTATGTTTTAAAGCTTCTTCCTTGATATAACTCTACCTCTCCTGGAGCTTCTTCAGTTCCAGCAAATAGACCGCCTAGCATTACAGTATCAGCACCGGCAGCTATTGCTTTTGCAACATCTCCTGAAAATCTAATTCCGCCGTCAGCAATAATGCCTATGTCATGATCTTTTAGAGCTTCTTTGATAGTAAGAATGGCTGTAATTTGAGGAACTCCAATACCTGCAATTATTCTAGTAGTACATATTGAACCGGGCCCCATACCAACCTTAATTGCATCTGCACCTGCTTTAGCAAGTGCTATAGCGCCTTCTGGAGTGGCGACATTTCCACCAATGACATCAATATCAGGAAACTCTTTTTTGATAGCCTTTATTGTTTCAATAACATTTTTTGAATGGCCGTGAGCACTATCAATTGCGAATAAATCAACTCCAACTTCTTTTAAAGCTCTAGCTCTTTCCAAGGTATCTGAGCCAGTACCCAATGCAGCTCCAACCAATAATCTTCCAGATGAATCTTTTGTAGCATTAGGATGTTCAGCTGATTTCTCTATGTCTTTCATCGTGACCAGACCTGTTAAAGACTTTTCATCATCAAGAACAAGAATCTTTTCAATTCTATTCTCGTACATTAATTTTTTAACTTCTTCTTGGGAAGTTCCTTCTGTAACTGTTACAAGCTTTTCTAATGGAGTCATAATTGATGAAACTGGAGCCGCCATATCATCTGCATATCTAAAATCTCTGCTAGTTACGATTCCTTTTAGAATCCCATCATCTACAACAGGCATTCCAGAGATATTAAGCTCATCTGTAAGCTGCTTAAGCTCAGCAATAGATCTGCTAGATCTTATTGTTGTTGGATCTCTAACAACTCCGCTTTCATGCTTCTTAACTGCTCTCACCTGAGCAACTTGCTCATCAGTAGAATTATTTTTATGAATTATTCCTATTCCACCAGCTTCTGCTAATGCAATTGCCATTCTGGATTCTGTAACAGTATCCATAGCCGCAGATATAAGAGGCATCTTAATAGAAATATTTTTAGTTAATTTGGTTTCCGTTGAAGCTTCACTTGGAATGAAGTCGCTATACCTCGGCAAAAGAAGTACGTCGTCGAATGTTAATGCTTTTAATTTTACTTTGTCCATGAAGGATTATAACCAAGACCGAGAAGAAAAAAAAGTACCTAGTCGATTCCTAATAACTTATGTTGCTGAATACTTAACTTCCAAACAGGGTCCTTTAAGCAATAATTGATAGCATCAGTAGTATTTTTATCTTTATTCTCTGAATCCATGGGCTGTAAGTAGAAATGTGTAAACTGCATATCTTTAAAAACATCTAGGTTGAATTCATTTTGAGGATAAACAACCTTTAACTCGTCTCCATGCTTTAAAACCAATTCGCTTCCCGCCTTTGGTGATACACATACCCAGTCTATTTCAAAATCAATATCTAAAGTGCCGTTAGTTTCTATTGCTGTTTCAAAATTATTATTTTTACATTCAGTGATTAATTCTTTATCTAGCTGAAGCATAGGCTCTCCGCCGGTAAAGACAATGTAGCCATTTTCTTTTGAAGACCAGATCTCATTTATTTTTTTAACTAAGGATTCAGCAGAATACTTTCCACCATTAACTCCGTCAGTTCCGACAAAGTCAGTATCACAAAATTGGCATATGGCTGTACTTCTATGTTTTTCTCTTCCAGTCCATAAATTGCAACCTGAAAACCTTACAAAAACAGCAGCTCTTCCACTCTGAGCTCCCTCCCCTTGTATGGTTTTATATATCTCTTTAATTGAATACATTACGAATAAACTAAAGGGTCAGATGACTTATTATCAGCAAAAGCTTCTAGCCTCTCTACACAAGAACCACACTTTCCGCATGGATTGTCTAAACCTTCGTAACAAGTCCATGTTTTTGAATAATCTAAATTTAGGTCTAGTCCTACCCTGAAAATTTCACCTTTATTAAGATTGATAAATGGAGCCATAACGCTTACTTCTGAGGGATCGCATAGCCCAGCTGCTTGATTCATAGAATCTAAGAAGGCTGGTCTGCAATCTGGATAAATAAAGTGATCTCCTGCATGGGCGCCATACCAGACCTCGCTAATATTATTAGCAATAGAATATGCAATAGCATAAGAAATAAATATCATGTTTCTGTTAGGAACTATTGTTGATTTCATAGATTCTTCTTTATAGCTTCCGTGAGGAATTTTATTATCAACATCGACCAAGGAAGTAGATCCAAAAATACTTAAAGGGTCCCCTATATCAATAAGAGTATGGTTTAAATTAAGTTCCTTACAGTTCTCTTTTGCATACTCAAGTTCTTTAATATGTTTCTGCCCGTATCCAAAAGAAATACAATCTACATCCAAGCCCTGGCTCAAGGCATGATGAAGTAATGTGAAGGAATCAGATCCTCCAGAATAGATAAGGGTTATTTTTTTCACTTTTCTGAATATAGACTATCTGTTTTAGAAGCACATATAAAATCATTTTTATGCAGTCCTTCTATTTTGTGAGACCACCATAAGACAGTAACTTTGCCCCACTCTAGGACTATTTTAGGATGATGATCTTCCTCATCAGCTATTTTAGTTAGGTTATTGGTAAAATTTATAGCGCCTTGGTAATCCTTAAAACTAAATACTTTTTTTAATTGATGCATAGGGCTGTGAAGTAAAGTCCATCCCATAAGATCAGGTATAAGGGTACTAATTTCAGCTTCAGATAACTTTGGAGCATCTATTCTGCATGCCTCACAAGATTGTTCAGATAAATTAACCACCAATACCGCCTTTAGTTAACTTAGAAGGATCTAAAAGTTTTTTAAGTTCAGCTACACTAATTCCAGTTTCTTCATGCGCCACGTCAATAATAGGCTTATTGTCTTTATAAGCTTTTTTCGCTATAGCTGCAGCTTTACTGTATCCAATTAATCTATTTAAAGCTGTAACTAATATAGGGTTTTTAGATAATGACTCTTCTATATTGCTTGTGTTTATCTTAAAAGTTTTTATAGCTTTATTAGCAAGAAGAGGCATTGAATTACCAAGAAGATTGATACTTTTTAATAAGTTGTAAGCCACTACAGGAAGCATGACATTTAATTGAAAATTTCCACTCTGCCCTGCAATACTTATAGTTAGATCATTACCAACAACATCGGCACAAGCCATAGCAACAGCTTCTGGAATAACCGGGTTAACTTTTCCAGGCATGATACTACTTCCGGGTTGGAGAGCTTCTAACTCTATTTCACCCAAGCCAGTTAAAGGGCCGCTATTCATCCATCTTAGATCGTTACATATTTTAGAAAGGATGATACTCAGATTCTTTAGAGCAGATGAAAGCTCAACCGCATTATCAACAGAGCTTAATCCTTGATAAAAGTTTTTAGCTGGTTTTGTTTTAAATTTTGTAAGTTTATTAACTTCAAGACAGAAGTTTTTTGAGAAATCTTTATGGCTATTTATTCCGGTCCCAATAGCTGTTCCTCCTTGAGGAAGATCATTCATTCTTGTAGTAGCAAGAGTTAAAGATTTTTTTACTGACTCTAGTTGTGCCTTCCAGCCTGATAACTCTTGAGAAAAATCTATTGGCATTGCATCCATTAAATGAGTCCTACCCGTCTTAACATTACCTTTAGTACTCAACATTTTTTTACCAATAGTATCGATTAACAAATCTAAGTTGGGTAAAAGTAGTCTATGCATGTCTATTAGGGCACTAACGCAAATAGCAGTTGGTATAACATCGTTAGAACTTTGGCTCATATTCACATCATCATTAGCATTAATTTTTAACTTTGATTGCTTTGATGCAACATTGGCTATGACTTCATTAGCATTCATATTTGTACTCGTTCCAGATCCTGTTTGGAAAATATCCAAAGGAAATGAAGTGTCATAATCACCTTGGATTACCTCTTTTGCTGCTACTTTTATTGCATTAGATTTTTTTACATCTAATAATTTTAATTTCTGATTTGATGCGGCTGCTGAATATTTAATAATTCCTAAAGCTTCAATAAAAGATCTACCGAATGGGAAGGCAAATTTAATGCCGCTGATTGTGAAATTATCTAAGGCTCTTTGAGTTTGGGCTCCCCATAATGCTTTTTGAGGGACTTTGACTTCACCGAGACTATCTTTTTCAATTCTAAATTTCATGATGCTCCTGTATTTTGGTAATTTAATTTAGATATGTTATTTTATCATTAAAGATAACAAGGGGATAAGTAAATGACGAATGTTGCACCAATTAAAATTGATATATCTGAAGGGAGGCTTCCATTAAAAGGTAAAGGCCTTGAAATGACAGAATTTGCCAATGTTGCAGAGCTTAGAAGAAATCAATTAGAGAAATTAGCTGCAGGCTTTAGAATGTTTGCCCACTTTGGCTTTAATGAGGGTGTTGCTGGGCATATAACTCTAAGAGACCCTGAATTTCCTGATCATTTTTGGGTAAATCCTCTAGGCGTTCATTTTTCACAGATCTCTGTATCAGATTTAATTTTAGTTAATCACGATGGGAAAGTAATTCAAGGAGACAAAGACGTAAATGTAGCTGCTTTTGCTATTCATTCAAGACTTCATGCTGCAAGACCAGATGTTAATGCAGCTGCTCATTCTCATTCAATATATGGGAGGACTTTTTCTACATTAGGAAAGCCGCTTGACCCAATATCTCAAGATGCCTGTGCTTTCTATGAGACCCAAGCTATATATAAAGATTTTTCCGGTGTCGTAGAAGAAGTTGATGAAGGAGATGAAATAGCTAAAACACTTGGTGACAATAAAGTTATTATTCTTCAAAATCATGGAATTCTAACAACAGGGCCATCTGTTGATATAGCTTTATGGTTTTATATGTCTATGGAAAGATGCTGCCAAGCTCAATTAATGGCAGAGGCTGCTGGAGATCCAATAATTATTTCTCATGATACTGCTATTAAAACTCGAGGCTTTATAGCCAATGATATCGCTGCATGGGCAAGCTACCAACCAGCATTTGATATGATTGTTAAAAAAGAACCAGATTTACTAGATTAGCCTACTGGAATAATTACAGCTTTAGTCTCTAGGCATTCATCAATGCCATGAACTCCGTGCTCTCTTCCATTTCCTGAAGTCTTATAACCACCAAAAGGTGCTGAACTTCCTCTAGCTCCTCCGTTAATAGTAATTTGACCAGCTCTTATTTTCTTAGCGACTTCTTGAGCATGAGATAACTCTCCTTGTATATAACCCGCTAAACCAAATTCAGTATCGTTAGCGATTGCAATTGCCTCTTCTTCTGTTTCATATTTTATGATTGAAAGTACAGGTCCAAAGATTTCTTCTCTTGCTATGGTCATGTCATTAGTTACGTTTGCAAAAACAGTAGGTTTAACAAAATATCCCTTATCACACCCTTCTGGCTTATCAGGTCCACCTGCTACAAGAGTAGCTCCTTCTTCAATACCTATTTCAATCATTCTGACTACCT
This sequence comes from SAR86 cluster bacterium SAR86B, assembly GCA_905182885.1. Taxonomy (GTDB): domain Bacteria; phylum Pseudomonadota; class Gammaproteobacteria; order Magnimaribacterales; family D2472; genus SCGC-AAA076-P13. Next base: position 263,582 of record CAJJCW010000002.1, read on the forward strand.
TTTCATACTGAGCTTTGTTGGCAATAGGGCCCATTCTAAATTCACCATTAGGATCGCCAACGGTAGTCTTGTTAGCAGCAGCAACTGCAACTTCAACAGCCTTGTCATAATTGGTACTAGAAACTAGCATTCTCGTTGGAGCATTGCATGACTGCCCTGAATTTAAGAAACAATGTCCAGCCCCGCCTTTCACTGCTTTTTCTATATCAGCAACATCATCAAGAATGATATTTGCAGACTTGCCACCTAATTCTTGTTGGACTCTTTTAACAGTTGGAGCAGAAGCTTGGGCAACTGCAATTCCAGCCCTTGTTGAGCCTGTGAATGACATCATGTCTACTTTTGGATGTTCTGATAAAGCAGCCCCAACAGTTGGTCCATAGCCATTAACAACATTAAATACTCCAGCCGGAACTCCAGCAGCATCAAAAACTTCAGCTAGAAGCATTGCACAAAAAGGTGATATTTCACTTGGTTTTAAAACCATAGTGCATCCAGTAGCTATCGCTGAAGAGACCTTTGTTGTGATTTGATTCATAGGCCAGTTCCAAGGTGTAATCATGCCCACCACGCCAATAGGCTCTTTAATTATAGTAAAAGTGCCTTCTAATTTTTCAAATTCATAACTTTCTAGAGCTTCAAGAGTTTCTTGAAAATTTCTTAGGCCAGTAGTCACCTGCGCTGCGGTTGATAGCCAAATTGGTGAGCCCATCTCTTCAGAAATAGTTTTTATAAAGTCTTCAGTTCTATTTTCATACTCTGTAATGATTTTTTTTAACAGGTCTATTCTTTCTTCCTTCGAAGTATTACCAAAAGTTTTAAAGGCCTCTGATGCAGCCTGGACTGCTAAATCTATATCTCCCTTAGTTCCAGCAGAAACATGTCCAATAACTTCTTCTGTAGCAGGGTTTTCAACTTCAATCCTTTCATCAGACTCAGACTCAACCCATTGACCATTAATATAAAACTCTAATCTATCTTTCATAACAAAAATTCCCGTATGTTTAGTTCAACAATTATACATAAACAGATGTAGCTATCCTATTAATTTTTTGCAGTTTTAAAAGCCTCAATAGCCCTTAATCTTGATTCTTTAAGATCAAGAATCTGCATTGGATATTTGCAATATTTTCTGTGTTCAGTCGGTGGATTATGTATAACAGATTTATCCAAATCTTTTAATTCAGGGAAGTATTTTTTTATAAATAGTCCTTCTTTATCAAAATTTGTAGATTGGGTAATTGGGTTGAAAATTCGGAAATAAGGAGCTGCATCAGTTCCGGTTGAGCTGCTCCACTGCCAACCCCCGTTATTAGATGCAAAATCACCGTCAATAAGATTCTGCATAAAATACTCCTCACCTAGCCTCCAATCATGAAGCATATTCTTGGTAAAGAACATGGCTACAACCATTCTAAGCCTATTGTGCATCCATCCCTCATGAAGCAATTGCCTCATAGCTGCATCAATAATAGGAAATCCGGTTTTGCCCTCCTTCCAAGCATCAAATTCATCTTTATCAAATCTCCATTTTATTGATTTCGAATAATCTTGGAATGGCTGACCTTTACTTACTTTTGAAAAAGAAAACATAATATTTTTATAAAATTCTCTCCACACAATCTCATCAATCCATTTAGTTATCCCAATATGGCCTGAACTAAATTCAAAATTATTATGCTTTAGTGCCTCAAGAATACATCTTTTAGATGAAATAATACCTAAGGCTAAATAAGGTGAGATTCTGCTTGTCCCATCAATAATAGGATCATTCCTGTCTTTGGAATAATTGATAGCTTTATCTTTAAGAAAATTTTGCAACCTCGCAATAGCCTCTTCCTCTCCAGCAGGCCATAAGTCCATATCAGCCTTATGAGTCTGTTTAAAATTAAAATTAAAAGCATCTACATTAGATATGTGATCTGTTTTGCTCTTTTTTTGATACAAATAATCTATATCTAGAAAGTCCATTTCAAAAAATTCTATCCATTTTCTTTTAAAAGGAGTGAAGACCGAATAGGGGTTTCCCTGACCTGTTTTTAGTGTGCCAGGCTTATATACAACTTGATCATCAAAGGATTCATAATTAATTTTATTGCTTGCTAGTGCTTCTGATACTTGTAAATCTCTATGCAGCTCGTCTTCTCCAAATTGATTGTTCCAGAATACTTTATCAATATTATTTTTTGCCGCTAAATTAGAAATATACCCTTTATCAAAGCTGAAACCTTCACTTTCGATGATCGTAAGACAGATATTTAAATCATTTAATTTTTTTTCCAGTAAAACCAAGTTCTTTATTAAAAAATCTACTTTGATATTTGCTTCACTATGGAGGCTTAACTGTTTGGGTGAAAAAAGAAATACAGCTGAGACCTCTTCAGAGTTTTCACAAGCATTTCTTAGCGCTGGGTTGTCATCAAGCCTAAGATCACCTCTAAACCATACTAAACTTTTCATAGTGATATTTTTTCCATAATGTTCTTTTTTAAAAGCTCTCTAATTTTAAAAACCTTATCCTCATTACCATAGTAGGAATCTTTCTGAAGATTGGATTTAAAACTAAGCCTGTTTATTAGATTATTTGCCTCTAGTCTTAAAAGCATATTTTCATACTTTGTATCAGATTTAATCCTCTTAGGTGATAGTGTTGAAACAGATAAACCGCTACTAACTGATTCCGTGATCATCATAGCGCTATCTTCTGTAACATAGATAAAATCTGAATCATTAAACATTGCATCTAGGTCAGCATTTTCTCCACCCCTATGAAACCATATAGATCCAGGATCGCAGTATGTCCTCATTTCATTGTATAAATAATCTTCGTGGGTTTTATCGGTTCTTCTGGAGGTAACTATTAATGGCTTTATTCCAGTTGTAGTCTCAAAATGTTTAATATTTTTCTCTAGCTCTTCCCAATCGTTCATTGTGTATGTGTACCCAGCTCCATTACCTCCTAAAAGAAATAATGCCTTATTTTTATTCGTCTTATTTCTTTGTAAATTAGGCTTGTATTTGTTGGGGGCTAACAAGGTAACTATATTTGAAGAGGAATTGATATCAGGCTCAATAGTAATATGGGCCGCAAAATATATTGATTTTAGTCCCCTTAAAGAACCTATTTGAATGGATGGAATATTATATTTTTTGCTTAGAGCTGCTGTGATAAATGATGTATTTCCTCCAGCTGGCAATTATTAAGTCGAAGTCTTTTAAATTTAAGAGGGTAGTAAATATCTAAAATTTTCTGAATCTTTAAAATTTTTACACTTTTAAATAGGTGTCTTAAGTAAAGTCTTGTAATAGATCTCATTAAAGGGAACTTGTGTACCATCTTGAAGATAGTTTGCTGATTAGGAATATCCTCGGCGAGAAGATTTGCAACACCTATGGATTGATTAAAGTGCCCGGGGATGCCGTCGCTGATAATAGCAATTCTCATTTATTATTCTACAATTTTTGAATTAGAAAAATATGCATCTACTTGAAAGTTTTCCCGTCTGTTTTTAATATCAGCCCTTCCGCCTGCTGCATTTATAATTGCTGCACCTGCAGCTATATCCCATAAATAAGTTCCAAATTCTTTATATAAATCTGCTTTACCTGATGCAACATAGACTGATGCCATTGCTGCAGAACCGATCATTCTTACTTTTTTCCAATCCTGGAAGTCTTTAATCATTTTTAGCATTGCTTCATCTGAATAATCTGTATTATTAGGAAGCCCTGTAACTAATATTCCATCCCTAGGCTTTGTGATAGAAGATGTATTTAATACATTCCCGTTCAATAAAGCAGATTGGTATATTGAACCTTCATAAAGATCATCATTATTAAAATCATAGATAACGCCCATTACAGGCTCTAAATCCTTAATTAGCGCTATTGATACACAGCATATAGGGATATCTCTAGAGTAATTAGCTGTTCCATCTAAAGGGTCCACAACCCAAAAAGTACTTCCAAGGTCGTCAACAGATTTACCGCTTTCTTCTGCAAGAATTGGGTATATAGACTCTTTATTGAGAATAGCTTTAATTAATCGTTCAGCGCTTACATCTGCCTCTAATTTAATATCTTTACTAGATGTAAAAGTTGCTTTGTTTAAATCTTTCTTATTACTCAACAGCATTTTGCCAGCCTCTAAAGAAGCCTTTATCGCGATAGATAGTTCATGTCTCATGCTTTCAGTATTCATATTTTCTCAGGTAAGTAGTTAGCCTTATAAATAACATTATATTTATCAATTGGTAATAATAGTAGAGACATGTATGTTAAAAATTTATTCATATTTGTCATGTGTGGTTATATGAATATAATAAACTAATTTTATAAGTTAAATCTATGACAATTAGCTCAGCATTATCAATTCTTTTTTTAAGCTTTTTTGCTTCCATAACATTTAATGGATTCTTTAGGAATCTTGCAAAGAAGTATGGGATTCTTATTGATCTTCCGGACAAAAGCAGAAAGTTTCATTTTAGAGCCACTCCTCTTACTGGAGGCATATCTATATTTACAGCAATGATCGTAACTGGGTTATTGCTGAACGGCTTAACGATAGTTCCGGTAGAGACAAATATTAAAGAAGGATTGCTTAAAAATGCTGAATTTTCTAGTCAAAATATAACTAAAAAATATGAAGTTGCAAAAAAAGAATACGAGGTTAATACAGAGATAGATAAAAACTCTAATTCTATAAAGGTTGATGTTGGTCTTGCCAATCAAACCCCCTCTTCAGTCAAGATAACTCCCAATGCAAACGGAAATTTTGATGTACTTTTTCCGGATGGCTCTGTTGAGGTGTACAGCTATGAAAATGGGCAAGTTAAGAATACCTCCTCTCCCCTCGAAGGATTTCTTTCTCCTTTGATTAAAAATAGCTCAGGTTTAGTGGTAGATAGCGCTAGTCTTGCTATGTTTATTTGTGGTGGCTTTATTGTTTTCTTTATGATGATTGATGACTTTATAGGAATAAGAGCATCTATTAGATTAGCATTCCAAGCTTTAATAGCTTACCTGTTTATTTTAATGTGTGATGTGTCCATTATTAATTTAGGAAATTTGTTTGGGTTTGGCGTTATTGAGCTTAAATATATATATTCAATTATTTTTACAATTTTCTGCGTTGTTGGTCTGATGAATGCTTTTAATATGATAGATGGGCTTAATGGAATTTGTGCATCGTTTGCACTTATGCCTCTTCTTATATTAATGTTTTTTGGATCTGTAAAATATGGTTTATTGATACCGATAGGAGCTCTAATAGGCTTTCTTACCTATAATCTAGGTTGGTTTGGTAAAAAAAGAGGGGTATTTTTAGGCGACAGTGGCTCAAATCTACTTGGATTCATTGTTGCAATACTGTGCATTGATCTCAGCCAAGACCACCAAGCTATAAATCCTGTTACTGCATTATGGCTTGTGGCTATACCTTTACTTGATTGTGTTGGTGTAATGGGATCAAGATTACTAAAAGGCATTGGTCCATTTAAGCCTGGAAGAGACCATCTTCACCATAAACTTGTTGATTTAGGACTAACTCAAAATAATATACTTGTTGTATTTATTACATTATCATCTGGGTTGGGTTTAATCGGCTGGATGTTTGAAGTGGTCTTCCCTAGTAAGGAATATCTATCTTTTTATTCATTTGTATTATTTGCTATTACCTACTTTGTAACTAAATATACTATTCTAGAAAAAAATGCTAAATCTATTTAAAAAGAAAATCCCAGAAAAAGAATTAACCATACCTGTATTTGAGGTAGAGCTAATAGGATCAGTCCTAGCTTATGAGATTGCAAGATCAGATGGTGAAATTAGCGATGATGAGGCAACTCTTCTTCTTGGGGAGATAAAGAAAATTTCAGAAAAAGTTGGTAAAGACGAGAAAGATATACTCAAATTAATAGAAACCTACAGCAATGATAGTGTTTCATTTTATGAATTCATTGAGGACATAAACAAACACTTTACAAAAGAAGACAAAATTTTATTAATAAGCTTTCTTTGGGATGTTGCCTATGCGGACTCAAATCTTGATGTCGATGAAGAGAGGCTTATAAGAAGAATAGCCGATCTTATAAGAATAAAAGATATGGATGTATTAAAACTAAAAGATAGAGCTAAAAATTAAATTAGTAACTCTATTTAATACTCTATAAAGCTAGCATTATCTTTTAAAAATTTCTCAGATTCACTCCTAATACAATTTCCTGGATAGCTATTTATATATTTATCATATAAATCATCGCCAACAAATGTAAGCATCTGGAGTAAAACTACACATTTCTCTAAATCTGTAACATCAGTTTCTTTATGAAGATCACCTACCAATGATTTAAATGAGATCATATCTGAGCTCATATTAAGATTAGCTCTATTATCCAAGATAATAAAATTAGATTTATCTGCATCATTGTAAGCATTCCATTTAATTGAGTTAGTTGACTTGCCTGGGGTGCCCTCTCTAGCAAAATTAGCCCAAAACTTCATCATGTTTTTTGAGGTGAACCTTTTTGAGGGTCCTCTTGGATATATTAAAAAACCATAATCACCAACTAACTTATTATTTCCCGTTAAAAGTGGTATCTCTGTAGCATGAGCGGCTCCAATAAGCTTCTTAAAATCACCCACAACAAACCTTCTATGATCATCCCAGTCATACCTATAGGCATATAAAATTTCGTTGCCTGCTTCTTTCATAGCTCTTAAGGGGCCATCAACGCCTCTTAGCTTCCATGCAGAGCTTCTGTAGTGATTAAATATCTCAAATGCATCCTCGTCCTTTAATGAAACCTTGGGGATGCCAAGTAACTTACCTATCGGTGAAAATTTTAGGTCTACAAAATACTCAGCAGATCCTAGCCAAAGCTTAACCTCATCGCGGTTAGAGCCAGCAATAGTCGGGACAATGTTTAAGTGCTCTTTGCTTGCTAAAGCCTTTCTCAATCCCATAACGGGAATCACGATTCCATCAGCTGTCATTAAAGGAATATCTTCATAGGAAGGTCTTTTTGCATAGTGACTAAAAAAATCTTTTGCAGATAGATCTAATAGAATTTTTCTTAGTTCTTTTTTATCTAAGCTGGATTGATTAATCTTTACAGCATTTTTTTGCAAGACTTTGTCGACAATATTGAAACTCGCATAATTTGAAGTGGAGCTATAACTGTCTTGTTTAAACGCTAAATCTGCTTGAATTGTTGTTGTATAGCCTGACTGGGAAATAGCTTTATGAAATAAGCCTTTAGCTTCTTTTGATGCTAATAAAGAAAATACATTGTGACCACCAGCAGATTCACCAAAAATAGTGACATTATTTGGATCCCCACCAAATAGAGATATATTAGATTGAACCCACTTTCAAAGCCTCAATAATATCTAAAGTCCCAAAATTAGATGTTTTATCTAGGCCGCTTTGTAAGCCTTGTATAGCTGGATGGGTAAACCAACCAAAAGGCCCTAATCTATAATTTATAGATACAACAATTACATCATGACGTTTAACCATTTTTGAAAAATCATAAAGGTCTTTCAACCCCGATGTATTTCCACCACCATGAATCCAGAACATTACAGGAAGTTGTTTTTCAGATGAGTTTTTGGGAGCTTTAATATCTAAATAAAGACAGTCTTCAGTTCCAGAAAAGTAGCCCTCTCCCTCTGAACCGCCCATACCAGATGGCCTTTGAACACAAAAATTATTATCTTTAGGTAATAAAAATTTCAGAATTAGTAATTTCTCTAGGTGCCTTCCATCGGAGATTGCCGATAGGTGGCTTTGCATAGGGATATCATCCCAATTTAAAACGCCAGAATTACTATAGCTTGAAGAAATACCTGAAGAAGTTTTTACTTCAATGTCTGCTGCACTTAATAATGCAGAAAACATGAAGGTTGATATAAGTAGTTTGCAATTCATGAAAAATGATACCTGTTATGTAGTGGTTATAATTACTTCTAATTAGTTAGAAAATAAAATTATACAACTAATATTATGTATATTGTATGATGTATTATTAATCAACCTGCCAAACATATTAATGGATTGTTAAGCTTTTCATACAAAGACTTAAGTAAAGAAATATTTGATATGTTAATTAATATATTTCGAAATAACTTACTTTAAAATATCCAATATAGGTGAAATGTCATGATATGTACATAATTAATGATATTAATGTTGTTTTGTTCCGATAATTGCTATATAATCGGTTTTTAGGTTGTATGCTATTATTTGCTATAGTTCAACCATTAATCATTATTTAAAGGTGTTAAAAAATGGCAAAATTTATAAAATCAAAGTTTAGAGTTATATGGGGAACAGTATTTAGTTTCTTTTATGGCATATTTGCTACAGATATCTCTGCTCAAGAAGCTGAAGATAATGCAAATGACGAACAGGGTCTTCAGTAGAAGAAGAAGCAAAAGAGAAAGCATTAGATCCAGGAGCAATTGCTGCTGCTGTAGCTGCTGCTGCTGCTCTACTTGCTGCTGCGATATGCCAACCGGCTCCGACTCCTGCACCAACACCGGCTCCGACTCCTGCACCAACACCGGCTCCGACTCCTGCACCAACACCGGCTCCGACTCCTGCACCAACACCGGCTCCGACTCCTGCACCAACACCGGCTCCGACTCCTGCACCAACACCGGCTCCGACTCCTGCACCAACACCGGCTCCGACTCCTGCACCAACACCGGCTCCGACTCCTGCACCAACACCGGCTCCGACTCCTGCACCAACACCGGCTACACGACTCCTGCACAAGCACAAGCACAGCGACTCCTGCTACACAGGCACTAGCACATAGAACTACGTACTATAAAAATAGCGGGTTTACCCGCTATTTTTTTGCCTATTAGATTCTCAACGGGCTTGAGTAGATAAAACCTTCTAATAGAAAGTTATTAAATAAGAGTCTTGTTTAGTAGTAATACAGAAACTTTAGCTTGATACATGGTGTATAAACTACATTTTTAGCTTGAGAGCCTATCTCCAGCCTTGTCTAAGCTCATTTAAGGATGAGTTATAGATAAGACCCCTAAGATCTTTATCAAACTCTAACTTGGCTCCACCATCTCTAGTTAAGGGCGATAATTTAAAGTTACTATAGCCACCTTTATAATCTTTTGAAAATAGATCCATAGGTATCTGGAAGTAAAATCCCTTATCAAAACTACCTTCACCAAATAACTCTGCAGAAACATTGGTTCTGGTAAAATATATACCAGCTTTAAACCCGGATTTTGTTCTTCTAGAAAGATCAAATGTAAAACCGTCGTCTTTGGCGAGATACCTGCCATAACTTATATTTGACTCTATTCCCATTGGGAGTAAGTAACCTAGATTGAGGTGAGCAGTTGTTGTTTTATATTTTCTAAATTTAAAAGTTTGGTCATACCCTCTTTGTTTAACGTAAAAACCTTCAAAACTTATATTAAAGTTACTATTGAAAGGTCTTATATAAGACTTGGCCTCCAAAACCACCAAACATACTCTCAAATATACCGCCGCTTACCTTTGCGTATAAATCTTTTCTAGGTGACCAAATATAGTCAAGCTGCAGTCTTTTAATATAAAGATTAGCATTTTTAAGATATTGAACTTTATCAGTCCTAACGTGCTCCATTTTAGAGGCAGGGCCTGAAATAGTATCTTTAAAATTATTATATAAGGAGTAGTTAATCTCTGAGGAAAGTAAAAGACTTCTATTAAATTGAATTTCAGCAGTATTCTGAAGGTCTAAGCCCCAAAAATAAAATTTCTCAGGATTTCCAATATTACTTACCAATGACGGGCTAAAAGATGAAAAGACAGCTGGAAACTTTACACTTGGTTGAAATTCATGATTTTTATAACTATTTTTATTCCCTGAATCAAGCTTTGTGTATCTTTCTATAATCTCTATAGGAGTATCTTTACTGCTATCAAGATGATTGGCAATATAAGTTATATTATTTAACTCAACCCCTGCATTGATATGGCTAATATTAATTTGGCTTAGATTGATATTGTGATCTCTAGATACTTTGCTTGCTATAGAGCCAGCATAAGACGAAGATCTAATAGCATTCCTATGCTGCGAAGTTGATATAGAAATATCTAGTTTTTCTTTGGAGAGTGAAGCTGTTTGTAATAATAAATTATTGTTATTAAGGTTGTGTAATAAATCCTCATAGAAAACCATCTCTGATTTATCATCATTTTCTCTTGTTTTTATAGTTGGTTTAAATTTTGGTTTACTTCGAAGCTTTCCGTTAAATGTTGCTCCGATAGTGAAAGCTAAGATTAAAAGTATTACCTTTAATATAGGAAGCATCGATAGTTAGAAACTCTCTAACTGGATAGCTAAAACCTATATTTATATCAGAATCTTTCTTTCTTAGCTCGTAAATAGCATCGCTTCTGTTTTGTGCAGAAAAATCAAAGTAATCATATGGGTCATACTCCACCTTCATACTCAACCCTTTGACTTTAGGAAAGAAATACTCAACCCCTCCAAACATAGCTGCATTACCCCTAAACCATTTATCATAGGAAGGTGTTCCACCTAGTCATAATTATCAGATACTAAAGGTCGGATATCAAGACTATCAGATAAAAAAGATAACGGGTTCTCAAAATTATTACTTCCAACAAATTTACCCCAGCCCATTCCAAGAGAAATTTTTATATCTCTTAATTCTTGAGTTGCAACAATATACTCTCTAGTGAAAAATCCTGTTCCTGCAAAATCATCTAAGCCAATAGCCAAATGAGGTAGGTTATTATTTTTTGGTTTATATTTAAACTTTACATTAAATCCTTTATCTAAATAATGACCTGCAACATTATTGCCTCCCATTCAAATCAGAAGGTCTGTAGTAAAAATAACTAGCTTCAAGCCAATCAAATGGAGATACGGACAAGGTACCAAATTTCCAAATATCATTTTTATTAAAGGTAAAAGAAACCGTCCCTTCTTTTTTAGAATCTGCTGTGGGTGTTTGTATTAATCCAACCTGTCCAAATGAATTATATGAGGAACCAAGCCCCTCATAGTCGTCTGAATAATTAGCACTAAGTGAAAGAGTAAAAATTAATGAAAAAAAAATCTCATTTTTTTTCTATTTATTATCTAGAACAGATAAAGACGTAATGCTTAATGCTAAAGCACTTACAATTGGAGCCCATATTGACGCCACAAGAGCTGGATCTCTTGAGAGTACCTCTCTAGGTATGTAAATAACACTGCCTGGATAGATTAAAACATCATTGCCTCTTTTATTTATAAAAGATAATCTAGAAGTGTTTTGTAATCTATTCAACTCACCATTGGGATGCACTACAAAAATATTTGTATTATCTGCACTTTCTAATGTACCTCCAGAAGACACTAAGTAATCCTGAATGCTTTGTCCTGGCTTATATCTAATTGCTCCTGGATTATTTACCTCACCAAAAATATAAATCTGCTGTGTGCTTATAGGAATTATTACACTATCACCATCTTCAAGATTGGTATCAAGCTCTGGGATGGCGTTAATAACATCAATATCAAATTCAGCCATTATCCTTCCAGATATAGTAGATTTTTTTAGTTCTGCAAGAATAAATGGAAGAGATTCAGAGGCAAATAATGCATCTCCTTTACTAATTAATTTTTGAACAAAAGAGGTATATAGCTTATCTACTGCTGCGGCATTAATAGCTTCAGCCCTCTTATTATTTAGAACTCCTCCGAATGGATAAGCATCATCCTTATATCCCTCTGCTTTCTCTATTAAAGAAGATAGGGTCTCACCTCTTGAAATAACATATGTGCCAGGAGTATTTACAGCCCCTGAAATAGTTACACTCTTACGAACATAAGACCTAACATTCAAACGATCACCAGAAACAGGTTTTATTGAAGATAAATCTTTTACATCAGATATGTATATAAATTCAACCTCATCCTTATTAAGCCTCTCCACTCTCAATGTATCAATATCTGCAGATGGAGAAAACCCATTGCCATAAGCGAATAAGTCGGAGTAATATTCATCAGGAGTTAATTCATAAACACCTGGTCTCTTAACTGCTCCAGAGATAGTAACAAGATCATTGCTAGGTTTTATCAAAATACTATCACCAGATCTTAATCTCTGACCAAAACCTGATTTGCCATGAATGAAAATATCATACAAATCTATTGTATTAATAACTGTATCATCGCGAATGAGCTCAATTTTTCTATAGCTACCCTTTTCATCTATTCCTCCAGCCATACTAAGAGCATGAAGAAGGTTTGAGTTACCATTTAATGTATATATTCCAGGATTATATGCATTGCCTGTAATTAAGACCTGTATATCTCTTATGTTTACTAGAGATACAAATGCCTCTATTCCTATGTATGCATTAGCAATCTTACCTTTAATTAAAGAGCTCACCTCATCCAAAGATAGACCTGCAACTGATATTTTCCCTATTTCTGGGATATTAATAGACCCGTCCCTTTTAATAGATAACTTTTCAATCGAGTTTTTTTGACCAATTAGTTGTATCTCTAAGGTGTCTCCAAAGTCTAGGATATATGAACTATCAAAATTAGGTTCATTTATAGGCATAAATGATGTTTGCATCATATCAAATATCTGAGCTCCAAATCTATTTGACTTAGGAATACAATCATCAGCATCAGTATCAGCATCAGAGCAATAATTTTTATTAATCATTGACGAAGGTCTTCTATAAACAGGCTTATCAAGCTCTTCACGATCAGTCATCTTTTCCAGAACGTCATTTCTAACACTCTCAGGAAGACTTGCTAGATATGCCTCATCTAACTCTTGAGAATGGAGACCTGCTGACGCTAAAAGTAGTGCAGATAAGAATATTTTTTTCATTAGTTTATGTTCTCTTTTATTTTATTTGAAGGTTTAAAATTTAATTTATTTAGTTCAGGTATTATATACGAATCTTGTGTTTTTGGGTTCCTGCCAAGGCGTTCAGGAGTTTTCTTAAAGCTAAAAGAACCAAAACCACTTAATTTAACTAATCTTGATTTAGATTTATTTTTTATTAATAATAAGAATGATTCCAATATGCTTGTTGCATCTCCAGCAGAAACTAAAGATTTTTTGCTTATATTTTTTATTATATTGGTCTTACTAAAATTCATATATCTATTTACATTCCTGGAATTGAAATTCCTTCAATTCTTAGAGATTGGCTCACAATATCATTATAAACTAATTCAATTTCAGCTGAGTTCAAGGTTGTTTTTTTGGATTGAAAAACAAATCTAAATCCAATCTTAATTTCTTCCTGCTTTTCATTCTTAAAATAATCAAAAATATAAACATTTTTTATAATCTCGCTTTGATAGTTTAGCAATAAATCCTGAAGTTCTTGGGTTTTGCTGTAATCTTTAATTGAGTATGAAATGTCTTTAAAGGAAGATGGCAATTCAGATATAGGATTATATTGAACAAAACTTTCAGGAGATTTAGATAGTTTCTTGTAGGAAAGAATATCAGTAGAAAACTATCAATATCTACTTCCAAGTAACTATTTCATTCTTTATTTTTGTATCTAATAATCTCTTGATAATATTTCGAAATCAAATACTTCGTTTGGAAGTATTTCTTGAAATAATGCTGTTAAGTATTTCTTATTAATTTTTTTTGAGAAGTCTTCATAGTTGAGGCCAACTCTTCCACTTGCAATAATAGATAGTTTTCTTTTCTTATTAATACCATTGCTAGATGAATAAACATCTGATATCTCAAATAAGCTTAATTGAGTCTTTTTGCCTTCTTTCATTAAATAAAAGATTATCTACCAAGGAATTGGTTATATTTGTTCTAAGATATTCTCTATTTGAATCCAATGGATTGTCAACTTTAATTGCTTCTTCTGAGACTAACTTAACAAATGGGGAGTTAATAACTTCATAAAAACCATGATCTAAAAGAAAATATCTTAATTTATTTTCAATATCTTTATGGTTTGTCTTTTCATTTTTTGGAATACTTATCTCTGATGTTGCAATATTGTCATAGCCTATAACTCTTGCTACCTCTTCTGCTAAATCATTTTGCGTTTTAACATCACTTCTAAATGATGGGACTTTAATAAAACCTTCCTCAATAACAAACCCTAGTTTTGAAAGATAACTTAAGTACTCTTTTTCACTTATATTAATTCCAATAATTTGATTTATTTTGCTAACATTAACTGGTATTTGGTAATTGGATTGTCTTTAGATTTATAAGAAATAATAGACATATCTTTTATATTTGCATGCTCGCTAACAAGCTTGATAAACCTTCTGAGCACCCTGTCATGACAATCAGGGTCAACACCTCTTTCAAATTTATGAGATGCCTCTGATTGAATATCATACTTTACAGATTTGCCTATAATTGCTTCTGGTTGAAAGAATGCGCATTCAACAATAACTGTCTTCGTATTAACAGAACATGATGTGCTCTTCCACCAACTACGCCTGCAAGATTAATGACTTCATTATTTAATGAAAAAACTGGATTCTTACCTGTAAGAGTAATTTTTTTATCAAGCAATGTCTCAAATTCTTCATCTCCATCTATTTCGTGGAAGATTAACTTACCGTTAATTGTATTTGCATCATAGCAATGAGTTGGCTGACCTGTTTCATAGGACAGGTAATTAGAAACATCAGTAAAAAAGTTATTTTTATTTAACTTAAGATCTAAAAAATAATCTATCCAAAGAGCCTTTATATATTTCTGGAACTTCATCAATTTCTAATTTAAGAAATGATATTTGAGGGCAATATCTTTCTGATAGATTTTCAAAATCTATCAGAAATTCATCAAGCTTTTCATTATATATATCTTGATTAGGTTAACTGTATAAAAAACTGCTAAATCTCTTAGTAAGCCATTTATTGATAGGCAATCTCCTCTATTAGGAGTGAATTCCATATCAAAAATGTCACCTTCAATTTCATGCTCATGGCCAAGTTGAAATAAACTATCAGATATTTGCTCAATACTTGGGTTTTCTTCAATGTGTTGAACTAGATGACTGTATGCTATTTTCATTTGAACTGACTCAAGAAATCTAAGTTAGATTTATAAAACTCTCTTATATCTGTAACTCCATGCTTTAGCATGGCTATTCTTTCTATTCCAAGACCAAAAGCTAAGCCACTATATTTATTTGAATCTATATTGCAATTTTCTAGAACAATTGGATTTACTAACCCGCATCCAAGTATTTCAAGCCACTTTCCTTCTTTTGATAAGATATCAACCTCAGCTGAAGGCTCTGTAAATGGAAAATAAGAAGGCCTGAACCTTAATTCAACATCTTCACCAAATAGTGAATAAATAATTTTATAAATTAGATCTTTAAGTTGAGCAAAGCTTACATTTTCATCAACATATATGCCCTCAACCTGATGAAACATTGGTAAATGAGTAGCATCATCATCTTTTCTATAAACTTTTCCACCAGAAATAAATGCTAATGGTGGTTTTTTTTCAAGCATACCTCTAATTTGAACGGGTGATGTATGAGTCCTTAGAAGATTTGATTTATTTTCAACATAAAAAGTATCATGCATCTGCCTTGCAGGATGAGATTTTTTTATATTAAGCATATCGAAATTAAATTCTTCTGTTTCTATTTCAGGCCCATCAACAATCTCGAAACCAAAAGAAATTAAAAGATTCATAATAGAATCTTTCATATGATTTATTGGATGAAGGGAGCCCCTGTCTTTGATTAACTCAGGGGGTAAAATGTCCTTATGTGCTGGCATTAAACCAGTATATCTAGCTGGTAGCTGTTTTTACAATCTTCTCGAAAGTTGCACTATCAGTAATAGCTATATCAGAAAGAATTTTTCTATCTAAGGCAATGTCTTTTTTCATCAAAGAGTTGATTAAAACAGAGTATGAAACTCCTAGTTCTCTAGCTCCAGCATTAATCCTTGCTATCCAAAGAGCTCTGAAAGCTCTTTTCTTATTCTTTCTATCTCTAAATGCATATTGTAAAGATTTAATATTTGATTGCTTAGCTGTTCTAAATAATCTACTTCTAGCACCATAATGGCCTTTAGTAGCACTTAGTACTTTCTTATGTTTTGCTCTAGCTGTTACTGATTTGGTAGTTCTTGGCATGATTTATCTTCTTATTAGTTTTGAAGCCATTTTAAGCACAATACCTGATAGCTTATTTAGACCTCTGTTATGTCTTTTTCTTTTTGTTGATTGCTTAGTAAGAATATGAGCTCTATGAGCACTTTTGCTTTTAACAGAAGTACCTGTCTTCTTAAAACGCTTAGCAGCTCCAGAATGTGTTTTTAATTTATATCCCATATTACTCTTCTTTTAAATTTATATTTACTTCTTTTTCAAAGGAGAAAGAACCATTAGCAACTGCCTACCTTCAAGTGAAGGCTCTTGGTCTACTTGAGCTATATCTTCAAGCTCATCTCTCAATCTATTTAACAGATTAAGACCCATGTCGCTGTTCAATATCTCTCTACCTCTAAATCGGACGCTTATTTTAGTCTTATCTCCGTCAAGAATAAAGCTTTTAACCTTTTTTAATTTAATATTATAGTCACCTATATCTGTAGATGGTCTAAATTTTATTTCTTTTGTGGTATTTCTTTTAACTTTTACCTTAGAAGAAGATAAGCTTTTCTTCTTATCAAAGACATGCTTTCCATAATCTAAAAGCTTACAAACAACAGGATTGCATCAGATGGAGATACTTGAACCAAGTCAAGAGATGCTACTCTAGCTGATTCTAAGGCAACAGAAAAAGCTACCAATCCTTGTTTTTCTCCGTTTGATCCAATAAGCATAACTTCGCTAGCTCTAATTTTTTCGTTAATAGGTGTAATATTTTTTTTCTGAGAAGCTATGAGAGTACCTTTAGAGAAATGGAAAAGATTATAAACATTAAGTATTAAATATAATGTTATGTATTTGTGATGATTTGATGTTTATCATTTTGTGAGGTGATTTTATACTAATTAACCTATTACGCAATAAAATTTTACCTAGGGCTGAAGAATAAGATGCTTCCAACTATCATCACTTTTTTCATAGACTTCTCTTTTATTTAATCGTGACTCATGCCCTTCCCAGAATTCAAAATAGTAAGGGGTAAATGAATAGCCTCCCCAAAATCTGGACATTTTTTTAAATCATCATTTTTTAAAGATTTATTATAATTTTCTTTAACTTGGTTATAAGAATCTATTGGCTTTGATTGGTTAGATGAAATAGCTAATGCATTTTTTTCTTCTGATCTATCAAAAAAATATTTTTGATTGTATTCATTAGAAGTTTTTTTTATTTTAGCCTTCATTCTAATCTGAACATTAATACTAGGCCAATATAATAATGCAGCTATTTGGTTGTGAGAATTAAAAGAAGATGCTTTTGGAGAGTCATAATTACTAAAAAAAATAAACTCATCATTTGAATAAATTTAAGATTTACGTATCTAGAATCAACCTCACTTATCTCCTTGTTGTAAGAAGAAATTGAAATAGCCTCAATACCTTTTTGACCTGCATTTAAAGCCTCATCATATTTCTCTTTTAAAAGTTGATAAGGTATTTCTTGATTTAAGTTATTAAATTGGATCATTGTATTAAAATTTTAAAATTAATTATATACGCCTTATTACTAATCAAGAACTTTAAAAACAAAACCTATAAACAAAAAAAGCTGCATAATGCAGCTTCTTATATCTATTTAATTTTTTAAAAGTTGATAAACCTATTTATCAGGTGTCAGAAAGAGCTTCAGATCAAACCGCTAGAGAAGCTGCAATCTGCTTAACGGCAATCGTCGAAGAGTACATGTCTTTTGCTAAGATTCGACAGTTATCTGGTATTTCAGTAACGTAATTTGGATCGTCCACCATTTCTAAAACTGCCGAGACGACCCTTTCAGCTTCGACACCAAAAAATACACGACCCAGACTTTCAGAATTAATAATATCAAAAAGGTCATTACCTTCGTTGATACAGGCCAAAACCGGCAAACCATAATGCATGTACGAAATAAACTTACCAGGGATATTATGAGTTTTGTGCCGAGAGTCTAAAAACACCATGCCAAAATCACACTGCGCATAAAGACCCGGTATTTCACTGTGATGTATTTCATCAAAGATAAGAACATTACTCAAATTTCGATCGATTATCTCGGCACTAAGTGACTCAACTTCACTTCCTCTGCCGACAAATACGAAGCCTACGTCATCCCTTGATTGGTCTAAAGTTGCTATAACTTCAAAAAAAGGCGCAATATCTTGCGCCTTACCCATGTTCCCCGCATATACAAATAACTTTCTACCTGCTAATGAACAGTCACTCAAAGAGATAGTGCATTCCTTTGACTCTGATACTGAAAACCAATTATGAAGCACCTCAACCTGGCAGGGAGCAATAGATTGATTTTTATGAAAATACTGCAAGTTCGCAGGAGTTTGAACGCCAATTGTATCAGCCAATGAATACTGGAATCTCTCGATGGCCTTAAAAAAGCGATAAGTAATCCCTCTTCTCATAATACCCAGATCTGCAGCCCACTCAGGAAAAATATCCCTTAATATAAGGTAACTTTTGCAATGATGCGACTTCTTAAGAGCCCTTATCAATGGCCCGTGAAAGATAGAGGGTGAATACCAAACTATTCCATCCAGCCTGACTGACAAAAAGTCACTTTTATTTAGTAGTCGCTTCATTGCAAACGGCATGTAAAGCTCGCAAAGGGTTCGCTGAAAATAATTTATGTCTTTTGTTGATGGACACCGTACCCTTAAAACCTCTATACCATTAATGATAGATCTAACAACCGAATCAGTTATATCGGGAGCAGGGATAATAACAACTGGCTCATGACCCTGAGCACGAAACTCAATGGCTATATCTTGCAACATAACAGCTGCAGAACTCTGCATCGGAGGATAAGCGTCTGCAACAATGGCGATCCTCATAGAGCTTTATAAACCATCCTTGTCTAATTTTCGCCAAACTTTTCTATTAACAAAATCTGTGTAGCTTAAAATAATTCTAAGCACTTTATCCGAAACATTTTGGGGTGCATAATCATCCACTAGCCTTAACAACCTGATGAACCTCTAGGCTGCGAATCAAGTATATTTAATGCTTGATTAACCGTATCTAAATTCAGCCCAACCATATCACCGAAGCTTCCTCAAAACCTTCTGGGCGCTCATGAACTTCGCGAATATTAAGCGCTGGAAAATTAAGTATTGAGGATTCCTCAGTAATAGTACCACTATCGGATAAGACGCATTTAGCTTCTATCTTGTAATTTAATATAATCAAAAAATCCAAATGGCTTTAGAAATTTGATATTTTCATGCTGACGCACCCAAATCATCGAGTCGTTTCCTGGTTCTTGGGTGTGTCGAAAAGATGATCGGCAGACCATAACGCGCGGCCAAATCATTAAGTATTTCTATCAATCACAAAAGATTCTCAGGGAATCAACATTTTCTTCTCTGTGAGAACTTACTACAAAATATTGGCCAGGCTTAACACCAATTTTTTCTAGTATCTGTGATTCTTAATATCATTAGCATAGTATTCAAGAACTTCCCGCATAGGACTACCAGTTTTTATAACTTGGTCTGGCGGCAATCCCTCTCTCAAAAGGTAATCTCTAGCAATTTCACTATATGTCAGATTAATGTCCGAGGTATGATCAACAATTCGACGATTGATCTCCTCTGGAACGCGAAAATCAAAGCAACGATTGCCGGCCTCCATATGAAATATTGGTATTTTCCGACGCTTAGCCGGGATAGCAGCCAAACTACTATTAGTATCACCAAGTAGTAATAGAGCATCAGGCTGAAATCTTCCATTGCTTGGTCAGCTGCTATAATGACTCTGCCAATTGTCTCTGCGGCGTTTTTACCGGCGGCCTCTAAAAATACATCAGGCTTTCGAATACCTAAGTCACTGAAGAACACTTCATTGAGTTCGTAATCATAGTTTTGCCCAGTGTGCACTAAGGTGTGCTCGACAAAATTCATCTAACTTGGCAATAGTTCTCGACAATCGAATGATTTCTGGCCGCGTCCCTACAATAGTCATTACCTTAAGCATCTAGGGCACTCCTGATTAAAGGCAGCTTCATTAACAACTCTTTAACTCCGGCAACATCGAGCCGTGTAGTATTATGCGAAGTATAGTCATCGGCGCAGGAACACTCTCCTCGCCGTCAACGAAAAATTTGTTGTAATTTAAGTCTCGTCCATCCATGGGCACCCGATAGTAACGCTCCATATCCTCTGCTTTCGCCATTTCTTCTCTAGAGAGCAAGGACTCATATAGCTTTTCACCATGACGGGTCCCAATTATTTTTATGTCTGAATCTGAACGGAATAATTCCTTTAAAGCCTGCGCCAGATCCTGAACGGTAGATGCCGGAGCCTTTTGCACGAAAATATCGCCCTGATCAGCATTTTTAAATGCATGAATAACCAGATCTACAGAGTCATCTAATGACATTAGAAACCTCGTCATACTCGGATCTGTCACCGTGAGCATTTTGTTTTTTTCATCTGATCAATAAAAAGAGGGATAACCGAACCTCGTGAGGCCATAACGTTGCCATATCGTGTGGCACATAAGACTGTCTCACCTGGGCGTCGCATTCGCGCTTTGGCGACCATAAGTCGTTCCATCATAGCTTTGGACATACCCATAGCGTTGATCGGGTAGACAGCTTTATCTGTGCTAAGCACAACAACTCTCTCCACGCCACAGCTATGGCAGCAGACATAACATTGTCAGCGCCTAAGCAATTCGTACGAATCGCCTCCATGGGATAGAACTCACAGGAAGGCACCTGTTTAAGAGCCGCGGCATGAAACACATAGTCAACCCCATTCATAGCCTCGAAAACTGACTGGTAATTTCGCACATCTCCAATATAAAACTTTACCTTTTGATTGTTGATGGCTATTCGCATATCTTCCTGCTTCTACTCATCTCGGCTAAAGATTCGGATTTCTGAAAATCGGAATCCAGGAACCTTCGGAGCACAGCATTCCCGAAATGATCCCGTGCCTCCGGTTATCATCAATACTCTTATCTTTAAACATATAATTAATCTCCTATAGTACCAATTATTACCTGAATCTCATGCATCGCTGCTGATCATTTCATGGCCAAAGCTAGCTGGTCTAAAACCGGTAGCAACTTCGCGAAATCGCGAAGAATCGAGCGAGCGATCAATTTTGAAAGTCGCTGTCTTCTGATTATTTCAATAGTTTATCGCCGTAAATATTCAGCTACCAAACTAAGTAGGTCATGTTTGCTAATTGGTTCTGCTGACACATGGTAGACCCCAGTCGAAGGTCTGGATTTGGAATCACATAATCCTCGAATTAGCTTCGCGCTATCTCTACATGTGGGCAGGCCGGAAAATATTGCTTCTCTAAAGCCTCGCACAGCTCCCTTCTTGCGAGAGAAACCAATCCACAAGGCTGCGATGTCCCGTTGAGTTCATGGCCAATTATTGATGTCCGTAGTGTTATACGGCATTGTGAATAGTCAACCTCGCCTAAGGCGCTTACTCACGCCATACAAATCAAAAGCATCTGGTATGTCATCCTCTAAATACCCACCCCTTGAACCGCTAAATACACAATCTGTACTCATATGAATTACCCGAGCGCCATATTCAGCACAACATCTAGCCAACCTATGAGGGAAAAGTGAATTAATAGGTAGCGCTATAAGAGGGTCGTTTGCGTCCGATAATTGCTTCACTAGTCCGACACAGTTAATAACAATGTCTGGATGCTCCTCTTTAATAAACTCACGTACAGTATCAAAATAATCAACATCAACGCCGCAAACGATATTATCCTGCAGGTACTGAGGGAAAAGACTTATGCTGTCTTTCGAGCGCACTGTCCCCGTTATGGAGAACTCGGTCTCGCTGAAAAAATATCGTGTCACTGCATTGCCCAGCATTCCAGATGCACCTATAACTGCAATATGCTGCCTAGTTTTTACCATTATTAACACCATCAATTTTCGAATGAAGTATGTAATTAACAAAATCATCTGGTTCCTTAACTTTCCTAAGAGGCAGGCTAATATCAAGAAACCTCATGACTGCTCTAGCAATTGAACGAGGAGACTTAGGATCGAAGGTTTCCTCTGGCTCACAAACATCGTACACATAGTCTAATTCACTCGCAAGAATAGGGATATTTAACTTTCTTGCTTCCACCAATGGCAGCCCAAAAGATTCACGTAATGACGGAAATATAAGGGCTCCACTAACTTGATAGTTATGTATTACTTCTGCATGCGATAACCAACCCAAATTTACAATTTTCACGCCTTTTTTTTGAAGTAAGCAAATGTTTTTTAGCAAACTCACCTCTGACGCGGGCAAAGTAATTGCTAAGCTAGGATAATGACCTAAGTCAGCTAAGATTTCCCACGCATCTATTAGGGCTAGGTGATTTTTTGGGGCAACACCATCAGCAACGTAAATAAAGTCGTGCTGTCTTACCCGCCTCTCTAGCGGTAATGCACTCAAAAAATTATCTGAATCCATGAACGGAAATACAGTAATCGTCATATCTTGTGTTATGTTTTTACGTTTGTACCATTTCTCTAGGACACGCTTGAAAGAGTCAGTCTGAACAATATATTCATCAACTCTAGATCTTAAAAAGTATGACAACATTCTTTCGATCCCTATTCTTAACATCTGCTTAAAATTAAAGCTCCTCAAGGATATTGATTCTATAAAATTTCTATTTTGTAAGAAAACAATTACTCGGCCTTTACAGGTAAAAATTGGAGGTAGACTATTAAAAAAAATAATCACATCATTACTTGAAACAGTCTGTGATAATGACATCTCGGCTTTCAAACCCTGTTTTTTCTTCTAAAACAGTCTTAAATTCGTCAAAGGTCTCAACTTTTGTGATATGATCTGCTCTAAAATCCAATGCATTTTGAAAAATCTCAATTTCTGAATCTAAATTTTTATCAGACTTTTCAGAAGAATTAACCCCCCGCCAGCATGCGAATTTGGTGCATAAAGAATGATTCTACTTTTCAATTATTAAACCTCAATATATTATCAATCATCGACACTCACAAGTACTGTCATCCAAACCATTTTTCGTCCAAGTCACCCAATTAATACTTATTACTTAAGTCCGAGAAGCTCCTAGGATGGAGGGGCGCTAAACCATCTCAGATTAAAATGTTCTTCCAAGACAGAGATATTTGTATTTAACCCAGAGAACTCAATGATGTTATTTGAAACTGCCCACTAGATATTCTCGCTAGTACAATTCTGATTAATACAATTCCTAAATAAAGCAGCAGTTACTGTCGGTAATGCAGTTGGGTAGAGTCTGGAAACTTCAGTAAATGTCATTGTGGTTCCTTTCACCTTCTCTGCAAAAGATAATGCTTCTTTTATAATACTTTCACTGTAATAATCATCACTATTGAGCAGGACAATGTATGCAAGAGGATAGCGCTTCAAGAGCCTCGAATTGACACAATCTTTAAGATAACTAAAATGCATAACGGGCTTCCCCATCGATAAGTAGTCGAATATTTTACTCGATATTTGGCTACCCTCAACATCTCCAATGCTAATCAAAATATCAGAGCTATTGATGGCATCATCAGCCACATTTTTTTTCACTTTTCCATAATTACAAAAAGTGCTGGAATTTGCTTTTGAATAGTGATTTATGGCATTTAAATCACTCCCATAACAGTAAAAACTCACACTAATTAACATTTCTTTAGAAAGCGCAGCTAAGAAAGCTAAGCAACCATTAGAACTGCGAACACCCCGAATTAGGGCGCCGGTATAGGTAAACGTAATTTTTTTTTCGCTCCTAACCACTGGATTAAA
>CAJJCW010000003.1 GCA_905182885.1 SAR86 cluster bacterium SAR86B
GTGCGGATAAGTTTGTTGAAAGCTCATCTCTTGTAGCCAAAAAGCTTGGATTAAGTGAGCTTACAATAGGGTTAACTATTGTTGCATTGGGAACATCTGCTCCTGAGATCTTTGTTGGTATATCTTCAGTTCTTAATGGGAGTGAGGCATTGGCAATGGGAACTGTTATTGGATCTAATATATCTAATATGGCTCTTATATTTGGCGTTTCTTGTATTGGCATAACCCTTATTCCATCTAAAACTTCTATTGTCCAATTTGTACCCCTTATTATAGGAACGGTAATTTTGGGAATAAGCCTGGCTGATTTAACAATTACCAGCAATGAAAGCTGGGGGTTCTTATTTGTATTTGCTCTATTTTTATTTATTACCTATAAGTTTAGAACGCCTCATCAAGAAATAGTTGAAGATATAGATGATACAAAAATTGGATCAACTCTGGCCTTTTTAGTTATAGGGCTTCTCGCATTAATCGGGGGCTCAAACTTTGCAGTTGTTCATGCTGAAGCAATAGCGCTTATGTTGAATGTTCCAGAGCTAATAATAGGACTAACTATTATTGCCATTGGAACCAGCCTGCCAGAACTGGCGGCCACTATTTCAGCAATAGCAAAAAATAAAAACGACATGGTTATTGGTAATGTCATTGGTTCCAATGTAATGAACATAGCTTTGGTAGTCCCAATAATAGGCTTCTTTTCAAATGCTAAGTTTGATTCAACAATACTCTTTAGAGACTATTTTGTTATGGCGGTTGTAACCGTGCTTTTTGTAATTATTGCTGCGACCTACTCTTCAAAAAGAATTAAGATCAACCTAATTAGATTGTTTGGCTGTATTTTTGTTCTTGGCTATTTGGGATATATTCTAAGCCTCAGCAATCTTATCTAGATTTCTAAAATATAATAAAAAGCCTACACCTATTACGAAGGCACATATCTCAAATACAAAAAAGCTATTATAGAATCCTGGGGTTGAGGGTATTAAGGAAAATATAACTCTTCCAGAGGCAATAGCTCCCACTAAAAATGTTATAAATTTGATAGCAAAAAGGCCTATGCTCTCTTTAAATATTCCGACTATACACATGACTCCGATCCACAAATTAAGACCGCCGTACAAGCCAGCAATTTCAGAATAACCAATTTCTGAAGCTACAGATAATCCAACAATTTCTAAAAATGGGGTAGTTTCTATTTCAGAAGATAAAAGAATAGGATCAAAAATGGCCCAAACTCCAATTAAAAAATATACCAAACCCATAAACAGTAAATACAATCTTAATAACCAAATCATTGAATATCTCCCTATATAATAATATTGCAAAGAGATTTAACTAAGCAGACAATAACAATCAAAATCAGTAATAACTATTATGCTAAAGTCTTTAACTAAATTTCTATCACTATCATATCTATTTTTTATTTGTATGAACATAAATGCTGAATATTTAAAACTCACATCCGATGATGTTCTAAAAACACCCCTTCCTCTTCCATACAATGGTGTTGTTTATAAAGAATCTGAAGTTAACGTTTTTTTAGAGAATGCAGTCAAGGAGTCAAGGCAGCCTATAGTTATATTTGGCGGTAACTGGTGTCCTGATTGCAGAATTTTAGATGGGACTTTAAAAATGCCATCGATTGAAAGCTTTTTAGAATCGCATTATAGGATTCTTCATATAGACGTAGGTCGATACGACATTAATATGAATCTTATGGATTACTTCGGTATAGCAAAGGAGAAAGGGGTTCCTAGAGTTCTTGTATTCGACATGAGTAAAAACATTATCAATAGTTCGACAACTAAAGAATGGACTACTGCAAGAGACAGAAAGGAACAAGAAATATTCAATTACTTCCAGGACCTAGTTGAAAAAATCTAGTACCTAAAGTGCTTTATTTCTTCGCCGCTTTTACCTATCTCTGTCATGGCTTTTATCCCAATCTCTAGATGAAGGTCAACCCATTTCTTAGTAACCTTCTTATCTGATTCTTCCGTCTTTACTCCATCAGGGGTAACAGGCACATCTGATACTAATAATAGCGCCCCTCTTGCGATTTCATTGTAATGACCAACGGTAAATACAGTGGCCGTTTCCATATCGACTCCGATGGCTGTAGTAAGCTTCAGCCTTTTCTTAAATTGCTTATCATGCTCCCAAACTCTTCTATTAGTAGTAAAGATAACTCCAGTTCTATAGCTGCTTTCTTTTTCAATAATAATATCTGAAACAAATTTATGTAACTTAAATGATGGGAGTGCTGGGACTTCTGGGGGAAAATAATCGTTCGAAGTACCGTCTCCCCTGATTGCACCAATTGGCAATATAAAATTACCTATTTCTGATGAATCCTTAAGGCCCTCCACACTTTCCTAAGAATAGAACGCCTTTTGGCTGAACTGCTACCAGTAAATCCATTATTGTTGCAGCGTTAGGCGATCCAATACCATAATTGATAATAGTTAAACCATCATCGTTTGTTGCAGCTTGCATTGCCCTGCCCTCGCCGTAAATTTCTACAGAAAATCTTTCAGCGAATTTCTCTACATAATCTTTGAAGTTGGTGATAAGAATATAATCACCGAATTTTTCTAATGGCATTCCTGTATATCTTGGAAGCCAGTTTATTGCTATTTCTAATTTTGTTTCCATCCACCATTATACAATAAAACTATATGAACGTTAATATTCAAAGTCTCTGCCTGGTAACTCGTATGAAATGAGTAGGTTATAGGTAGTTTTTTTACCCCAGCTTCCAAAGCATAAAACTCACACTATTATTAGGATTCTTGATAGTATTAATGAAGTATGAATGAAATGAACCGTACAAAAGAGTACATGGAGTTACTAAATGTAGCTAAAGAAAATATAGGCAATACCGCCTATGTAACCATATTTTTATTTTTATTTACCTCAGCTTCAATAATAGGACTTCAAATACTTTTTATTAACAATATTTTACCTTATTGGGCTCACTTGATAATAAGCAGCTATCTATTTTATTGCATGTACACTCCGCTTCATGAAGCCATTCATGGGAATATTTCTGGTAAAAATAAAAAGCTAACATTATTAAATAATGTTATTGGCTCCCTCTCAGCTTATTTTTACCTTCACAGCTATACGCAACATAAATGGAGTCACCTAAGGCATCATAAATACGCCAATGATCCTAGATTAGATCCTGATTACATTATCAAAGGCTCTAACTGGGGGTCTATTATACTTAGAAGCTTTTTTCTTCTACTTATTAAAGATTTTTTTTACGCCCCTCGAGATGAAATAAAGAATGAACCCGGAACAAGAAGGGCTATGAATATTGGGTCTTTTGAAAGTTTAATGCCAATAGTTTTAATAATAATTCTAACTAACTACCTGAATCTTCCTTGGTATCATTTTATTATTAGCTACGTTATTCCATTACTGTTTGCTGTGACCTTATTGGGAGTTTTCTTTGACTACCTTGTTCATATGCCACATAAATCAAATGAAAAATTTGGTGACACGAATGTGATTAGAATAAAGAGTTGGCTGGACTATCCCATGACTATGATATGGCTATTTCAGAACTATCATGGAATACATCATTTATTTCCTAGGATTCCTTTTTATAGGTATAAAAAAGTATTTGTGGCTAGTGAAAAAAATTTAGAAAAACTTGGTCTTCCAATATTTACCATTGGTAAAAATAAATAGATCTGCTGGGTTCAGAATGATCTGGCTGCTTAAGCTCAACTAAAGAGAATACAGATCAAGAGTAACTATTAGTCGAAAGGCACAACTCTAGACTTGCCACTTCTTTTAATGATTCTAACTTTTTGATTTTTTTCAAAGCTATAAGAACTTATTTCTTGAATTATAGATATCATCTTTCCGGCTTCTGTTTCTATCAAAAGTTCAATGGCATCTTTTTTTGTCATACTAGATCCAACACTCGAACCGATTGCAGAACCAACCAAACCTCCAACCAGTGAAGCTATATCTGATTCAGTATCAGAATCAGTCACTCCTTTACCAGCAACTCCGCCTATCAGAGCACCAGCAGCGGCTCCTACAGCCCTATCTCCCTCAATGGTTACTTTATTAATATCTATAATATTTCCCACAATTACATAACTTTGCTTTTGAGCATCTGACCTGCTTACAACATCGGGCTTATATTCAATATTTACACACCCAACAGTGGAAATTAAAGCTATAAATAAGTAGAAATATTGATTTTTCATTGTTGATTGTCCGTAAGTTTAAAATTCTTTTTAAGGTCCATGGTGATGATATATAAATCTCTATTTTTTTCAAATCCGTCTAAAAGGTTAACTTTATGAATTTTCTTATTATATATAGACTCAATAATTTTAACTCTATCTCCCTTGTTAAGCCTAACCAGATTTCTAGAGTCTGTAGTTGAAAATTCATCCCAGTCATTAAAGTTTCTAGCTCGAAAGGTATTTATTGCATCATTTGGCATGTAATAAAGCACCTCACTATTAGTCGGTGACATCTTGCTACTTCTTTTGTGCAAAGACCATATCTGATCTGCAGCTACATCTATATTTACTTTTTCTTCAGATGAAGATGTATACATGGAAGATGTAATTAGGAGGCTTAATATATATTTATTCATAACAGTTTTGACATGAGAAGTTGTTAAAAGTTCTATCTTTATTCTAACTGATTTGAAGATAATAAATAAAAATAACTTGAAATAGCTAAATTCATCCTTAAATAAGTCTAGTAGAAGATGCCATTTGGGTCTTCGTTTATTAACAGGCATGCCTTCGGGATGCATTTAAATTAGTCGCTTATAGGAGGACTACTATGATACTTAACTTTACAGATCCCTTTTTCACTACCCGTGTTTTAGGTTTTGAACCACTATTTGATAGATTGCAAAGATTGTCTGAAACATCAGATCGATCTTCGGGCTATCCACCTTACAACATCAGAAAAGATGGCAATCATTTTGCTATTGAAGTTGCTGTAGCAGGTTTATCAAAAGAAGATATACAGATCGAACTTTCCGACAGCGTACTGTCAGTTAGTTACGATGGACCAAAGACAGAGACAGCCAATGAAGGCAGTGGAGTTGTTTACCAAGGAATAGCTCAAAGAGCATTTAAACAACAGTTTACTCTAGCAGAGGATGTCGTTGTTCAGGGCGCAGAACTCGTTAATGGTCTATTAATCGTCAATCTGGAAAAAATAATTCCAGAAGAAAAGAAAGCTAGAATGATTGAGATTAAAACTCCCAAAAAACTTTCTAGTAAGTAAATTTATAAAAAGCTATATAGGGGTGCATTTAGCACCCCTATTTTTTTTAGTAAGGTAAAATGTACAAATGAAATTATTAAGACTATCTCTATTTTTACTTTTTTCTAGTTTTACATTTGCAGAGCCTGTAAATACAGGACATGCGAAAGTATCTCTAGTAACTGACTATATCTATTCATCTGATAATTCAGAGATGATAGTTGGCATAAAAATGGATATGCAAAAACATTGGCATACTTACTGGAAAAATCCTGGAGATTCAGGAGGTCCGGTTAAGGTTGACTGGCAGCTACCCGAAGGAGTAACTGTTAGCGATGTGAATTGGCCAGCACCAGAACTTATTCCCTACCCTCCTTTAATGACATATGGGTATGAAGACTTTGTTATATTTCCTTTTAAGTTAACTATTCCAAAAGGTCTTGATCAATTTGATATTGTTGCCGATGTTGATTTTTTAATATGTGACGATATTTGCGTTCCAGAAAAAGCAACATTAAAAAATTCCTTAAATTCTTTAGATATTGATTCAAGATTGACTGATTGGGTCTTAAAAGTTCCTAGCGTAACGCTCCCTGTCATATCTGAAATAAATAATAATTACTTAGAGTTAAGGTTTTCGAATAACGATCAAATTAAATCTATTAATTTTTTTGTTGAGGATGAAAACATTGTTAGCTATTCAGGCAAACAAATTCTAATAAAGGAAGAAAACAATTGGTTACTCAAGGTTCCCTTAGAGCAAGGATCTGAGATCAATAAAGATATAAGCGGCGTACTTGTTATTAATGATGATGAAATTTTTACTGTTAATGCTGAAATGCCCCAGACCAGTAATTCTATTAGTGTTCTCCAAGCAATTCTTTTTGCTTTCCTTGGGGGGCTTATTCTTAATCTAATGCCCTGCGTATTTCCTATAATTTCTTTGAAGGTATTGAGCTTTATATCAATGGGTGGTGAATCACAAAATGAAATTCGTAAACATGCTCTCACATTCTGCTTGGGTGTGATACTTTCTTTTGTTCTAGTGGCTGTTGCTCTTCTCGCACTGCGACAGACAGGTACTTTTGTAGGATGGGGTTTTCAACTTCAATCACCAATAGTTGTTGGTACTTTGAGTATGCTGATGTTTTTTATTGGATTAATTTTACTAACAGATATTAATATTGGATCTTCACTAACAAGACTTGGAAATGTTTCAGTAAATAATACAGGTTATACGAGCTCCTTCTTAACCGGCGTGTTGGCTGTAATTGTGGCTTCTCCCTGCACTGCTCCATTTATGGGCGCAGCAATTGGGTATGCACTCATTCAACCCTCTGCTGTTACATTGCCAATATTTTTATCTCTAGGAATTGGGTTCTCTATGCCCTACTTACTTCTTGCTATTAAGCCTGATTTAATTTCAAAAATGCCAAGGCCTGGGCGTTGGATGGAGTCATTAAAAGAATTCTTTGCATTTCCAATGTTTGCAACAGCATTGTGGTTAGTTTGGGTTTTTAGTATTCAGACAAGTTCAGATGCCTTGATAGGACTGCTTATTATTTTTCTTGTTATTGGTTTACTTACATGGCTCTTCACTAAAACTACCAATAACACTTCAAAGCTTCTGATCCTAGTAATTGGTATTATTGCTGTAGGTTATCAAACAAGCTCTTTTGCAAGTATTGATACTAAACTTGGCAGTCCTGATACAGAATCGGGCGATATTCGTTGGAGTAAGGATACTGAGAAAGATTTTCAGTCCAATGAGCAAGCCTATCTAATAAACTTTACAGCAGCCTGGTGCATAACATGTCAGGCTAATGACAAAGTTGCCCTATCAAGACCAAGCGTAAAAAAATTCCTTAGTGATAATAATATTGAGTATGTGGTTGCTGATTGGACTAATAGAAATCAAGAAATACTAGATGTTCTATCTAAGTATGGAAGAAGTGGAGTTCCTCTTTATGTTTACTGGAAACCTGGAATGAGTGAATCTAAAGTTCTACCTGCAATTCTTACAGAACAAATTGTTATAGATAGGATTAGTTCTTAGCTAAATCTCTTAGTAACATTTTTTGAGAAAAGTGTTAAAAAATTCTAAATATCTTTATAATCTCACAAGTTGATATTAACTATTAACGTGTGAAGGAAATATTAATAATTTTTGTAGGGATAAATTATGAATGACCAACCTTTTGAAATATTTGGCGGAGTGCACATTTTTTCATTGCTGATTATAGTTTTGATGACTGTTTGGCTCTCTCTGGTTTATAAAGATCGAACTGATGATCAAAAATCAGGCATGGCTAAGATCTTAGCCTATATTTTAATAGCTCACATAGCTCTCATCGCCCATCAAAGATCTTTTTATACTAGAGAACCCATATAGCTGGAAAGAGGTGCTCCCATTGCACATGTGTGATCTCTCTGAGGTTTTTATGGCATGGTTCCTTTTAGGCGGACCAAAGTTATTGTATAAATGTGCTTTCTTTTGGGGTATTGGAGGAGCTACTATGGCTCTAATAACGCCAGATGTTTATTTTTATGACTTGGAATATTTATATTTCTTCATTGGTCATGGAGCTATAATTCTAACAATCATTTATGCAAGTGTTGTCTTGGGCAATCGTCCGTACTTTAAAGATATTTTAACGGTCTCGGCAATTACTATTTTTATTCTCCTGCCTATGATTTATGTTATAAATCTTATTCTTGGGGAGCCTGCTAATTATTGGTATTTACTGACCAAGCCAATAGGTGCAAATATAATGGATCTTTTTCCGGAACCACCTCTTCATATTTTTTATACGATTCCTATAGCAACACTTGTATTCTTTTTAATCTATCTTCCATATGCAATAAAGGATAGGCTTAATAGATAAGGTATGGGGATTTTGCTTAAAAGTACTAAATCGCTATAAAATAGTCATATATTTTAATAAGAGTAACACCTATGGATAGTTTTTTAGTTTTAGTTGCGGATGTTTGGAATACTGGATTTTTAGGAATTAACCTAGGATCATTAATTGCTGCGCTATCTACTATTCTTTTAGCCTTCTTGCTAAGAGGCTTTATTATCTCAGTTATCATCGGATATCTAACCAGGCTAGCAGAAAAAACAGAATCAAAAATAGATGATGAAATACTTAATGCTTTAAGAAGACCTATTGGTTTAATACCTGTTACTGTTGCTCTTTATCTATGTACCTTAATAATTCCAATATCTGGAATGGTCGGTGATATAGCAACCAATATAGTTAAAGCTTTTGTTGTATTTACTATTTTCAGCGCATTAGCAAATAGTATTAAG
The DNA here is from genome assembly GCA_905182885.1 of SAR86 cluster bacterium SAR86B. Classification (GTDB taxonomy): domain Bacteria; phylum Pseudomonadota; class Gammaproteobacteria; order Magnimaribacterales; family D2472; genus SCGC-AAA076-P13. Next base: position 8,570 of record CAJJCW010000003.1, read on the forward strand.
CCTATTTTTGCTGCGCTATCTACACAATCTTGGCTAACAGCTTCTATGCAAATGTGGTTAGAAAGAGCTTCTGGATTTATAGTATGGGTAATTGGTGTCGCTGTTATCCTGGATATTTTTGGCATTCAGATAGGTCCATTAGTGGCTGGTCTGGGACTTTTCTCTGTTGCTGTTGCTCTTGGAGCACAAGACTTTTTTAAAAATCTTATAGCGGGAATTCTAATTATTGGAGAGCATAGATTTCAACCAGGAGATAGAATTGAAGTGGCTGGGGAGCTTCATGGAATAGTTGAAATAATTGGTTTTAGGTCTACTGTGATAAGAACTTTTGATACTGCCCCAATGGCAATACCAAATAAAGACCTATCTGATGTAAAAGTTATTAATCATGGGCAAATGATCAATAGACGAATTAACTGGAAAATAAATCTTGTCTACTCAACACCTGTGGAACAGCTTGAGTCAATTCGTACAGATATTAAAAAGTATATTTTAGATAGCAATGATTTCTCGTCTGATACTAATCTTGATCCTGTTGTAAGAGTTGTTGAGCTCGGAGCTAGCTCTATTGATCTTCTGATTGTTGCATATTCAGATCCAATGGGTTTTGCAGATTACAACGAGGTTAAGGAAAATTTAGTTTTTAATATAATGAAGATAGTTAAAGCGAACGGTTCTGATTTTGCTTTCCCTTCATCATCTCTATATGTTGAGAGCATGCCTGAGTAGCAATTTTGAATCTTTGATATGAGTGATCAATTAATTCTTTCGCTAACAATAGTTTCCCTTCTAGGTTTTTTTATATGGGGAAAATTTAGATACGACGCCATTGCAGCGGGTGCTCTCGTAGTTCTTATAATCCTTGACGTTATTCCAGCAAATGAAGCCTTTAATGGTTTTGCGCATCCGGCGGTTATTACTGTTGCCTTGGTTCTGATAATTAGCCAGGGACTTAAAAATTCTGGGTTAACTGGTTTAGTTGGAAAGATTATTGGTGGTAAGACTTTTACTCAATCCCAATTTCTAATAAGTTTATTGCTAATTGCTGCCTTGCTATCTTCTTTCATTAATAACATTGGTGCTCTGGCAATTCTTCTTCCAATAACTTTGAATATATGTCAAAAGATGGATTGGCACCCTTCTAAGTTTTTAATGCCTTTAGCGTTTGCTTGTATTTTAGGAGGCATGAATACCACAATAGGAACTCCTCCAAATATTATTATTTCAGAATATAAATCAACAATCTCATCTAGTGGGTTTAATTTTTTTGATTTCTCATATGTTGGGTTATCCATAACTTTATTAAGTATCTTATTTATAGCTACTATTGGAAATAAATTAATTCATTTAAGAGAAAACTCTAACTCAGGTTCAAGTCTTATCAACCTTAAGGGATATTTATTCGAAGTATTAGTTAATGAATCTAGCATCAGCTATAGGAATGACGCTGTCTGCATTTAAAAAAGAGGCAGGCGAGGATACTGAGGTTCTTGGGATTGTTAATGATGAGGGCGGGGTTAAAAAAGTTAAAAACAATACGCGTATCAAGGAAGGTCAGATATTGGTTATCAAAACTCCTCCTGATGATTTAGGTCCTATGTTAGACAGATTCGGATTCTCTATTCCAAAAGAGCTTCATTACTTTGAGGACGATGACTTGGAAGAAATGGAGGCAATGATTGCACCAGGATCAAGGTTGATAGGAAGAAAGTATGAATTTTTTCTAAAACTAGCATACGAAGAGCTTAATCTTTTAGGGTTATGGAGAAAAGGATCTAAGTACAGGACCAGACTTACAAGAGAGACTTTTAGAGCTGGTGATGTCTTGTTGCTTGGTATAAGAGATCTTGATGAGGAAGACGTAACAAACAAGATCAAGCATCTAGGGTTAATGCCTCTTAGACAAAGAGAGCTTCAAACTATACCAAGTAGAAGTAGGTTATTAAAAGGTTTAGTATTCTTCTCGATTTCCGTTGGTTTGGTAGCCTTAAACTTTCTTCCAACAGTTGCAGCCTTCTTACTCTGCGTTCTTGGCTTTGCAAGAATAAGAATTATTGACAGTAATTTTTATAGGGATATTGATTGGCCAATAATTATTATGTTGGCAGCTATGATACCTATTGGCACTGCCCTTCAATCAACTGGATTATCAGATATTATTTCCTCAACTATCTCATATTATGCAGCTGATCTAAGCCTCTTCTGGCTTTTACTGTTAATACTGGTAGTTACAATGGCAACAACTGATATTATCAATAACGCTGCTACAGCTGTCATCATGGCTCCTATCTCAGCTGGGATAGCTATTGAACTTGGTTATGCTATTGAGCCATTCCTAATGGTCGTTGCTGTTGGAGCAAGTTGTGCTTTTTTAACGCCAATTGGACATCAGTGCAATACCGTTATTATGGGGCCAGGTAACTATAAATTTACAGACTACTGGAGGCTGGGCCTTCCTTTAGATATATTAATAATTGCAGTATCTATACCTATGATTCTATTTGTTTGGACTTAATTAATGAAATTTCCTTTAATGCAAGAGGATGAGACTCTTGATGAGTACCTCAAGCAGATAAAAAAAATCTGTATTCAGATGCATGATAAAAAACATAATCTTAAAGAATATAATAATCAAAAAACAGTAGCTTTTGTTACATTTGCAGACGGCGTCAGGTTCTCAGAGCAACCTCATTACAAAATATATTCTCTTATAGAAGACTATCTTTTTATTAAAGATGATTTAAAAGTAGCTACCACTACTGTGGCATTAATATTTAATGAGGTAATGAAGAATAATGGATGAGCAATACAAAAGACCTAATCGGTTAACTGGAAAGCCTTTTGAAGAAGGCTTCGAGGATGAGGATGGCAGGGTCTTCTTTAAATACCTTAATAAACACGGTAATGATGGCTATTACCTTGAGGAATGGAAAAGAGATATGAAGGCATATCTTTTAAAAAAAGAAGCTAGCGGGTCTTAGTCTCTGCTTAAATCGGCTATCGCGTCGACAACTTCTTGATACTTCTCATAAAATTCCTTCGAAGTTCCACTATCATCAGTTATTGGAGTGTTTACATCGGAACCTTCGCGAATCAATCCTAAATCCAAGAGTAACCTAGCAGCAGTAACAGCTGGGGCAACACCCGCCCATCTAAAGAAGTTCAAGGGTCCCCATTTTTGAATATCGCCATTATCCTTCTCACTATATTTAGTAATTCTTGTAACAACCACATCATTATCTCTATCTACAAATGTATACTGACCAAATTTACCACTAGTATTAAAAATCTTACTTTCGTCATCGTACTTAGAAACCCACCAATGAAGGGAGTAATATCTTTTATAGTCACTAAACCTGCTTGGTGTTTCCCAGACAGTTTGGAATGTTTCATTGATAAAGCCTTCGGGAATAATTTGACTGCCTTCCCAATTTCCATTTCTTGCAAATAAAAGTCCAATCTTAGAATAATCTCTTGGGGTCATATCAACACAGCAATAAGTTAGCACTGCACCCATTTCGTCTTTCCAGAGCTTATAGTTACTTGCGCCAATTGGATCTAAAATTCTCTCTACTAATAGCTTATCTGCTTTGATGCCTGTAACAACATAAAGTATGTCGCCAATAATCATGGAATTAACATTATTATATTCAAATTTTAAGCCTGCTTCTTTTTCTACTCCAACATTCTTAGCGTAATCTAGATGGCTTTTTTGAAAGAACATTTTTTCATGCTCGTGGCTGGGAAAATCAAGACCGCTGGACATATTTAATAGGTCTCTAATTGTTATCTTAGACCTTTCATCCTTATAGTATTCAAGGTACTTACTTGCCGGATCATCTAGACTTCCGATCTCTCCTCTTTGAATTGAAATGCCGACTAAAGCTGCATAATAACTTTTTGCCATAGACCAAGAGGTCCCATGAGAATTTAGCGTATAACCTTCAGCATATTTTTCGCCAATTATTATTCCGTTCTTGATAACAACTACTCCTTGAGTTGAGCTATCTGAAAAAGATAAATCCATAATCTTTTTTATTTTTTTTAATTCAATACCCTGGCTTTCAGGTGATGACTTCTCCCAATCAGCATCAGGATAATATTCACCTTCTGCATCGACTATTGGCGATAAAATAAATAAGGAAGATAAAAAATAGGTAAGAGGTAATTTCATGTTTTTTATTAAAAAAAATAATTATTTACTTATATTAGTTAGTTATTTATCTAACGCAATCGTTTCCATACAAATTGATTCATTTTGTTGATAAAAACTATCATTATATAAATAATTGATATCTAATTATAAATATATATAATGATCCCATCACAACAGTTAATTTTGGAGCAAAAATGAATAATAACGTAAGAGAAGCAACACCTGAAGAGGCAATCGAATGGAATAATAACGACTATTTCATAGGAATGAAATTTGATCCATTAGTTATGTTTGTCGTAATACCAGCGCTTATTCAAATAATTGTTCTTGCAACCATGCTTGGATCTATGGCATTGACTGGATTATTTTTTGGTTAGAACTTTAAAACTTTTAATTGGGGTTGGGGAAGCTGAATCTAGCTTCAAGCCCTCTCCTTTTAGAATTTTAGGCGTAGCTATTGTTTTAGGCTTTTGCTTTCTTGGCATAGTAACTTTTTTAATTATCTTTACAGGAACTTTTTTATGAATAAATTTTTATTGGCACTTTTAGTATTTAACATCAATGTAATGGCAATTTCTCACGAAGTCAGGATGCTTAACCAAGGTGAAGAAGGATATATGGTATTTGAGCCAGCTGTTCTTGAAATTGCTGTTGGTGACACTGTTACATTTAAAGCAACTGATGCAGCTCATAATTCAGCATCTATTTCTGGGATGATTCCAGAAGGCGCTAAAGCATGGAGTGGGGACTTGAGTAAGGATATTATAGTTACTTTCGATACTCCTGGTGTTTATGGCTATCAATGCACACCGCATTCTATGATGGCTATGGTCGGATTAATAAAGGTAGGCGATGAAGCTACCAACATTGAGCAGATTAAATCTGTGGCAGAGACTTTGAAACCTTCGTTCGTTATGAATAAAGGCAGATTTGATACTTATATCAGCAAACTATAAGAATATTCTTCTTAGATCTAAGGCTCAATACCAGCGGTAAGGAGTCTTAGAAAACCTTTCAAAATATTTCTTAAGTTAGCGCAGAGTCTTTCTGCGCTATTTTTCCATACTAATGCTTAAACCCTAGCTTGTGCTTTAAATAAAGTGGTAGACCCGAATGGACTCGAACCATCGACCTCCGCAATGTCAATGCGGCGCTCTAACCAAAACTGAGCTACGGGTCTATAAAAGAAAAAGTATTATACAGAATTTTTAATAGATGGTGATATCCAATAATCAAGTCCAAAAAAATTTATACGTGCAATAAAGTCAAAAAGTAACTAAAAAAGTATTATAAAGGGTATTGATAATACTTTATAAATATATATAATAGTGTTTCAGTCAGCTTCTTCTCCCCCCTATTTGATTTTGCTGACTACTAAAATGGAGAGCCTAGGCTCTCCATTTTTCTTTTACACCCTCTTCATTGATCGAATTTTTTGCCTTGTAGCTTTGAGAATAGTCTGCTCTTCATCACCATCCATTTCATCTAGTAATTTATCAATCTCGGCCAAAGATTTATCAACAGAACCCCATAAGCCATCGGTATCAGACCTTTCATCTATCAAGTCCTGGTATCTCGCAGAAACATCCTCTGGAACTTCACTTGGATATTGATAGCAAATAATTCTTTCCGCAAATAATCTCAATCTGTCATCGCTAAAATTTCTAGAAATCTTAATCAAATGGGCTGGATCATCTGTTATGTGAAATTCCTGCATCAGATCCTTATCTCTATTCGATGGAAAGCCCCCGGAATAGATAGTTCCTTCAATGAACTCAGATTCAGGAAAATCCATCATCCTATCTTCCATAGCTTGAGAGACTTTTGATTGGAAATCTTTATTCGATCGAACTATATCAGCTCTTCTTTGGAGCTCAGAGAATTCCATATCAAAAGCATCGGGATTAGTAAGAAGCTTATGAGAACAAATTGGGATAGTTTTGTTAATTTTATATTTCTTTAAAGGCCCGTCTCTGCCCTTTGCTTTAACTAATTTATTAATTTCAGTGAAATCTAGATCTAAAATATCATCAGGGTCATAGCTTAGATCATAAAATACTATCTCATTTGGTCTACTAGCATCTCCTCCACACATGACAACAGGGTATCTAAAAGTATGTCTTCTATGAATCTCTCCAAGTGCCAAAAAATCGTCAGAGTAAAGAAGATTCTTAACCCCGGGCTTTGTAGAAATATCTATAAATGATTGGAATAGTTCAGGAAGTTTTTCATTGATAATCTTACACATCTCAATCATAAGATTACAGTCAGCAATTGCATCATGCGCATCTCCCGCATCGATACCGTGCTCAAGAGCTAGATGTTCTAGCTTGTAACTAATACCGGGCCCTCCTTCAAAAAGAGGCATGGGAATCTCATCTGAAAAAAATGCAGCAATGTTGTGAATCATTAGCATTAAATCCAATCTTCCATTTCCGTTAGTATTGGTCGTATATGGTTCTAATAAATTCCAGAAAAACTGTCTTCGGACTAACTCCTCATCAAAAGCATGTCCATTATAAGAAACAAAAATTGCAGGATTTTTTGCAGACCATTGCTTCCACTGCATCTGCAGGTCTTTCATCATTTGATAATGGGAAACGTTTGAATTAAAAAGATCTATCTTTTTATTTGTCAGCATTGCTCTGGGCGCTGGAATAACCCAAGGCAATGGAGCACAGCTAATATTCTGCTCTCCTAAAGCATTAAGATTTCCATCAGTAAGAACCGATCCACATTGAAGAATCTGACTGAAATCTCTCTGTATTCCAGTCGTTTCAGTATCGTAGAATATTAATTTATTATCGTTTGACACCTATGTAATTTAACTTCTAGCGATATGAGAAGATTCTACTGAAGAGTCTTTGACCATATATTTTCCAAGCTCATGTCTTGCAACAGCTCTTCTGTGAACTTCATCTGGGCCATCAGCTAATCTAAGAGTTCTCATGTGAGCATACATCTGGGCAAGTGGATATACCTGTGAAACTCCAGCTCCACCGTGCATTTGAATAGCTCTATCAATAACATCGCAGCAAACATTTGGAGCTACGACCTTGATTTGTGCAATTTCACTAGCAGCAACTTTATTACCTACTGTATCCATCATATGGGCGGCTTTTAAAGTTAACAGCCTTGCTTGATCAATTTCAATTCTTGAATTTGCAATAATATCCATGTTTCCACCAAGTTGAATTATTGGTTTTCCAAAAGCAGTTTTTTGCATCCCATGTTTACACATCATTTCAAGAACTCTCTCTGCAAGCCCAATTGCTCTCATGCAATGATGAATTCTTCCAGGTCCTAATCTACCCTGAGCAATCTCAAATCCCCTGCCCTCACCCAATAAAAGATTTTCTTTTGGAACTCTTACATTTGTAAATTTAATATGTCCATGTCCATGAGGCGCATCGTCATATCCAAACACATGCATCATTTTTTGTATTTCTATACCTTCAGCATCCATTGGTACTAAAATCTGAGACTGACGTTGATGTCTACCATTATCAGGATTTGTTACGCACATAAAAATTAAGATTTTACATCTTGGATCTCCAGCACCTGAAGTCCACCATTTTTCGCCGTTGATAACATACTCATCACCATCAAGCACAGCTGAAGAAGCAATATTAGTAGCATCTGAAGAAGCTACGCCTGGTTCAGTCATTGCAAATGCTGAACGAATATCTCCATTTAATAATGGCTTAAGATACATTTCTTTATGCTCTTCGTTTCCATATCTTTCTAAAACTTCCATATTCCCTGTATCAGGTGCAGAGCAATTAAATACTTCGGATGCTATTCCATAGGCACCCATTATTTCTGCTAAGTGAGCATACTCAAAGTTAGTCAGGCCAGCTCCATTTTTACTTTCGGGTAAAAATAAATTCCACAAACCAGCTATTTTAGCTTTTGCTTTCATTTCCTCCATGATTGGAGGAATTGTCCATGTGCCATTCTCATCTTTTGATTGCTCATGATATAAATCTTCATTATGAGCAACTTCTTTTTGAATAAAGTCTTTAACTCTATCTATTAAATCTTGTGCGACCGGTCTTACTTCAGCTATCATTTGGACTCTCCCTTTATATTCATGAATAAGAAACTAATATAAGTTCTATGAATAATGCTATTATTATGTATGTTTATAATAGCTTTATGTTGCTAACAAATCTATATTAAAAATAATCAGATTTAGTGGCATTTTGCACAAGAGGTTTTTTATGAAAATTAGTAATTTTGATTTAAATTTATTTGTAATACTTAATGCCATCTATACTGAAGGAAGTCTTACAAAAGCTGCTCATGTTGTAGGAATTACTCAACCAGCTGTAAGTAATGCCCTTTCAAGGTTAAGAGAAAAATTTAACGATGAACTCTTTATTAGAACTGGCTCTGGAATGGTTCCAACTCAAAAAACTGAAAATATAATCATAGACGTTCAAGGTGCTTTGGCATTAATGCAGCAAAGTGTTAATGAACCAGATACATTTGAGCCAAAGCAATCAAGCAGAACATTTAAGCTATCTTTGGGTGATATTTCTGAGGGAAGAGTACTACCTTTTCTTATGCAGGAAATTTATAAAAATGCTCCTAAAATATCTGTTGGGAGCTATGGATATAATAGAAGTGAGCAAGTTCATGCGCTTTCTACTAATAATCTAGATTTTGTTGTTGACCCTATAATCCCTGCATCAGATGAAATTAATTCTTACAAAGTGTTTGAAGATGATTATGTTGTTGCGCATAGAGAAGGCCATCCAATTTCTGAAATAAAAAATTTAACTGTGGAAGATATCCTTGCACAAAGACATTTAAATGTTTCGGCAAGAAAAAGAGGACTTCATTTAATTGATGTTGAGCTTGAAAAGGTGGGCTATAAAAGAGACGTTGCACTTAGATGTCAGCACTTTCTAATAGCTCCAACAATCGTTAGATCAACTGATGTGGTGCTAATGGTTACTAGAAGTTTTGCAATGAGCCATGGGCTGCCTTTTGTTGAGATACCTGCGGATATCCCTACCATGGAGTACTTCCTTATTTGGCATAAAAGTGATGAAGGAGATGGTGGTCACTTATGGATGAAAGATTTAATAATAAAAGCATTTGAGGATGCTAAAAAAAATTAAATAGTTTTTTATAAGTAAATATCAAACCTTGTCGACTTTCCTTTCACCTGATAGTTGATATTTTTATCTAATTGATCAGCCTTTACCGGCCTCTTTAGTATGATTTTTTTGTAGTCTAACTTTTTAAACTCATCAAATAACTTATCTGCCCTATCTTCAATGCCCTCAAGGTCTAGCAATCCTCTTATGGAGTTGATATTTCCAGATCTCAAAATATTTTTTTTAATCTCTGGGTAAAGAGGATCAAGATATACAACATCAATGTCTGTATATTTATCATATACATCCAATGAATCACCGTTAATAAGGGTTAAATTTTTAAGAAATGGGAGCTCAGTCTCTGCCCTTTTGCATGCATCTTGAACTAATAAATGCAGTATTTTGCTTTGCTCACATGCCACAACACTGTGTCCAAGTGATAAGAAAATTATTGAATCAGAAAGCAGCCCTGCTGTTGCATCAAATATTGTTAGTACATCCTTGGACTTACCTAATGTTTTCTTTAAAAGAGTTTCATGATCTGATCGTTTTAATCTCCAACCCATTGGACCAGAAAGAAAATCAACATGAAGTATGTTTAAAAGATTTGAAGCATCTTCAATAAAATAAAAGCCTCTTTCATCGAATCCAACAAAAGATCCATTAGATGGCTGGTTGCTGACTAGCCTTAGATCATAATCTTTTAATATTTTTTCTAGACCTTCTATATGCAATGATTCGCTTATATAAAAGTCTACGCTCATATAAGTGATAACAAGATAATGCCTAATCCAAGTCTATACAAGACAAAAGGATACATCCCTATTCTTTCAGCAAAGAGTAAAAAATACTTAATGGTAAAGAAAGCAAAAAACATTGAGACAAGAAAACCAATGATCAGTGAAAGGCTATTGAGGTATACATCAGAATTAACAACGTCTAGAAGCAAGAAAACTAAAGCTCCCAAGATTGTAGGGATTCCAAGCATAAAAGAAAATTTTGATGCATCTTTTAAACTTAAACCAATAAATAAAGCTGCAGTAATAGCAGTACCTGATCTTGAGGCACCTGGAAGTAATGCAAAAACCTGAAAACATCCAATAAATAATGCTCCAACGATAGTTAAGGTAATTAGCTCCTTACTATGAGTATTATATTTGTAGGCCAGTAATAGCAAGAATGCAAAAATAAGATTCATCCAAGCAATACTCTGAATGCTAAAAATTCTTTGCTCTATAAGACCGGAGGCAAAAAAACCTACTATAACCACTGGTATAGTCGCCAAGATTAACAAAAGAGCTAGCCTTCTATCATTAACAAGTAATTCATCTTTTATGAAAAAAGATTTAGTCATATTTGTTAAATCTGAGCGAAAGAAAAATATAACGGCAACAAGTGTTCCTGCATGAACAGCTATATCAAAAGGTAAACCTAAATCATTAGACCCAAAAAGCAGAGAGGGAAATAGTAAGTGTGCTGAACTTGATACTGGAAGGAACTCTGTAAGACCCTGTATTAGGCCTAAAATTAAACTTAATAGTAATTCACTCATTTATCTTTTTATACTGAGTATCGATGGCATATACGGGGTTAGCATCATTAGGATCAAAAGCTTTCGGATTAAAGCCAGAGTTTTCAAATTGTTGTTTTGCAGACATTAGTATCTTGTCTGCATGAAAGCCCTCGTGCTCTTCTGCAAGAACTGCAATTAGGGGCTTATCAAGAGCAACAGTTACACCTTTTAAATAAGTAGCAACGCTTCTTGTTGCTGTATAAGAATTCTCAGAATTAGCATAAGCAAACAGATCAATATCATCTAAAAGAAATATTTTTTTATGGCCTATATTTGAAAGAAGCTTATTCCAGTTTGGCCTATCTTTTCTTTCATGTTTACTAGAAAAAGAAATTACATCCCCATCAAGCATTACACAAACAGAGGTCTGATCACCAGAGCTATCAATTGCAAGAATATTCATCAATACTAAATCTGGTCCTCAATATTCTTAAAGACCTCTTCGACCCTATGCTCACCATTAACTGTGAAATAGTTAAGATCACCTTTAGATGACTCTTCTATATAAAAATTAGTAAGGGGTTTTGTCTGATCATGATAAACCTCGAGTCTTTTAAGGACTGTTTCTGGTTTATCGTCCTCTCTTTGAATAAGAGATTCTCCAGAAATATCATCAATTCCCTCAATTTTAGGAGGATTGTAGGTGATGTGATAATTTCTTCCCGACCCCGGATGCACTCTTCTTCCAGACATCCTATTTACAATAACCTCATCTTGAACAGTTATTTCAATTACATGGGTAAAGTTAATGCCCATATCTGCAAGCTTTGATGCCTGGCCAAGTGTTCTAGGCACACCATCAAACAATGATCCGTTTATACAATCTGGTTTAGTTAGTCTATCTTCAATTAAAGAGCCTATGATTTCATCAGAAACTAGACCACCGGTATCAAGTATATTTGATACTTTTTTACCTAGATCGCTTCCAGATGCTACTGCCTCGCGCAACATATCCCCAGTACTAATCTTTGGAATATTACAAAGCTCACAAATCAAATCAGCCTGAGTTCCTTTGCCAGCTCCAGGGGGTCCTAATAAAATAATATTTTTCATATTTCTAATATAGCAAATGCTATTGCATAGTTTTTTTCGTCTGCAAGACTAACATGGCTTTTTACAATCCCCAAATCTACTTGTAATATTTTTAGATCATTTAATGCATTAAAAATTGGCTTTCCATGATCATCTCTTAGAATTTCTATATTTTCAAACATGACAGGTAATGACATTCCGGTTCCAAATGCTTTTGAAATTGCCTCTTTACCAGCAAACTGCTTTGCTAGATAAGTAATTTTTTTTGGTTCAACAAGATTGGTGAATATGGCTAGTTCTTTTTCGGATAATACCTTCATTGCAAACTTCTCTAGATTATCCATTTTCTCTAATCTAGATAAAGAAACGATATCTGTTCCTACTCCGAAGATCATGTTCGAATCCTTTTAAAAATATCTCTACTTGCTAAATCTCTGCCATCTAGACAAAAATGAATAGCTGTTTGTGTTAAGTGTTTTAAATATTTTTTAGAAACCTTTGATAAATCTCTTGTTCTTATATTAATAATATCTTCACCTGTAAAATTTGAATTACTAGATTCTCTAAATCCTCTTTCAGGTATGAAGGAATAGTTTTTACTTGGCTCTATGCCTTCATTTCTATCAATCTCATTTTCAAAATCTAAACCATAACCGAGCATATCCAGTAAATCTAATTCAAAATGTCGTAAAGTAAGCTCTAGATCATTCTCAGCTAATACCTGACTTAAAAAAGATTCGTACAAGATAAATAAATCTTCTTGGGCTGCACCCTTAGGCAACAATCTCATAAGTAGTTCATTTATATAAAGAAGGCTGTAACTCTTTTTAGTAAAATTATTGCTAGAGTCAGAAAAGTCTCTATCTATATTAGTTAGGGTTTTAAGATCTGATCTTCCAGAGCAGGTAAATTTTAACTTAGTGAAGGGTGCTAAATATCCAAAAAACTTTGATTTAGGTTTTTTGGCTCCCCTGGCCATGAGAGACATCTTCCCGTTCTTTCTACTAAATACCTCTGCTATAACACTTGTTTCGCCATAAGCTCTTTGATGAAGAAGGAAACACTCATCCCATTCACTAGGACTCATAACTTCCGCCGACACCGAGACTTTGTATATAGTCTGAGTCAGTATTCCAGTTCTTTTTAACTTTTACCCATGTCTTTAAAAATACTTTTTTTCCGAAGTATTCTTCAAGCTCAATCCTTGCCTGTTGGCCAATTTTTTTGAGAGTTCCTCCGCCCTTACCAATAACTATTTGTTTTTGGCTGTCCCTTACCACGTAGATAACCGAATGAATTTTAATAATAGATTCCTCATCTTCTAATAACTCAACCTGAACAAAGGTATCATGGGGAAGTTCGTCTCCAAGCATTCTGATGATCTTCTCCCTTATTAACTCTGTGATCATAAATAAATCTTTATGAGCGCCCTGAATTCCTTCTTCTCCATATATATGGTCATTCTCTGGTAGATACTTTTGTATCAGAATTTCGAGCTCGACTATGCCTTCATTATTCAGTGCAGAGATTGGAATAATATCTAAAAAACTATATTCCTTTGCAAGCCTAGCCATCATTGGCAATAGTTTGTTTTTATCATCAACTTGGTCAACCTTATTAACAACACAAATTACCTGTGATCCCGCTTCCTTTAGCTTCTGAAGAACAGACATATCTTGCTCGTCCAAAGTAAGTCTTTGAACAACAAAAAGAATAATATCAGAGTCATCAATTAAGCTTTGAGCAGAGCGATTTAATACTTTGTTCATAACTTTTGGTGATTTAATATGCATTCCTGGAGTATCAGCAAAAATCATCTGTTTATTTTCTACTGTTTTAATTCCTAGGATATTATTTCTTGTAGTTTGAGATTTTCTAGAAGTTATCGAAACCTTCTTTCCTAAAATATGGTTAAGAATTGTTGATTTACCAACATTAGGCTTTCCAATTATTGATATGTATCCACAATAATTTTTAGTCATTTGATTTCTTGATATGTAAAAGAACTAAAGAGGCGACATCGGTTTCTGCAGATTGTTTGGAGGGGCCTGAAGCTATAAAAGTATTACCTTCAAATTCGATACTACAATTAAAGCCAGTATTCGTGTCTTCAATAATATATTTAGGCAGTTCTAATTTCATAGATTGGAGTAACTCCTGAAGTTCTGTTTTTGAGTCTTTAAATTCAGTATCAGCTGAAAGAGAAAGCAACTCTTTATTAAATATATTTAAGGTAATCATATTAACCTGATCCCATCCAGAGTCGAGGAAAATTGCACCGATCAATGCCTCAAAAGAATCTTCTAAAATTGAGTTTTTTCTATCACTGGAAAGGTTTGCAGTTCCCTTGGATAGCTTAATGTAATCATCCAAGGAGAGCTCTAAAGATTTTTTTGTTAGAGATTCTGCTTTTACCAGATGAGCTCGCATCCTTGTAAGCAAGCCTTCTTTTTCATTGGGGAACTTAAGGAATAAGTACTGAGCTATAACAGAGTTAAGTATAGAGTCGCCTAAAAACTCGAGTCTTTCATTATTATGTTTGTTATCAAAGCTTTTATGAACAAAAGCAAGCTCTAGTAATTGAATATTTTTAAAATTATAGGAAATATTTTCTTGTAACAACTTGTAGGGCATTAATTAATCTTACCAGTTCGAGAGAAAGATGGGATACATGCCCAACACTCCCATGTCATAAATAAATAGTCAGCCTTTCCAAAAAAGTTTTCTCTTGGAACAAAACCAACATCCTTAGTGCTGTCATTTGAATTGTCTCTGTTATCACCCATAACAAAGTAATGGCCTTCAGGGACTGTCCATTCTGAAGGGTACTGAGTATTTTGACCTCTAATGTTTCTAGTTAGGTAATCGACTTCCCCATGATTCTCAAAGTAAAAATCTACAACCACATCTATCTCTTTAACAGTTATTACTCCAGAGCTATCCCTATATCTTCTTGTTATTGTTTCTTCTTCAGTTTTATGAAAATTCTTCTTTATAGGAGTTCCATTAATAAAGATTTGCTTATTGACCACTCTTACAGAATCGCCAGGTTTTCCAATCAGCCTTTTAACGTAGGGAACTGGATTATGAGGAGGTATAAAGACAACAACGTCGCCATAGCTTGGATTACTATCAAGAGCAAAGGGTTTTCCAATTCTATTTATCTTAGTGCCGAATGAATGCTTATTTACAAGCAAAAAATCTCCATCTTTTAATCCTGGAAGCATTGAGCCAGATGGTATCTGATATGGCTCATATATAAAAGTTCTTAAAACAAAGATTAAGAATATGGGGAATAAAATATCCTCTCGATGAAGCAATAATCGTACTATTTTTGAGAAGTATTCCTATAAGTAAGACTATTAAGGCAATTATAGAGCCTATAAATAGAATGATTCCTAGATCACCAGCGTTAAGGAATATGCTGACAAGCATTAAAAGACCAAAGATCGTTGAAATAGTTGAAAGGTTTTTAATTAAAAAGGTATCTTCAGCACCTTCATTGACCGTATGTATTATCCAGTAAATCAAACAAGAGGACATGCCAACTATTGAGATAATAAATAAAGGATCAGATAGCATCTTATTCTCCAGATTTGAAATAGTTCAAGAAGGCATCTTGTGGAATCGAGACTTTACCAAATTGCTTCATCTTCTTTTTTCCATCTTTCTGCTTTTCAAGAAGTTTTTTCTTTCTACTAATATCACCACCATAACACTTAGCCGTAACATTTTTTCTAAGCGCCTTTACAGTTTCTCTAGAAATTATCTTTGCCCCCAATGCCACCTGAATAGGAACATCAAACATCTGCCTTGGAATTAATTTTTGCAAATTGGCAGCAATCTCTCTTGCTTTTTGGTTTGAGAATGACTTGTGGACAATCATTGATAGAGCATCGATCTTTTGATTGTTAATTAAGATATCTATTTTTGTTAAATCTGATTTTATAAAGCCAATCAGATTGTACTCAACGGATGCAAATCCTTTTGTAGAGGATTTAATCTGATCAAAGAAGTCAACAATAACCGCAGAAAGTGGCATCTCAAACACAATAGATACTTGATTGCCAAAATAAGTCATATCCTTCTGTGTACCTCTTTTTCCAGTACAAAGTGTAATCACATTCCCGACATACTCACTAGGAGTAATGATTGTAGTTGTGGCTATAGGTTCTCTGATTTCTTCAATGTCATTGGAAGGAGGAAGTTGAGATGGATTGTCACACTTCAAAATAGTTCCATCATTTTTTAGAACCTCGTATTGAACTGACGGCGCTGTAGAGATAAGATCTAGGTCGTACTCTCGTTCAAGACGTTCCCGTATAACCTCCATATGAAGAGTTCCAAGAAAACCACATCTAAATCCAAAGCCAAGGGCATCAGAGACTTCGGGTTCATAAACTAAAGAAGAATCGTTTAATATAAGCTTAGATAATGCATCTCTAAACCTTTCGTAGTCATCTGAGCTAACAGTAAACATTGAGGCAAAAACTTTTGGATTTACCTTTTTGAAACCTGCCAATGGTTTGGTGACCTCATCCCCTACTTCAATCAGAGTATCTCCGACAGGAGCGCCTTTGATATTTTTAATACCAGCAACTATATAGCCTACCTCGCCTGCTGAAAGAGTTTGTTTTTTAACTTTCTTTGGAGAAAAAATACCTACCTCATCAGCATTATGATTTTGACCAGTAGAGTAAATTTTAAATTTTTGACCTGTTTTGATTGTGCCATTTTTAATCCTTATCAAAGAAACAACTCCAAGATATGAATCAAACCATGAGTCAACAATAAGGGCCTGCAATGGAGCAGAGGGGTCTCCTTCTGGCGGGGGTATGTCTAATACCAGCATATCCAAGAGGTCTTCAATACCAACTCCCGTCTTCGCACTAACGAGGGGTGCGGAGCTAGCATTAATACCAATCATGTCCTCAATTTCCTTTTTAACTCTTTCTGGTTCAGATTGAGGAAGATCAATTTTATTTATAACAGGAACTACTTCTAATCCCTGCTCTACTGCGGTGTAACAGTTAGCAAGTGTTTGAGCTTCAACTCCCTGAGAGCCATCAACCACCAAGAGAGCTCCTTCGCATGCTGAAAGCGATCTAGAGACTTCATATGAGAAATCTACGTGCCCCGGAGTATCAATAAAATTTAATTGGTAAGGGGTTCCGTCTTTGGTATATTCCAGTGTTACAGCTTGGGCTTTAATAGTTATCCCTCTTTCACGCTCTATATCCATAGAGTCGAGGATTTGCTCAGACATCTCTCTAGCTGAAAGCCCGCCGCAATATTCTATCAATCTATCAGACAGAGTAGATTTTCCATGATCAATATGGGCTATGACAGAAAAGTTTCTAATATTTTTCATAAAGTGGTGCTATTTTACAGGCAAAGAGACCAATAAAGGAGCAAATAAAGTCTTTTTAAATACTAATTAATAGTAATGGACGTTATTAACCTTCCGCCATTTCTAATAATATGGAAAGCTACTTTATTTCCTGAGGAAAACTGCTCTAAAGCATTATTAAAAGAATCAATATCAACAATCTCATATTTCTTTCCTTTGTGCTGAATCATTGTAATAACATCGCCTCGGGCCACCTTCCCAGATGCAGGCGAACCTGGATTGATTCTGGATACAATAACGCCATCTGGCAGTTTAACCATAGCTGGATTATCTCTATCAATCTCAGCAACTTTAAGACCGACAGGATCTAACGAGCTCTGAGATTTTGCAGGAATAAAAGATTCTTTGTTTACAGGAAGTTCTCCGAGAATAAACTTTAATTCAATCTCATCACCATCTCTTATTACTTTTGCAAGAGCTTTAGTACCTGGCCTCATTTGTCCAACTACATGAGGCAAGTTGGTGCTGAACTTAATTTCTTTTCTATCAAACTCAATTATTACGTCACCGGGAATAAGTCCTGCGAGATCTGCTGATTCTCCCTCTTCTACATCATTAATAAGTGCGCCATAAGGCTTTTTCATTCCAAGAGCATCAGCTAAATCGCTGTCAACTTCACTCATTCTTACTCCAAGGTAACCCCTTGAAACTTCACCGTTATCAATAATTTGATCAGCCACATCAATTGCAACATTGATTGGTATAGCAAAAGCTAACCCCTGATAGCCACCACTTCTTGAATATATCTGGGAGTTAATTCCAATGACATTCCCATCTAAATCAAACAAAGGTCCTCCTGAATTTCCAGGATTAATAGCAACATCAGTCTGCAAGAATGGAACATAGTTACCTATATTATTATTTTGGATACTTCTTCCCTTAGCACTTACTATCCCAGCAGTAACAGAGAAATCGAAACTAAATGGTGATCCTATGGCAACTACCCAATCACCAACTTTTAACTCATCACTATCTCCAACTCTTACTACCGGAAGATTATCTCCATCAACTTTAAGGACAGCTAAATCTGATAGCTGATCAACACCAATAATTTCTGCAACATACTCTCTTCTATCAGAAAGCGAAACAATAACCTCAGTAGCATCTTCAACAACATGGTAATTAGTTAGAATATAATTATTCTTAAGAATAAAACCTGATCCATAAGATACTGCCTCTCTTTTTCTTTGAGGAGCTTCTCTATATTGCCTTGGTATACCAAACCTCTCTAACATTTCATCTGGAATCCCGCCGTAATTATTTGACTGTCTTTGGGCGACTTCTCTTGTTGAGGTTATGTTGACAACCGCCGGAGCTGAGCTCTCAACCAGATCAGATATATTTCCAGGCAATGCTAATAGCAAAGGGTTTATAGATAATAGTGATATAAATAAAACTATGTTCATTTGTAGGGTTTTGTATTTCATAATGTTTATTTGTTATTGATCGATTACTTGGGCAATTTTAATTGCAGATTCTGAATTCAGATTACCATATAAAGTTAGCACCCTTCCATCTGCCAAGGGAACTAAGTAAATCATTTTATTTCCATGCTTCCAGTACCGAACCTTATTAATACCTAGATTCTTTTTCTCTAGACGCAATCTAAAGCTTTCATTTCCCTTGATGTATTGACTGCTAGTTTGGCCGTTAATATTAAACCCAACATTTCGTAAGTCAATGTCTGAATTATTACTGCTCATGAACTCTGGGTTATTTATAACCTTGAGAACATGATCCACTAAATTCTCTTGTGAAAGACTAGCAATATCTTTGGCTTCTTTGCTATTGATAGCCAGGCTTAATCTATTAGCAGCCTCGTTATCAGGTCCTAGTCTTGAAAAATTAATTGTATCAAAATTTACAAAAACAATTGTAAGCAAGACTGATGCAGCCGCAGTAATACCATTTGAAAGCCAAAAATTAGGATTAAGTCTATTTTTAGACTTAATTGGCTGGATATTTCCTTCGTTTATATTTAATGCTGAACTCATCAAGGCATAGTTAGATAATTTTTTTTGAAGGCTTTTGTCTGAAGAAAGAGTATCTAGAACCGAATTAATTTCTGACTCATCCAGCTCCCCGTCATAAAGTGCGGATAGCTTCTCGTTAATATCATTATTTTTCATTTGTGGATTCCTGTGACATAAATTCAAGTACGCTTTCGCGTGCTCTGAAAATTCTGGACCTTACAGTCCCTATTGGTGTATCTGTAATCAACGAAATTTCTTCGTAACTCAGCCCATCGGATTCCCTTAAAGTAAATGCCGTCCTCAAATTTTCTGGCAAGCTATTGATAAAAGATCTAACGTTATTTAATGACTGGCTATGCATAAGATCAGTTTCAGGGTTTGCGTGTGACGCAAAGTCCATTTCAATGGCATCTGAAGATATATTTATCTTATCTTTTTTATAATTTGAGCTAACCACATGATTTTTAGCAAGATTAATAGCTATTCTATAGACCCATGTAAAGAAAGCACTATCACCTCTAAAAGAATCAATCTTCTTCCAGACCTTGATAAAGGTTTGCTGAGCTAAGTCTTCTGAATCTTCTTTTGATTTTGTAAAAGCAAATAAAGACGCATACACTCTTGGATAATATTTTGTCATCAAGAAATTAAACGCTCCTGTATCTCCCTTCTGAGCTCTATGTATTAACAAAGAATCTTCATCAAGGTTATTTTTTTTCATTAATTTGTATTCCTTGCTCAATAAGACAACTTAATCTATTAAAAGTTTCCTTGTTTTGTAAATTTTTTTAAATGCTTATCAATGAATATTTCATGAGAATCATTACTTAAAGAAACTCCTTTGAAGATATAATCAAATAGCTTCTGATCATCGTAGTCCAGAATACTATCAAAAACATTAACTCCTTTTTCGTCCATATCCAGCAAGTCGCCACTGGCAAACTCTCTTAACAGAAGGTCAATTTCACGCATTCCTCGTCTACATTTCCAGTGTATTCTGTTTATTTCTTGATTCATTGGTTAGAATAAATTAATTGGTAACTCATTTTACAAGAAAATCGACATACAAAATAAATTAATATCATTTGGCTCGCTTTATTTAGATACCTTAAAGGTGATAAATATCGAAGGTGATGAAGATAAAGTAGAAAAATTTCTTCAAGGTCAAGTTACATCTGATGTTGACTGTGTATCTAGCGGCATTATGCAGCTTTCATCGATATGCAATCAAAAAGGCTTGGTGATGGCTGGATTCATACTGGCAAAGGAAGGTTTAAAATTTAAAGTTATTATTGCCAGCGAGCTTAGTAATGTTTTTGTAGAAGAGTTATCGCCCTTCGCAAAATTTTTTGGTGTTACTTTTAAAGAAACTGATGAGCATGTCAAAGTTAGTATTTTGAAAAGCAATGAAAGTTTTTTATTTATAAAAAATAATTATTTTGGTCTTTCGGCACAGATAACTGCAACAAGGGAGCATATTGAGCAGCCTTTGCTGATAGAAGATTGGAAAGTTGCCAATGCAGTTCTGAAGAATTACTACCTATCAGCTGAAGATATTGGAAAATATAGACCTCTGGAGATTTTCTATGATCAACTAAGGGTTTCATTTGATAAAGGGTGTTACAGAGGTCAAGAAATTGTAGCAAGGATGAAATATCTTGGTGTTGATCGAAGAAGATTTTCTGCAGTTATATCTCTAGAAAGTTATGAAATTAGCTCTAATATAAAATTAGTCTCTTCTGAAATATTTTACAAGGGCTATAAGATTTTTAATTGCTCGATAAAGAGAGATAGTTTAGAAATGATTAAAAATGATCCTTTAGTAGAATTAGTTTTGTAGTTAGCTACCAAATTACAGGTGCTATATTTTTGGCAGCTAGTAATTTATTTGTTTTTGAAAAATGTCTACAACCAAAAAAACCTCTATATGCAGATAATGGTGATGGATGAGGAGCAGTTAGAACATGATTAACTTTTTCATCTATTAGGTTTCTTTTAGAAATAGCATGAGCTCCCCACAAAAGAAAAATGACATCTCCCTTCAAATTAATAGAACTTATTACAGAATTTATTAACTTATCCCAGCCGATTTCTGCATGAGAGCCTGGCCTTGATTGCACAACAGAAAGTGCTGAATTGAGAAGAAGGACACCTTGATAAGCCCATGATTTTAAGTCCCCAGAAGAGCAATCTAAACTACCTAAATCAGACTCTATTTCTTTATAAATATTTCTAAGCGATGCGGGTATTTTTTTGCCGCTATTAACCGAAAAGGCAAGACCATTTGCAACACCTTCTTGATGGTAAGGATCTTGCCCAAAAAGAACAACTTTAGTACTCTCAAAGGAGCACATTTTAAATGCATTAAACATGTCAGCGTCAGATGGAAATACACGGATATCAGCGACTCTATCTTCAATAATATGCTCCAATGGCTTTAATAAATCATCAAGACTAATTGACTTTCTTAGCTCTATTAGCCAGTTACTGGGGAGATCTATTTTGATATCTTTATTGCTCATATTACTTACTAAATCTTATCCACAATTTCTGTGGATAAAGTTATGGATAACTTTATTTATAACAGTTCAAACACTTACTAATAAAGGGTTCCTCGGAGTTGATCAAAATTTATACAATTATTAATAAAAATACCGCAAATCAGTATTTTACACTTATTTTGAAAAAATTTAGATATTCATGCTTAAAAAATGTCTTAGCCCTTGATACTATAAATAATATCTGTTGACAAGTATTTATTAATATAAAAGTTGTAAACATTAAAACTAAACATAAGTTCTTTTATTTAAGACCATTTTTCAGTGGTTTAAGTTTAGATTTACCCGCAAAGCCTAACGCTTAAAACATGATCAATTTTTCGAATATCATCAATAAGCTGGTCTGATGGCTTGTCCTCTAAGTCTATTAAATTAATAGCAATAGTGTCTCTGCTTTTATTAGTCATATCTGTAATATTTAAGTTTGAAGAGGCTATCTGATCAGCTATTCTTCCAATCATTCCTGGCTCATTTTTATTGATAATAACTAGTCTATTTTCTGTTGCTCGTCCAAGCTTTATTGATGGGAAATTAACTGAGTTTATTATCACTCCATTCTTTAAAAAATTTGCCACTTGATTAGCAGCCATTACAGCACAATTAACCTCTGCTTCCTTAGTGCTTGCTCCTAGGTGAGGAAGTAAAATAACATCATTAAAATCAGAAGACCTATCAACTAATTCTGGTGTTGGAAAGTCTGTAACAAAAGTGCTGATTTGCTTGGAATTTAAGGCTTCAATAATATCTGCGTTGTTGACAATGCCACCTCTTGATAGATTAATAAGCCTAGCTCCTTTTTTAAAATGCCTTAGCATATCTTTAGAAATTAAGTCTTTAGTTGCCTCAATAAGAGGTACGTGAAGTGATATATAGTCTGAGTTAGCCAGTAAAAACTCTAAAGACTCTGCCTTTTCAACGTCTTGAGGTAATCTCCAAGCTGCATCTACCGATATATGAGGGTCGTAACCTATAATTTTCATACCCATAACTTCTGCAGTTTGAGCTAGAAGAGAACCGATGGCTCCTAGACCTACAATGCCTAATGTCTTACCTTTTAACTCACTACCTTTAAATATTTTCTTTTGAGCCTCCATTGACTTATTAAGCTCTGCAGTTTCTTGTCCTGAAAGGGTTTTTGAATAAGCGTTACCTTCAATAATTCCTCTTGAGGATAAAAGCATTCCGCAAACAACTAGCTCCTTTACAGCATTTGCATTAGCTCCAGGAGTATTAAAAACAACAATTCCCTTGCTGGTGGCATCTTGAACTGGGACATTATTTGTTCCCGCGCCAGCTCTACCTATGCATTTTAAAGAATTATTAAGATCTGCATCTGAAAGAACCTGACTTCTAATAAGAAGAGCATCTGGATTGATTTCATCAACTCGAAGTTCGTTATTTTGTAATATGTTGATGCCGTCATCAGCAATGTTATTGAAAATTTTGTATGTGTACATTTTGAAGTGGTTGCTTTAAGAACTCACGCATTATATATAAAAAAATTACCTAGGAGATATTAATTATCCTATTGAACTTTCAATATAGGTCTTCCATGATAAATAGTCGCTTCCATAAGCATCTTTTAATTTCAAGCTAGGAGTTATTTTCTTGCCATGTTTAATACTAATGTCCGATAAGTTCATTCCAAACCCCACTTGAGAAACTATACAGGCACCTAACGCCGTAGATTCTGCATTATTCGGTTTAAGTATTTCCTTTTGAAGAACATCAGAAAGAACTTGGCAGAAAGTTTCATTGGAAGTCATCCCACCATCTACCAATAAGCTATTTATAGAAATATCATATCCTTCAAGAATATTAGTTATGTCTTTAGTCTGGTAGCAGATTGATTTGAAAGCTGCTGTCACCATATCTTCAATAGAAGAATTTTGAGTTATTCCATAAAAACCGGCTCTAACATCTGAATTCCAGTAAGGAGCAGCAAGGCCATTAAAAGCAGGAAGAAAATGAACATTATTAGAGCCACCCTCTGGATTGAGAAAAGCTTCGCTCTGTTTTGCCGACTCAAAAAACTTCATTTTATCCCTAAGCCATTGAATCGTAGTTCCACATGAGTAAATGCTTCCCTCAAGTGCGTAGGCCACTTCATCATTCATTTTATAGCCTACAGTTGTTAGAAGACCTTCGTTAGTTTTTATTATTTCATTCTTAGTATTCACCATAAGAAAACATCCAGTCCCATATGTTGATTTCATACTCCCAGACTCAAAACACCCCTGTCCAACCAAAGCAGCTTGTTGGTCGCCTATGACCCCAGTAATAGCAATCTCCTTTTCATTTTGCACAAGCGTTCCAAAATTTGAATCACATGATCTCACTTCTGGCATCATTGATACTGGTATATCAAAGAGCTCTAATAGATCTTTATCCCATTCCATAGTATTAATATTAAAAAGCATTGTTCTTGAGGCATTGGTGACATCTGTTAGATGATTTTTTTCTTTGGAAAGATTGAATAAAAGAAATGAGTCAACTGTTCCAAAAAGTAAATTGCCACCTTCTGCCTCTTGCCTGGCATTTGGAACATTGTCGAGAATCCATTTAATTTTAGTTGCTGAAAAATAAGGATCCAAAACCAATCCGGTTTTGTCCTTGATCATAGTTTCATGATTAAGGTTTTTTAATTCTTCGCATAATTTATTTGTTCTTCTGTCTTGCCATATTATTGCTGGATATATTGACTTGCCGGTTAGTTTTGACCAGATAATAGTTGTCTCTCTTTGGTTTGTTATGCCGCATGAAGAAATAACCCCGTCATAATTATTCAAAACATTAGTAATTGTTTCTTGAACGGTATCAAGAATAAGACATGGATCAGCCTCAACCCAGCCGTTGTTCGGGTGAGTTAATTGATATTCTTTTTGAGATTCAGTAACAACTTCAAGCTCTGAATTAAAAACAATTGCCCTAGAGCTAGTCGTACCTTGGTCTATAGCTAAAAAACTATTCATAATTTCTCCCCTTTTAATAATTATCCACAATTTATCAACCGATTACCAACAGCAATAAAACACCTTTATATACACTATATAGACATAAAAGATGAAATTGTCACAATATATAGTGTTTTTTTACTTGCTTCTTTATCCACAACTAGTAATATTAGATGGTAGAGGAAAAAGTGTAAATATAATTGAAATCAAAAAGAACTTATTACAAAAAAGCTTTAAATACTCAAATGAGTCAATTAATTTATGTGTAAAAATAGGGAATAGAAAAAAATAAAATGGAAACACAACAAGAAATAACAAAAACATTAGAGGCGCAAACACAAACAGCAGCTAATGATATTGAGACTACAGCACCAGGAAAACTAAGAGTCATAAAAAGAAATGGAAAAGTTGTTGCATTTGAAGAAGACAAAATTAAGGTAGCAATTACAAAAGCATTTCTAGCAAATGAATCAGGTAATGCTGCGGCCAGCGAAAGAATACATAAAAAAGTTAATCAAATATCTGTTGGTGTACTTGAGGTATTTGAAAGAAGGATGCCATCTGGAGGAACTCTTCACATAGAAGAAATTCAAGATCAGGTAGAACTCCAATTAATGAGAGCGGAAGAGCTTGAGGTTGCAAGAAGCTACATTCTCTACAGAGCAGGAAGAACTCAAGAGAGAAAGAAAGAAGCACCAGCAATTGATATCTCAAACAGATTAGAAATAAATATTACAAAAAGTGATGGCACTTTAGCTCCTTTAGATGTTAATAAGGTTGCATTGTTAATCAATGATGCTTGTGAAGGACTCGAAGAAGTATCAATGAATGAAGTCCTAGAAGAGGCCTTAAAAAATCTTTATGACGGAGTATCTTTAGCTGACATGCGAACAAGTCTTGTTATGTCAGCGAGAACAAAGGTTGAAAAAGAACCAAATTATTCATTCGTAACTGCCAGAATTTTAATGGATCAAATTAGGTGTGAGGCACTAGGCTTCCTAGGCATTGCTGATGAAGCAAGTTATCACGATATGGAAAAATATTATCCAAAAGCCTTAAGCGCTTATATAGAGAAAGGTATAGAGCTCGATATATTAGACCCAATATTAAGAACATTTGATCTTAACAAACTTGGAGATGCTATAGATCATACAAGAGACAATCAATTTACGTATCTCGGCCTCCAAACACTATACGACAGATACTTTATACATAGTGATGACGTAAGATATGAGCTGCCTCAAGTATTTTTTATGAGGGTTGCAATGGGTCTTGCTGTTGAGGAAGATAACAGAGAAGAAAGAGCAATAGAGTTTTACAGACTGCTATCCAGCTTCGATTACATGAGCTCCACACCCACATTATTTAACTCAGGAACTAAGAGACCGCAACTATCGTCTTGCTACTTAACTACTATTCCTGATGATCTTGACGGAATATTTGGTGCAATGAAGGACAATGCACTTCTATCTAAATGGGCCGGTGGTTTGGGAAATGACTGGACCTCAGTAAGAGCTATGAATTCTTACATCAAAGGAACAAATGGAAAAAGCCAAGGCATTGTTCCCTTCTTAAAAGTTGCTAACGATACAGCCGTAGCAGTCAATCAAGGCGGAAAAAGAAAAGGTGCTATGTGTGCTTATTTAGAAACATGGCATTTAGATATTGAGGAATTCCTTGAGCTAAGAAAAAATACTGGTGATGAGAGAAGAAGAACTCATGATATGAATACAGCTAACTGGGTTCCAGACTTATTCATGAAAAGAGTTGAGCAGGATAAAAACTGGACTCTTTTTTCACCAGGAGAAACTCCAGAGCTTCATGATTTAGTTGGCAAGGCATTTGAAGAGAAATATGAAGAGTATGAAAGAAAGGCAGCTTCTGGAGAAATGGATCAATCTAAATCAATGCCAGCAAAAGAGCTTTGGAGAAAAATGCTTACCATGTTGTTTGAAACAGGACATCCATGGATTACATTTAAGGATGCTTGTAACTTAAGATCTCCGCAACAGCATGCCGGTGTAATTCACTCATCAAATCTATGTACAGAAATTACTTTAAATACTAGTGCAGAAGAAATAGCTGTATGTAATCTTGGTTCTGTTAACTTAGCAAATCATATGAAAGATGGTGTTCTTAATGAAGAAAAAGTAAAACAAACCGTCTCGACAGCAATCAGAATGTTAGATAACGTAATTAATATTAATTACTACTCAGTCGAAACTGCAAGAAACTCTAACCTCAAACACAGGCCTATTGGGCTTGGGATGATGGGGTTTCAGGATGCTTTATACGTACAAAATATTGCTTACTGTAGCAATGATGCTGTTGAATTTGCAGACAAAAGCATGGAATTAATAAGCTACCATGCGATCCATGCATCAACAGAGCTTGCTAAAGAAAGAGGAAGTTATGAGACATTTGAAGGATCCTTGTGGAGCAAAGGCATTTTACCAAAAGATTCAATTGAAATACTTGCAGAGAATAGAGGTAATGAGTATTTGAATGTTGATAGATCTGAAACTCTTGACTGGGACACCCTAAGGAAGAAAGTTCTTTCTGATGGAATGAGAAATTCAAATGTAATGGCTATAGCTCCTACAGCAACAATATCAAATATAACAGGAGTAACTCAGTCAGTAGAGCCAACATATCAAAATCTATATGTGAAATCCAACCTTTCTGGAGAATTTACAATAGTTAATCCACATCTAGTCCGTAAGCTGAAAGAATTAGACTTATGGGATGATGTAATGATCAATGATTTAAAATACTTTGAGGGCAGTCTTGCTAAGATATCAAGGATTCCTGACGATATTAAAACAATTTACTCAACAGCATTTGAAGTTGAGCCAAGATATATTGTTGAAGCAGCTAGTAGAAGACAAAAATGGATTGACCAAGGGCAATCATTGAATCTTTATATTGGAAATGCTGATGGTAAAAAACTTGATATTACATATAGGATGGCTTGGTATTCAGGCTTAAAAACAACTTATTACCTTAGATCAATTGGTGCCACTTCTACAGAGAAGTCAACAGTTCAGCAAGGTAAACTTAACGCGGTTAGCTCAGCTCAAGCAGAAACAGCACCGCAAGAACTCGGAGCTGCAGCGCCAGTTCCAACCGCAGCTTCCATGGAAGAACCAGATTGCGAAGCATGTCAGTAACTAAAGGAGAATTATGATGTTGAATTGGGATGATTATGGAAAAGAAGAAAACACAATAACTGCGGTAAGCAACCCCGAACCAGTTAAAGTACCTGAGATAAAAGTAGAAGTAGAAGTGCCTGTCATGACAGACATTGAAGCTCCTGCCAGGCAAGCAAAACCAATTGAGGAAGGCTCTAGAGCAAAAATAGCAAGAGAGGCTATAAAAAACCTTGATGAAACAGCAGGTAATGAAGAGCTTGATGGAGGAATGGGAAGAGTTCAGGTAGATGAAAAAATGATGATCAATTGTAAGGCTGATTTAAACCAGCTTGTTCCAATGAAATATGACTGGGCATGGCAAAAATATCTTGATGGCAGTGCTAACCATTGGATGCCGCAAGAAGTGAATATGACTAGTGATATTGTTTTGTGGAAATCGGAAGATGGATTAACAGAAGATGAAAGAACAATTGTTAAAAGAAATCTTGGCTTCTTTTCAACAGCTGATTCTCTTGTAGCAAATAATCTAGTCTTGGCGCTGTACAGACTAATTACAAATCCAGAGTGCAGACAGTACATTCTAAGACAAAGTCTCGAAGAGGCAATTCATACCCATGCATACCAATACTGCATAGAATCACTAGGAATGGATGAGGGAGAAATCTTTAATATGTATAGAGAGATTCCATGTGTAGCAAGAAAAGCATCATGGGGACTTAAGTACACTCAAGAGATATCAGATCCTGACTTTAAGACTGGAACAGTAGAGACAGATAAGCAATTGCTTAAAAATCTTATCGCTTTTTATTGTGTACTAGAGGGGATATTTTTCTACTGTGGGTTTACTCAAATCCTTTCAATGGGAAGAAGAAATAAAATGACAGGAACATCAGAGCAGTTTCAGTACATTCTTAGAGATGAATCAATGCATGTGAACTTTGGTATTGATGTTATTAACCAAATTAAGATTGAAAATCCTCATCTTTGGGACGAAGAAATGAAAAATGAAGCAGCTCAAATGATCCTAGAAGGGACTGAGTTAGAAATTATGTATGCAAGAGACACTATGCCAAGAGGCGTACTAGGAATGAATGCGGCAATGATGGAAGAATATCTTAAATTTATAGCAAATCGAAGGCTTACTCAGATTGGTTTAGATGAAGAGTTCAAAGGTGTAACAAACCCTTTTCCTTGGATGTCAGAAATTATCGATCTAAGAAAAGAAAAGAATTTCTTTGAAACAAGAGTCACCGAATATCAAGTTGGTGGAGCCCTTAACTGGGAATAGTGAATCCTACTAAGAAAAAGCCTCTTTTAAGGGGCTATTTTCATGAATGGATGTTCTTTATTTCCATTGGTGCATGCATTCCACTAATTAGCAAAAGCACAAACCCCAATGAACTCATAGCTACTATTGTTTATTCAATGGGTATATTTATGATGTTTGGATTCAGCGCTCTGTATCACAGAATTAACTGGAGACCAAAAGTCTTAAAGGTTATGAGAAGACTGGATCACTCATCAATTTTTATAATGATAGCTGGTAGTTTTACTCCGATATGTCTTCTTGTTTTACCTGATAAGCTTGGGCTCCAACTACTTCTAATTATATGGATAATTGCGGGTATAGGAATAATTCAAACAGTTTTGTTTACCAACACACCGCGCATGGTTAGAGCTGGAATATATCTTATCGCAGGATACATGGCTATTCCGTATCTATCAGTTCTATCTTCAGTGATGGGTTTTACGAACTATGCATTAACCGTAGCAGGAGGAACTATTTATTCAGTTGGCGCTATTGGTTATGGATTAAAGTTTCCAGACTTTAGTCCTAAGTATTTTGGTTATCATGAGTTTTTTCATATATTGGTTTCTGTGGCAGCAATCCTGCACTTCATAGTTATATATTCCATAGTTGGCTAAGGAAAGTATATGAAATTGTATTCCGCAAAACTTGCCTTAAGCCCATGGAAGGTTCTCATATTTATTGCTGAGAAAGGCATTAAAAATATTGAAATTATTAATCTTGATCTTGCTAATAAAGAACACAAAACAGATGAATATAAAGCAATAGCTCCAAACTCAAGAGTTCCTTCTTTGGTGCTTGATGATGGAACGACTATCCTTGAAACTAGTGCAATATGTAGATACCTAGAATGTCTCTATCCCGAACCAAATCTATTTGGAGAGAGTCCTATGGAAATAGCAACTATAGAGATGTGGTATGCACTATCATCTCATGAGCTAATGCTACCTCTTGCTCATGGTTTTAGACATACTCATCCTGGAATGAAAGAACTAGAAAATCAGAATAAAGAATTTGGGTTAGCTCAAAGAGAGGTTGCTAGAAAATCTCTAAAATACTTTGATAGGGTTATTTCAGACAGAGAGTTTATAGCTGGTGAAAGATTTACCTATGCCGACATTCAAGTCGCCTCGGTCCTTATGTATTTGGTAAAGCTTAATAAGATTGAGCTTTCTGAGTATGAAAATCTGAGCGAATATATCACTCAGATTTCACGACGCCCTAGCTTTTCTATTTAATTATTCTTTGTTAATTAATTCAAATATTTTTAATGTCTGCTCTCCGCCATTTTGTAGCGCTCTTGCATCTGTCATATCTGAAATGCCATCCCAGTTTGCAGCAATATTTTCTGCGGTCATATCTTCTCCCGTGCCAAGAGAAACACCCATAGTTTCGTGAATAAATATTCTTGAAAAAACACCTGCCCCTGCTGAAATAATAGCTCCGTTTGGAGCTTGATCACTTGATAAATATATAACTGCTGGAGTTACGTATTCAGGCTGCATATTTTTTCCAAAGTCCTCTGGAATCAAACCTTCTGTCATTCTTGTATAAGCAACAGGGGTTATTGAGTTTGAGAAGACGTTATATTTCTGGCCTTCAATTTTTAGAGTATTCATCAAGCCAACCATAGCCATTTTAGCTGCTCCATAATTACTTTGTCCAAAATTACCGAAAACACCACTTGATGAGCTTGTAAAAACAATCCTTCCGTAGCCCTGCTCTCGCATGATTGGATAAATAGTATGAGTACAGTTTAAAGTTCCTTGAAAATGAACATCCATAACTAAGTTAAAATCTTCTAAAGTTACATTATGAAAACTTTTATCTCTAAGAATTCCAGCATTGTTAACTAAAATATCTATTCTTCCCCACTTGTCCATAACCTCTTTGACCATATTTTGGATAGCAGGCAAATCAGTAACACTAGCACCATTAGCCATTGCCTCTCCGCCCTCTGATTTAATTTGAGCAACTACAGCCTCTGCAGCATCACTAGTCCCACTTCCATCAACACTTCCACCCAAGTCATTTACAACTACTTTGGCTCCTTTTCTTGCAAGCTCTAATGCATGTTGTTTTCCAATTCCGCCGCCTGCACCCGTAACGATTGCAACCTGATTATCAAATCTAATACTCATTTAATTTCTCCTTTTTTGTTGGAACTAATACTTTGCTTTAAAATAGATTTTTATTTTAATCAAAAACTATAACTATTACCATGTTAAAAGAGCCCCTAGACGAATATCCAGATCTTGATATTGATATTTATCAACTAAATAATAATGAAGAAAAAATAACGACATGGCTTGAAAGATGCTTATTAGAAATAGAGTGGGTTTCAGGATTAATTAAAATTTTTGGTAAAGAACATAAGATTCCAAGGCTCCAGTCTTGGTATGCAGATAAAAATATTAATTATGCATATTCTGGGAAAAATTTAGCAAGAAACGATTGGAATGAGATACTAAATGAAATTAAAAAAGATATTGAGTCAAAGACCTCTGTTAAATTTAATTCAGTATTAGCAAATTTATATAGAAATGGAGATGACTCTATGGGCATGCACGCTGATGATGAAAAAGAACTGGGGCCTAAACCTGTAATTGCTTCACTGTCTCTTGGGGAAGAAAGAAATATTTTCTTTAAGCATAAGTATAAGAATATTAGCTTTTCCGTACCTCAAGAAAGTGGCAAATTAATTGTAATGAAGGGTAATACTCAAGAATTTTGGAAGCACGGTATAAAAAAGACAAAAAAAATTAAAAACCCAAGAATTAATCTTACTTTTAGGAATATAATCAGTTAATTGTAAACATAACTTTAAGGATAAAAATGAGTTCAAGAGTCAAAGTAGTAGTTACTGGTGCAGCTGGTCAAATAGCATATTCGCTAATACCAAGACTGGTTGATGGCAAAACATTTGGAAATAAAATTGTAGATTTATGTCTAGTTGAGATACCTCAAGTGGTAAGTAAATTAGAAGGCCTGGTTATGGAGCTTGAGGATTCATATTTTCCTCATATGGGGGAAGTAACTTATACAGATAATTTTGATGAAGCCTCGCATGATGCAGATTGGTTTTTACTTGTGGGAAGTATTCCTAGAGGAATTGTTTACGAAGGTAAGAAGATTGAAGAGAGATCTGATCTTCTTAAAATCAATGGTGGTATTTTTGTTAATCAAGGTAAGGCTATTGGCGAGAATGGTAAAGATAATGCAAAAATTTTAGTAGTAGGTAATCCTGCAAACACCAATGCATTGATTGGAAAAAATGCTGCAGGAAAAGATTCACAGTTATGGATGGCAATGACCATGCTAGATGCAAGTAGAGCTAAGTCAGTAATAAGTAAGAAAACAAATACTAATGTTAGTAAAGTTAAGAATATGATTATTTGGGGCAATCATAGTCCTACTATGTATCCTGATGTTGAGAATGCAGTGATAAATGGAAAATCAGGTACTGAAGCAATCAATGATATGACCTGGGTAGAAAATGCATTCCTTCCAACTGTTCAGCAAAGAGGAAAGTCTGTTATTGATGCTCGTGGGGCATCATCTGCAACATCTGCAGCAAAAGCAGCTTTAGATACTATTATTGCCTGTGAGAACACTACAGAAGCCGGTGACTGCTTTAGTGCAGCCATTGCAAGTGATGGATCATATGGAGTTCCTGAAGGGCTTATATGTGGCTACCCATTAATGACATTAGAAGATGGAAGTGTGGAAATTAAACGAGATATCAGTCTTTCTGATTTTGCAAAAGAGAGATTTCAACTTTCAATTGATGAGCTGTCTTCAGAAAGAGAAGCTGTAAAGCATTTAATGAAATAATGCAGAAGGATAAAATTCAAAATAATTTTTTGTTGGATATCCTTAAAAATGAAAACTGTTTGAGTGCTCAGTTTGTAACATCAAAAGATGTTTCAAAATTGATAAAAAAAATAGAAAAAGCTGGGCTCAATAGCATCAATATTGCGCCTAATATCAAAGAAATGGTTGAATGCACTGATGATATCTTTATCGTGCTTGAAGACGTGCCTTTGTCTGAAAGTGATGTTGGAACTATCAAGAACCTCTTAAGTCAAAAAATTATAATCTTTACACCATTTGATGATAGTAAGAATGTTGAAGGCTCAATGACCAGACTTGGTTTTGTGCTTGAAATAAACGATTCAAAAAATGATCTTAAATGCTTTTCATACAACCTTAAGACCTACAATAATAAAAGGTCCTGGAATAATGCAGAAGGATGGGCTAACCCCGAGAATTTTGACAAGTTTAGGTGGTAAATTCTAAGATTTAAGTTGTGGGAACAAAATAACATCTCTAATTGATGTTTGATTTGTAATCATCATAACTAGCCTGTCCATTCCGATACCAACGCCAACTGCAGGGGGCATTCCATGCTCAAGCGCAGTAACGTAATCCTCATCAAAAGCCATAGCTTCATTATCGCCAGCATCTTTAGCTTTAACTTGCTCTTTAAATCTCTCTGCCTGATCGTCTGGATCATTTAACTCACAGAACCCATTGGCAATCTCTTTACCACCAATGAAAAGTTCAAACCTATCGGCTATATCTGGATTCTCATTATTTCTTCTTGATAAGGGGGAAACTTCAACTGGATAGCCAGTGATAAAGGTCGGCTGCACAAGGTTTTCTTCAACTGTTTTTTCAAAAATTTCTAAAAGAATCTTTCCTGCTCCATAATTCTCATCAACTTTAATGCCGATAGAACCTGCATATTTTTCTAGCTTGTCTCTATCTTCTATATCAGATACTGCAAGATCCTTGTTAGCTGATAGAACAGAGTCAGTTAATGATATTCGCTCGAACTTAGATAAATCAATCTCATCATCGCCCCAAGTTGCAGTTAGAGTTCCATTGATTGTCTCAGCTGCTTTTTGAATCATGCTTTCAGTAAACGATATTGTTCTCTCAAGAGATGAATATGCCTCATAATATTCAAGCATAGTAAATTCAGGATTATGTCTGGTAGAAAGTCCTTCATTTCTGAAGCTTCTATTGATTTCAAATACCCTCTCAAAGCCACCAACTAATAATCTTTTTAAATATAATTCTGGAGCAATCCTAAGAAATAAATCTCTATCCAAAGCATTGTGCTTAGTAATAAAAGGTCTTGCTACTGCACCACCTGGAATAGGATGCATCATAGGCGTCTCAACCTCTATAAAATCTCTTTCCTTCAATGAACTTCTTACAGATTCAACAATTTTTGTCCTATCTATAAAAACTTTCTTAGAATCCTCGTTACTCATCAAATCTAGATATCTTTGTCTGTATCTTATTTCAATATCAGATAAACCTTTGAATTTATCAGGCATCGGTCTTATAGATTTAGTTATTAGTACGACATCATTAGCCTCTATGGTGAGCTCTTCTGTCCTAGTCCTAAATAGCTTACCTCTAACTCCGGCAATGTCTCCTAAATCCCAAGTTTTAAAATCCTCATAGAGATCAACATCTACAGTATTTTTGCTTACGTATATTTGAATATCTCCGCTTGAGTCTCTTATGGTAAAAAAACTAGCATTACCCATAACTCTTTTTAGAACAATTCTTCCAGCTACAGAAATACCTTCTATATTTTTTTCTTCAAGTTGTTCCTTTGAAAAGGATTCATTTTCGGAGTGGATATCTGAAGCGTAATGCTCCTTATAGAAATCATTTACATAAGCTATCTTTTTACTCCTAAGAGCCTCTAGCTTCTTTCTTCTTTCTTCGATAATACCCTCTTCACCACCAATATTTTCTTCTGACATCTAAACTCCTGCTTTCAGACTACTTTTCATAAATTCATCAAGATCACCATTAAGAACCGCTGAAGTATTCCCAGTCTCGTAACCCGTCCTCAAGTCTTTAATTCTAGATTGATCTAAGACATAAGACCTAATCTGACTTCCCCAGCCAATATCTGACTTACTTTCTTCAAGTATCTGTCTTTCTTGATTTTGTTTTTGTAATTCTAACTCGTATAGCTTTGATTTTAATTGTTTAAAGGCACTTTCTTTATTTTTATGCTGCGATCTGCCACTTTGACATTGTGTAACAACACCTGTTGGTGTGTGAGTCAATCTAACTGCAGAATCAGTCTTATTAACATGCTGGCCTCCAGCGCCTGATGCTCTATATGTGTCAACTCGAATATCAGCATTGTTAATATTAATTTCAATAGAGTCATCCACCTCAGGTGATATAAAGACAGATGCAAAAGATGTATGGCGTCTACTTCCAGAATCAAAAGGTGATTTTCTTACAAGTCTATGAATTCCTGTTTCTGTTCTTAGCCATCCGTATGAGTAATCACCTTCAACATGCAAGGTTGCTGATTTAATACCAGCAATCTCTCCATGAGATATCTCAGTAATATTTATTGAGAAGCCTCTGCTTTCAGCCCATTTGGAATACATTCGCAGAAGCATGTCAGCCCAATCCTGAGCTTCTGTTCCACCTGATCCAGATTGAATTTCAACATATGCAGAAGCCGGATCCATTTTATTTACAAACATTTTACTAAACTCAAGCTCTTCAAGAGCTTTTTCTAATGAAGGATAATCTTTAATTATCTCTGAGATAGATTCGTTATCTGACTCTTCCTCAGCAATTTCTAGAAGCACCAAGCTATCTGAAACTCTTTCTTCAACAGAATTAAAAATTATTAATGATTTTTCAATTGAAGTTTTTTCTTTACTAATTTTTTGTGACAACTCTAAATCTGACCAAACCTCTTCCTTTCCAAGGTCTATCTCTATTTCTTTTAATCTTCTTTCTTTCTCAGGAACATTAAAAGTACCATCTCTAATTTCATCTACACGACCTTTTAAATCATTAAGACTAGATTTAAGCTCACTAGAATCCATATTATGAATTATTTTCAGTAATAAAATTAAAAATCAATTCTTTTGAGGCCTTAAACCTATATGACCTTTCATCTCTCTTAAAAATAATAGAAAGATTTTCAGGAATATCCTCTAAGCTAAGACCTGCCTTTTTAACAACCAAGGGGAACTTTGCAGGATGAGCAGTTGATAGAATTATAGTTTTTCCCTCTAGCTTTGAAGAAAGCTCATCTACAGCCTCAGACGCAACCGCAGTATGGGGATCCA
Organism: SAR86 cluster bacterium SAR86B; assembly: GCA_905182885.1. Taxonomy (GTDB): domain Bacteria; phylum Pseudomonadota; class Gammaproteobacteria; order Magnimaribacterales; family D2472; genus SCGC-AAA076-P13. The sequence goes on from CAJJCW010000003.1 coordinate 44,925, forward strand.
TTAGGTAATGAAAAGAATTATAATTCTTTTTCATGGCGTTAACCGTTGAAATATCGTCTACGCAATAGCTTAAAAAGAGGTCTTTAGATTTCTTCCATGTACGGTCTTCAAGCTTAATTGGAGAGACAGGGAAGCTAGAGTAAAAATCATTGCATAAAGAAGCATCTCTTTCGGCATAGAAGTCATAGATTAGCCTTTCAAAGTTACTTGCAACACTTATATCCATGCTAGGTGAGTCAGTCTCATACACCTCTGTTCTAGAGTAATCATTATTAGAAAAAAACCTATGTAGTATATTATTGTTGTTAACAGCTACAAGAATTTTATTCAGAGGCATACCCATTTTATGAGCAGAATAACAAGCAAAAACATTTCCAAAGTTTCCAGTTGGTACAGAAAAATTTAAAGACTCCTCAAATTTGTTTATTTTTAATGATGCATAAAAGTAATAGCAAATTTGTCCAATAATTCTTACCCAATTAATTGAATTTACAGCTAAAAGGTATTGATCATCTTTCAAGAAAGACCTTTCGTTAAATGCTTCTTTTACTATTTCCTGACAGTCATCAAAAGTTCCATCCACTATTAAAGTAAAAACATTTGGACTATTAACAGTTGTCATTTGTCTTCTTTGCACTTCTGACATGTTCCCACCTGGAAGTAAAATAAAGCTTTTTATAGATTCAAATCTTCTGCAAGCATCAATAGCTGCAGAGCCGGTATCTCCAGATGTCGCTCCAAGGACAATAGCTGTCTTGTTATGTTTCGTTAAAGTTTTATTAAAAAATGCAGCAGCTAGCTGAAGACCAAAATCTTTGAATGCTCCTGTAGGACCATGAAATAGCTCTAAAACTGACTTTGTGTCATCTAATTCTTTTATTGGAGCAAAGCTTGAATCTGAAAAATCATGCCAAGTATTTTCTATCATCTCTATAACTTCTTCATCTGAAAAAGATGATTTAGTAAAAAGAGGTACTATATGTTTAGCCACATCTATAAATGTATCTGCTTGCTTTAACTTTTGGATATCTACTTGGGGCCATGTATCAGGCATAAAAAGACCGCCATCACTAGCAAGACCCTGCATCAAAACTTCTTCAAAGGTCTTTCCAGAATCTTTTCCTCTCGTGCTATGAAATAACATTTCTATTCTGCTTCAATTCTTATTGATCTAATTTTTTTAACTGAATCTAAAGCAAGCAGTTCACCCTGAAGTTCTATACTATCTTTATCTTTAAAAATATCTGTAATTAAGATAATTGGAACTAAGTTTCCACCTAATTCTTCTTTCTGAAGGATTGATTCAATTCCAACGCCCTTAGCTGCAAGCAATGATGTAATTGAAGCCATAACCCCTGGAATATCTTGAGCTTCAATGTAGAAATAATATTGAAAAGCTAGTTCTGCAAAGGGTTTTAGTGGAAGATTGGAGATAATCTGATCAAATGAATCTGCATCTGACCCCATAGTGTTAACTAAATGAACTAAATCTGATATTAACCCTGATGCAGTTGATTCCTGACCAGCTCCAGATCCAGCGATATGTATCTTGCCTACTAAATCAGTATTGATTTCAATTCCGTTTCTTACCCCCTTTAAATTGGCAAGATGCGAGTTTAAATCTATTAATGCTGGGTGTGCTCTGAGCTCAATATTTTCTTCATTAATTCTTGCTACAGCCAAGTGCTTTATCGTGTAACCCATATCTTTTGCATGATTAAAATCACTTTTCTCTATTTTAGTAATACCCTCAACATGAAATTCTTCTGGAGGAAGAGATGTCCCATATGCAATTGATGAAAGAATGCCAATTTTATGTGCCGCATCCATTCCTTCAATATCAAATGTTGGATCTGGTTCTGCATACCCTTCTTGCTGAGCAAGCTCTAAGGTGCTCATAAACTCACTTCCTTCTTCCATATTTGAAAGGATAAAATTAGAAGTGCCATTAAGCATTCCTGAAATTTTAGAAATATTATTTGCAGCCAGCTCCTCTTTTAAAAGTTTAACTATCGGTGTTCCTGCGCAAACAGCTGCCTCATAGAGAACTTTGACACCATTTATTCTTGCTGCGCTAAAAATTTCATCACCATGATGATAGATAACTGCTTTATTTGCAGTTACAACATGCTTCTTATTTTTTATAGCTTCAAGTATTAACTCTCTAGCAGTATCAACTCCTCCAATAAGCTCAACAACGACATCAATGTCATATTTTGAAACTTCGAATATGTCTCTAACTATTTTGGTTGAGCCTGAATCGCATTTTGGATTATCTCTCCTTGCCCCTATAACCTCCACAGATATATTGGTACCAGAATTAGCACTTATGATTTGTGCATGTTCATTCAGGGACCTATATAAACCTGTTGCAACATTCCCCCATCCGCATATTCCTATTTTAAGTTCTTTCATTACATTTCCATTGATAAAAAGTTTTTTATGCCTCTGATGGCTTGCCTGATTCTATGCTCATTTTCTATTAAAGAAAATCTAACATACTCATCACCATGATCGCCAAAACCAGCTCCTGGTGATACAGCTACTTTTGCATGTTGTATAAGCAGCTTGCTAAATTCTAAAGATCCGAGATTTTTATATTTATCAGGTATTTTTGCCCATACAAACATTGTAGCAAGAGGCTTTTCAACATCCCAGCCAATTCTATTCAAACCTTCGCATAATTCATCTCTTCTCAACTCATATATTTTACATATTTCTTTAACATCTTGATCGCAATCATTGAGTGCTTTTATTGCAGCAACTTGAATTGGGGTAAAAGTTCCATAATCCATATATGATTTTATTTTAGTTAGGGCTTGAACTAGACTTTTATTACCGCAACAGAAACCTACCCTCCATCCAGGCATATTGTATGACTTTGATAATGTAAAAAATTCAACTGCTATATCTTTTGCTCCCTCTACCTCTAATATAGAAGGTGCTTTGTAGTCATCAAAAACAATATCAGCATAAGCAAGGTCATGAACTATCCAGATATCATATCTCTTTCCTATTTCTACTAGTTTAGTAAAAAAATCTAAATTTGCTACTTGAGTAGTTGGATTTGATGGGAAGTTAATAATTATCATCTTGGGCTTTTTCTCAGCTTTAATAATTTCTCTTTCTATATCTTCAAGAAATTCATTTAGGTCATCCTTAAGGGCTATGGAGTGAAGACTAGCACCTGCTATCACCACACCATAAGAATGAATTGGGTATGTAGGCGACTGGACCAAAACAGTATCATCACTTGAGAGTGTTGCTAAGGCGAGATGGGCGATTCCTTCTTTTGAGCCCATGCATGTGACTATTTCATTGACATGATCTAGTTCAATATTATATTTTCTTGCATACCAATCTCTTATAGCCATCCTTAGCTTAGGTAGTCCAGCTGATTGCGAGTATCTATGGGTTATAGGGTTTTGTACTGTCTCAATTAACTTATCAACTATGGGCTTTGGAGTTGCTTGATCTGGATTGCCCATGCCAAAGTCAATTATATCTTCGCCGTTTGCCCTGGCTTCATTTCTTAATTCTCCTATTTGAGCAAAAATATAGGGTGGTAATTTTTCAGCATTATTAAATTCTTTATCAGGCATTAATTACCCCTTTAAAATTTCTAAAAGCTCTTTCGGTGACTTGTAACCTGGGATTAGAAAGCCACTAGATGTAAAAATTGCTGGAGTGCCTGTAACACCTATTTTCTGTCCAGTCACATAATGCCTAGCTACAGGCTGACTTTCGCAGAACATAAGATTAAGTTTTTCTCCACTTTTTAAAGCAGATAATGTTTTCTTAGGATTGCTTGAACACCAAGCACCTACCATTTTAGTAAAAGACTCCGTTCCAATTCCTGATCTTGGAAAGGCTGCATAATTAATGGTAATTCCAAGATTGTTATATTCCTGGATTTCGCTATGAAGTTTTTTACAATACCCACAATCAACATCGGTAAAAATAGTTACGCTATATTTCTCATTTTTTGATTTAAATGATATAAATTCTTCTCTTGGTATATCACTTAAAACTTTAGCTCTTCTTTTTTCAAGATCCTTATTTGTAATATTTAAGATTCTATCGCCACTGATCTTATACATATCTCCAAAAATAAAGAAGTTTCCATCTGAGGTTATGTAGATTGGTTGGGGGTCACCATAATATACTTTAAATATGTCTTTTATTTCAGATGGCTCTATTGATTCAATTTGCGCCTCAGGTGGAAGAACAGATTTTAGTTTCTCTCTAATAATGGAGTTGTCTGCAAAAGTTAAGCTGCTAAAAAAAAGAAATAAGCTTAAATATCTTAAATTATTCATTGTTATCCTCTAGGGTGGTGTTTTTTAAGAATTTCACCCAGTCGTTGTTTTGCAATGTGAGTATATATTTGGGTAGTTGATAAGTCACTATGTCCTAGAAGTATTTGTACAGATCTAAGATCAGCCCCTCTATTGAGAAGATGTGTTGCAAATGCATGTCTTAATGTGTGGGGTGATATAGAAATTTTTAAACCCTCTCTATGAATGTAAACCTTAATTCTCTCCCAGAAAGCTCCTCTTGAAATTTTAGTACCTCGATTGCTTAGAAATATTTCCTTCTCCCTTAAATCTCTTCTATCATTTAGATAATCATTTAAAGCCTCTGCAGCACTTTCACCATAAGGAATTAATCTTTCCTTAGAGCCCTTTCCAAGTACCTTGACAACTGATCTTTGAATATCAACATCTGTAAGTTTTAGGTTGATAAGTTCAGAGATTCTCATACCTGTTGCATATAATAATTCAATCATAGCCTTATCTCTTTTTTCCATAGGCTTCGAAATATCTGGGCTATCTATCAAACTTTCCACTTCTGCCTCAGACATTGATACTGGTAAATACTTTTCTTGTTTTGGGGTCGCAATATCCTCAACTGGAGATGCTTTAATTACTTTCTTTTTTAATAGAAACAAGTAAAAAGATTTAATTGCAGAGATTTTTCTATTTACTGATGAGCTTTTTAAGCCTAATTTAAATAAATGAGCGGTGTATTGATTAATATCAATAGGATTTAGTCTTTTTAATGAAACACCAAGAACCTTGATAGACCAGTTATTGAAGGCCTCTATGTCAGATTCATATGATTTAACAGTATTTTTTGAAAGACCTTTTTCTATATATAAATAATCTAAAAAGGAGCCAATTAAATGCTCCTTTTTAAAATTTTTAATCATCTAATTAGTTTAATCTTTCTTTAATTCTTGCTGACTTGCCAGACCTATCTCTAAGATAGAATAGTTTAGCTTGACGAACATCACCTTTTCTTTTGACAGTGATTGAGTCAATGATTGGGCTATGAGTCTGAAATGTTCTTTCAACACCAATTCCACTAGAAATTTTTCTAACGATGAAAGATGCGTTTAGTCCGCCCTTCTTAACTCCCATAACAACACCTTCAAAAGCTTGAAGTCTTGTTCTATCTCCTTCTTTAACTTTTACATTTACTATAACAGTGTCACCTGGACGAAAAGCTGGCAGGTCTGTTTTTACTTGTTTTGCTTCAAAGTCACTAACAATCTGTGCAGGTGTTCTTTCTTTAAGAGAGACAGTTGGAACAACTTCCTCTTCGGCAATTACTTCTTCAGTAGGAGCTTCTTCGGCAACTACTTCTTCAGTAGGAGCTTCTTCAGCGGATGTATTATCTTCAACGGAAGTGTCAGATGCCTCGTTTACTGAAACATTTTCTTCTTCGTTAGTTATATTGTCTTTGTCTGATTCATTCATTATATTTGCCTAAAAAGTGCTATAGGATATCCTTAGATGTTAATTCTTCCAAGAGTTTTCTTTGTTTATTTGTTAATTTTACATCATTTAAAAGGTCTGGTCTCCTTAAATGCGTTTGAATCAACGAATTAGTCATTTTCCAGTCTTCAATTTTTGCATGATTACCTGACAAAAGAACCTCTGGAACGTCTAAATCTTCAAAATTTTCTGGCCTTGTATAAACTGAGCCCTTAAGAAGTCCATTAGAAAAAGTATCATTTGTAACTGATTCTTTGTTTCCAATAGTTCCGGGTATATTTCTTACAATGGAATCAATTAAGCAAATAGCGGCGTATTCTCCTCCACTGAGAATGAAGTCACCAATAGAAATCTCTTCATCTACATATTTATCTATAAACCTTTGGTCAACTCCTTCGTATCTTCCACAAATTAAGGTTAATGATTCCATTTTTGAAAGAGTAATAACTTTACTTTGATTTAATTTAGATCCCTGAGGTGATAAATATATTACATGCCCTAATTCTTTCTTCGGAATATCATCTAAAGATTTTTTTAGTGGCTCTGCCATCATAACCATGCCCTCTCCGCCACCATAAGGCTTAGCATCAATCTGACCATGTTTATTTATGGCATGATCTCTAATATTTAAACAGTTAAGAGAGAAATTTTTATTGGCAAGGGCCTTCGAGATAACTCCGCTCTCAAAAATATCAAAGATTTCTGGAAAAATTGTAAGTACATTAAAATTCATACTAAAAAATCCTTAGGCCAATTGACGTAGATTATAGATTTTTCTTTTTCAATAGATTTGATAATCTTATTTTCAACAAATGGTATTAATCTTTTAATATTATCTACTGAATCTTTAGTTGGGATGATTTCAAGACAATCATTTGAGCCAAAGTTATTAAGATCTTGTACCTGTCCTAAAATATCTCCAGAATCGAAATCAATAACATTTAGGTCTATTAGGTCATGCCAGTAAACCTGGCCAACTTCTAATTTTGGTAATTCCTCTTTAGAAATATAGAGTTTAAGATTTGTAAACTTCTTGATATCATCAACGTTATCAATATTGATAACTTTAGAGATAAACTTTGAATTAACTTTTTTTATGTACTCAATATTAAAATTTGCTAATTTATTAGCTTCAATGATTATATTGGAGTAATTAAGAATATTTTCTGCTGGATTGCAAAAGGAATTTAAGAAAAACTCTCCTTTCAAGCCTTTGGGCTTCCCTATGGAAGCAATACATATAAGATTATTTTTATCTATACTATTTGCTTTCATCATCTGAAGAATCTTTAATCTCAGATTCTTCTTCAGCAACAGGAGCTTCTTCAGCAACAGGAGCTTCTTCAGCAACTACTTCTTCAGCAACAGGAGCTTCTTCAGCAACTACTTCTTCAGCAACAGGAGCTTCTTCAGCAACTACTTCTTCAGCAACAGGAGCTTCTTCAGCAACTACTTCTTCAGCAACAGGAGCTTCTTCAGCAACTACTTCTTCAGCAACAGGAGCTTCTTCAGCAACTACTTCTTCAGCAGCTTTTTCGGCAGCAGCTTCTTCAGCAGCTTTTTCGGCAGCTTTTTCTTCTGCTTCTTTTGCTAATCTTGCTTCAACAGCAGCTTTTTTAGCATCAGATTTTGCTTTCTTAGCATCTAATTTAGCTTGAAGATCTTCAGGGCTTAATTTTGCTTCTTTAACCAATGTTTGAACTCTTTCACTTAATTGAGCTCCTTTAGAGACCCATTCACTAATTTTATCAAGATCAACTCTTAATCTTTCCTCTTGCCCTCTAGCAGAAGGATTAAAAAAACCTAATCTTTCAATGAATGATCCATCGCGAGGACGTCTTTCATCTGCGACAGTGATAAAGTAATAAGGGTTCTTTTTTGCCCCACTTCTTGCCAATCTTATAATTACCATATTTGTTTTATATATTCTAATGTTAAAAAAGATGTGTATTTTAGGTTAACCTTGATAATATTGATAGTATTAATATGCAAAGTTTTAATTAACCCTATTTTTTTATGAATTTTATAACCCAGGTAACTATATCTATAGTGATATATTTTTTATTGAGAATCTCAATTAAGAGAAGCTCGTCCCTGTATATTGCTTCTGCTATAGCAATGCTGACATATATTACATTATATTTATCTGTATTTAATACTATAACTCTCCTACCCACTATTCATTTTTTAGTCACGGGTTTAAGTTTAATAATTCTATTTATTGCTTACTATGAAATATTAATTCTTGAAAAAAATGTTTTAAAAATTAAAAAAGGTGAATTTGATACATCAAAACCCTTCTCAATAGAAAGAACTTATAAACTAGTTTTCAAAATTCTAGGTGTTGGTTTGCTGTTCTTGTCTCTCGCTCTTATTTCTGGATTTAGCATTCAGTCTATATTTACAGCAAACTTAATATTAAAAACATCATTCACCATGGTTGCTTGGTTTATATATTTAATAACTCTTATTGGAATTAAGTATTTTAATTTTTCAATCAAATACACCGTTAGGGGTTTGTTTATTTCAATGTGGGCGGTTCTGTTTGCTTATATTGCTAGTCCATTTCTAATATAATTATTTGATGCAAGAAGAACCTTCGTTATTTATTTTACTATCCTCTGTTATTGGGCTTTTGATATTGAGTGCTTTTTTCTCAGGCTCTGAAACTGGAATGATGGCTGCAAATAAAATTAAATTAAAAAACCTCTCAAAAAAATCGCATAAAGGAGCTAAAAGATCCTTAGAGCTGCTTAAAAAACCTGATCTACTCTTGTCTACGATATTAGTTGGAAATAACTTTGCTAATATTCTAGCCTCCGCACTAGTAACAATTATTATGATTGAGTTCTTTGGTGGAAGTATTTTAATAGGATCAGTAATACTTACTATATTGATATTAATATTTTCAGAAATAACTCCTAAAACAATGGCGGCAATAAAGCCAGAGAGCTTTGCAACCAGGTCCTCATTCTTATTAAAGATCATACTTATTATTTTTAGGCCTTTAATCGTTATAACAAATTTAATAAGTTCTAGTATTTTAAAAATATTTAATCTAAACGCAAAAGACGCCGGTGATAACGATAATTTAAATACACAAGAATTAAAAACATTGCTTGATGAGTCAGGCACTCTAATTCCGAAACAATACAGAGGAATGCTCTCATCGATTCTGGGTATGGAAGAATTGGTAGTTGAAGATATTATGATCCCTACTTCTGAGATTATTGGAATTGATTTAGATCAAAGTCCTGAAATGGCAAAAAATATTATTGAGTCTACTCAGTATTCAAAACTTCCAGTTTTTAAAGGCTCTATTGACAATATAGAAGGCATTCTTCATTTAAAAGATTCGCATTCATTCTTGGATGCTTTTGAGGACGGAGATGAAGTTAAGGTCTTTTTACTCGATAATTATTTTGTATCTCAATCAACGGCACTTATGATTCAGTTAAGAGAATTTCAATTGAATGATGCGAATATTGCTCTAGTGGTTGACGAGTATGGTGAAATTGAAGGTCTTATTTCAATAGAGGATATTTTTAAAGAGATTGTAGGTAAATTTGGAAGTTCTAAAACAGAACTTGAGAAAGAGTTTATAAAACTAAAGGATGGTTCTATCGTCACAGATGGTAATTCAAGAATAAGGGACTTAAATAACTTCAAAGACTGGTCAATTTCTGAAGAAAATTCTAAAACTATTAATGGTTTAATTACAGAACATTTGGATCAGATACCACAAGCAAATCTTTGTGTTGAAATAGGAGTCTATAGATTTGAGATTTTAGAAATTGACGATAACTCCATAACAAAAATAAAAATAAAAAAAGGAGCATAAGCTCCTTTTTTTATTCAAAATTTCAATTACATACTGCTTACTATAATTTTAAAAGCTACTGCTAGAACAAATGAAGAGACGATCACTGAACGCACAGAAGTAATAGCCGGTAACATTTTTCCCCATATAGCATTAGCTTGAATTATAAAAATTATAGCTAAGCCAACCAATAAGTTAGTATTAGTAATACTCCATTCTGGATGAGCCATTAAATTTGAAGGAACACTTCCATGAGCTGAATAAACCATAAGCATCAACATTGGTACTGAGAAAAGTGTATTAGTCCTTGATGCTAGAGCTGCTTTTGGTCCAGCTACAGATGCATCACCTTCTTTTAATCCAAGAACAATCTTCTGATTAGGCCAAATAATTCCCCAAACATTTAACAACATTAAGATACCCATTGTTGAACCAAGAATAATCTCTGTGCCTATTCTTACTGAGATTTGATGAAGAAGTATTACTCCTGTTAAGAAAGTAAATAAAGCAGCCCACCTGAACCACCATAAAGCGTTGGGTGCTAATTTTTTAAACACGTCTGCTTTAGCATCAGGATCTGCAATTTTTACGTACTCGCCCTGAATAAAATTAAAGTAATAAAGTAAGCCTATCCATGTAATTCCAAAAAGAATATGAAAAGCTCTAAAAAATGCCTGATCAGTTAAAATGTCCATTTTGTTCCCTGTGTAAATATGAATGTTTATATTAAGTTAATTCGTAAGTAAAATCTAATTAAAAAAAATGGGGCTAAAAGCCCCATTTTTTATTAAACACAAAATTACATCATTCCGCCCATTCCGCCCATTCCGCCCATATCAGGCATTGGAGGCATAGGTGAGTCGTCTTTAGGGATGTCAGTTACCATTGCTTCAGTAGTGATCATCATTCCAGCAACAGATCCTGCGGCTTGTAATGCTGTTCTAGTTACCTTGGCAGGATCAAGAATTCCCATCTCGATCATGTCACCGTATTCACCAGTAGCTGCATTAAAACCATAAGCTCCTGATCCTTCTTTAACATTAGCAACAATAACTGATGACTCTTCACCAGCATTTGCCACTATCTGTCTTAAAGGTGCTTCAAAAGCTTTTCTAGCAATATTAATTCCAACGTTCTGATCTTCGTTGTCACCAGTAATTTTTTCTAAAGCTTCTAGAGATCTAATTAGAGCAGAACCACCACCAGCAACAACGCCCTCTTCAACTGCAGCTCTTGTTGAATGCAATGCATCCTCAACTCTAGCTTTTTTCTCTTTCATCTCGACCTCAGAACCAGCTCCAACTTTAATTACAGCGACTCCTCCGGCTAATTTAGCAACCCTTTCTTGAAGTTTTTCTTTATCGTAATCTGATGAAGTTTCTTCAATCTGAGACCTAATTTGATTAACTCTTGCTGCGATTGCTTTCTCGTCTCCCGAGCCATCAATAATTGTCGCGCTGTCTTTGTTCAAGACAACTCTTTTTGCTGTTCCTAGGTCCTCAACGGTAGCTCCTTCCAAGGAAAGGCCAACTTCTTCAGAGACAACAGTTCCACCAGTTAATATAGCGATATCTTCAAGCATAGCTTTTCTTCTGTCACCAAAACCTGGTGCCTTACATGCTGCAGCTTTAACAATTCCTCTTAAATTATTTACAACGAGTGTTGCTAATGCTTCACCTTCAATGTCTTCAGCAATTATTAGAAGAGGTCTTCCAGCTTTTGCTACTGACTCGAGAAGAGGTAGTAAATCTCTGATGTTTGATATTTTTTTATCAAATAAAAGTATTAATGGTGATTCAAGTTCAACAGTCATACTGTCCTGGTTTGTTATGAAATATGGTGAAAGGTATCCTCTATCAAACTGCATGCCTTCAACAACATCAAGTTCATTTTCTATTCCGCTTCCCTCTTCCACAGTTATAACACCTTCTTTGCCTACTTTTTCCATAGCTTCAGCAATTATTTCGCCAACCGCTTCATCGCCATTTGCAGAAATAGTTCCCACTTGAGCAATGGCTTTGTTATCAGTACAAGGCACACTTAAGTTTTTAACATGATCAACAGCAGCAGATACTGCTTTATCAATGCCTCTTTTTAGATCCATTGGGTTCATTCCAGCAGCGACGGCCTTATTGCCCTCATTAACAATTGATTGAGCAAGAACTGTAGCAGTAGTTGTTCCATCACCAGCCTCGTCAGAGGTTTGTGAGGCTACTTGCTTAAGCATTTGAGCACCCATATTTTCAAATTTATTTTCTAGCTCTATTTCTTTTGCAACTGATACACCGTCTTTAGTTACAGTTGGGGCTCCAAAAGATTTATCAAGAACTACATTTCTTCCCTTAGGCCCTAAAGTTACTTTTACGGCATCTGCCAAAATATTTACACCTTTAAGCATCTGAGCTCTAGCACTATCACCAAACTTTACATCTTTAGCTGACATTTATTTCTCCTTTTATATATATTTAAATTTATTCAATAACGCCGAAAATATCACTCTCACTTAAAATGAGATAATCTTCGCCATCTAGTTTGACTTCGTTTCCGCCATATTGACCGAATATTACTGTATCTCCAGCTTTAACGTTAACTGGTACTAAGTCTCCAGATTCTAATTTTTTTCCTGGTCCAACTGCTATAACTTCTCCTTGAGAAGGTTTTTCTTTTGCAGCTGCTGAAAGGATAATCCCGCCAGACGATGTTTCATCTTCTTCAGTTCTTTTAACAAGAACTTTGTCATGTAAAGGTCTTAATTTCATTTATTTCTCCGTTGATGGTGCAATTTAATAAACAGTTTTTACTAAATTAAATAAGTTAGGGATTAGTTATGGGCTAAATCTTATAAATCAATGGTCTAGATAGCTTTTTTTATTCTAAAAAATCCGAACGCAATTGTAACTCCTATTAGGTCAGCAAGTAAGTCGTTTATTTCAAAGTATCTATAAGGTAGGAAAGTTTGTGCTATTTCGATTAGCAATCCATAAGAAATAAGAAGAATAAACAAATATATTTTATCTATCTCAAACTTAGATAAAATAGAGATTATAGCTAAATATAAAAAAGCGATTATATGAAGGAGCTTGTCGTTGAATGAAGGCGCTCCTAGATCTGAAAGAGGGGCAATGCTCAAAATCATTATTCCGAGTATTGAGCTTGCAAAAAGAAGCCTATATAGATTTGTCATTGATGAAGAAATTTTTATTAACCATTATAAATATAATTGAAGGCACTGTTAGCAACGATGTGAATAAATAGAAGTACATCCACCCATAATTTAAATTGGACATCTCTTGAAAATAACTTGCTAGTAAACCTGAAAACCCTCCAAAAAACTTTCCAGGAAGCATCATAAAGGATGTTAAAAGAGCATATTGAACTGCCGTATATTTTTTTGAGACCATACTGGTTAAAAATGTAATATTGACTGTTCCTACAATGCCAGCGGCAATGCTATCGAGTCCCACTATTAAACTTAACTTTAAGGGCATTTTAATTGAGCCAAGTAAAATGTACTCTTCTTGAGAAATTGCCACGTAAGAGAAACAGGCATTAGTCATCATTACTAAAAATGCCCCAGTTAGAAGTGAGTAATATAAACCAATTTTTTTTATAAGAATGCCGCCAAGAAAAACTCCGATTACTGATGCAATTAAAGCAACTATTTTTACAACACTTCCTATTTCAGTTAGTGAGTACCCCATATCTAAGTAAAAAGGATTAGCCATTGGGCCCATTACGATATCTGTCAGTCTATATGTGGCTACTATCAAAAGAAGCAATGATGCCAAGTAAAAACCATACCTTGAACCAAAATCTTTTATTGGTTTTATAAACGAGTCTTTAAAATTTAAAATTTCTAGTTGCGTATTAATATTCTCTTTTTTCGAAATAACAACACCTATAAGGCCTGTAAGCATAAGTAAACCCATAACCTCATAAGAAGCAGACCAGCCATAATTATCAGCCAAAATTAAAGCTAGAGATGTTGCTGCTAATATGGCCAACCTATAGCCAAACTGATATGCGGCTGCTAAGTTGCCCTGATCTGAGATATCAGCATATTCAATTCTAAAGGCATCAATAGCTATATCCTGAATTGATCCAGAAAATGCTATTAAAAAGGCTATAAAAATAAAAAATGAAAGGCTATTAATTGGATTAATTGAAGAGAGGGTAAATATACAAAAAATGATAATTAGCTGAGTTAAAATGATCCAGCTTTTTCTTCTTCCATATCTATTTAAAATAGGAACAGAAAATCTATCAACAAATGGAGCCCATAAAAACTTTAGAGAGTATGTGAGCGCTATCCAAGAAAAGAAACCAATCAAGCTAAGGCTTATACCAACATCTCTGAGCCATGCAGATAAAGTGGAGAAAATAAGGATATAAGGAAGTCCTGATGCAAAGCCAAAAGTCCCCATTACTAGCATTTTTCTTATATTAAACATTTTTTAAATACCTATCCCAATCAAAAAGAATTCCTGGGTCTAATTTCCTTCCTGGAGCTATATCAGAGTGCCCTTTTATATTTTTCTTACCTATAAGTTTATACTCTTTCAAGATCAATGAAGTGAGTTCACACAGGCTGTCGTATTGAGCATTATCAAAAGTTTCGTCATCAGAACCCTCTAATTCAATTCCAATAGAGTAATCATTACAATTATCCACACCCTTGTATGAGGACTCCCCTGCATGCCATGCTCGCATATTAAAAGGTACGAATTGAATTACCTCTCCATTTCTTTTTATAAGAATATGAGAAGAGACCTTTAAACCTTTAATTTCCTCATAAAATGGATCCAAAGAATGATCTAGCTCATTTAAAAAGAACTTCTCAATATGATCAGCGCCATATTTTTTAGGGGGTAGACTTATTGAATGAATGACTAAAAGATCAATAGCCAGATTTTCAGGCCTAATATTAAAATTTGGAGATTTTAAGAATTTAATTCCTTGGACAATGTGATCTCTTAATTCCATTTATCTCAATTGAGGGGGAAGTTTAAAATATATATTCTCCTCATCAACCCCATGCTCGCTAATCATAGCTCCAGTATATTCTTTAAGAGCATTAGCTATTTCCTGGACCCTTTCTTCTGGAGCAGATGCTCCAGCAGTTATTGCAATTCTTCTGCAGCCATCAAGCTCTGAAAGATCCAGATCCTCAAAACTATCTATAAGCACAGACTTGCAACCACATTTTTCACTAAGCTCTTTCAATCTATTTGAGTTTGAGCTATTTGTAGAGCCAACAACAATCATAAAATCTGACTCTAAAGCGAGTTGCTTAACAGCATCTTGTCTATTCTGTGTTGCATAACAGATATCATCTTTTTTTGGAATATTAATGCTTGGAAACCTACCCTTTAAGACTTCAATTATTGATTTGGTATCGTCAACACTCAAGGTTGTTTGCGTAACAATTGCTAAATTATCTGGTTTTTCTACCTCAAGAATTTGAGCTTCATTTTCATCTTGAACCAAGTAAATATTGCTAAGGTTTTTATTAATATGGCGACCCATAGTTCCTTCAACCTCTGGATGACCTTCGTGGCCTATTAAAATGATATCTTTTTCTGCTCTTGCGTGTCTCATAACTTCCATATGAACCTTTGTTACCAAGGGACATGTCGCGTCAAAATATTCAAGTTTTCTAGATTTTGTTACTTTCTCTACTGCATCAGATACTCCATGCGCACTAAAAATAACGAGAGAGCCATCAGGTATTTCATCAATTTCTTCTACAAAAATAGCGCCTCTATTTTTTAAATCCTCCACAACAAATTTGTTATGAACTACCTCATGTTTTACATAAACGGGGCTTCCGTAGATTTCCAAAGCCTTATTAACAATATCAATTGCCCTATCCACACCAGCGCAAAAGCCTCTTGGATTAGCTAACTTAATTTCTTTAGTTTCAGTTGGCATGATCTTTCTTAAATAATTCTAAATATATTATTAAAACCGCCCCTATACTTATCGATGCGTCTGCAAAGTTAAATACAAAGAAAGAGAAATCATTTATCTTTAGATGTAAAAAATCAGTTACGAAGCCATCGGGTACTCTGTCCAAGATATTTCCTAGAGCTCCTCCACAAATGAAGGAAAGAGCTATTTTTTTTGAAGGGACAGATTCTTCTTTTAAAAGATACAAAAGATATAAAAATATTAAGATACCAACAACCATAAGAATATTAGAAAATAATCTTTCACCAAAATCTAGGAATCCAAAAGCAACTCCTGAATTAAAGGTAAGGAAAAGATCTATGAAGGGAATGAAGCTTTGCGAAGTTCCTTGAGTAAGGAGGTTTAAAGCAGCTTGCTTGGAGGCAATATCAATACATAACAAAATTATTATCATGTATAAATATAATCTATCCTTAAACAAAAAACCTTGCCTCTCCATCAGACTCTATATTTTTTTCGCATCTAGAGCATATCTCAGGATGTGATTCATTACTGCCAATTGATTCATCTCTATGCCAGCATCTAGTACATTTTTTTTCATCTGATTGTTCTATTGAAATCGATAGATCAGTATCAGTTATTACTGAAGCTTCTGAAGAGATTAATACAAAATGAAGTTCTTCTCCTAGCTTGTCTAGTATGGCCTTATCCTCTGAATTTGCTGAGATGATTACCTTAGAGTCAAGCGATCCTTTAATCATATTTTCATTACGTAATTTTTCTATAGACTGATTTACTAAATCTTTTATTTCAAAAATTCTCTTCCAGTCAGAAGGCGAAATTAAACAGGAAAAATTATCATTTTTATTATGGTATTTTGATAGGAATACTGACTTTTCTTGTTCTTTAAGAGATGGGTGAGTTTGCCATAACTCTTCAGCTGTAAACGATAGAATAGGAGCTATTAGTCTTACCAAGGTGTTCATAACATAATCAAGACTTGTTTGACATGATCTTCTTGCATGCGAGCTATCCTTACATGTATAGAGCCTATCTTTAACAATATCTAAATATATTCCACCCAACTCATTCACACAAAAATTATGAATTTTTTGCACTGCATTATGATATGAATAGGTTTCATAGTATTCAATAACTTCTTTTTCTAGATTTCTTGTTGCATTTATTATCCACTTATCAAGCTCAATCTGATTCTCATGCTCTATTTTATCCGCTTCATTGAAATCACTAAGGTTTCCTAAAATAAATCTGAATGTATTCCTAATTCTCCTGTACTGATCTGAAACTCTTTTAAGTATCTCGTCAGAGGCAACCATTTCACTTCTAAAATCTGTTGAGGCAACCCATAACCTTAAAATATCTGCACCTAGGCTATCCCAGACTTTTTGAGGTGATACTACATTTCCCAATGACTTAGATTGCTTTCTTCCATTCTCGTCAACAACAAAGCCATGAGTTAAAACAGATTTGTATGGCGCTCTTCCGTTCATGGCTATACTTGTAAGAAGAGATGATTGAAACCATCCTCTGTGCTGATCAGAGCCTTCAAGATAGAGGTCTGCAACCACGCCTTCTGAAAATCTTTTCTCTGAAACAGCAAAATGTGAGATGCCAGAGTCGAACCATACATCCAATGAGTCTGATGTTTTTACATAAGAGTCAGCATCTTCTATGTGGTCTTCAAGTAAGAGCGAGTCCCAGCTTGAAATTCCATTTTCTTCAATCAGGTCTGCAAATATATTGAATAGCTCTGATTGATTTGGATGAACCAATCCAGTCTCCTTATGAATAACTAGGGTAATTGGAACACCCCAATTTCTTTGTCTTGATATACACCAGTCAGGTCTATCAGTGAGCATCCCTTCAATTCTCTGAAGACCCCAAGATGGCTCCCATTTAACCTCATCAATGCTTCCAAGTGCTTTTTCTAGTAAATTTTCTTTATGCATTGAAATAAACCATTGAGCAGTTGAAGTAAAAATTAGCGGTGATTTATGTCTCCAACAATGGGGATATGAATGTTTATAATCTTCACAATTCGTTAATGCTTTTTTACTTTCAAGCTCAGCAATAACCAAAGGATCGGCCTTCAGTGGAGGAAGTCCAGCTACAAAACCTATCTCCTCCTTGAATAGTCCTTTACTGTTAAGTGCTTTAAAAGTCTCAATGTTATTTTTCTTACAAATAAAGTAATCGTCCATACCATGCGCAGGAGCTGTATGAACACAACCAGTACCTGCCTCTGTTGTGACATGATCTCCATGAAGAAGTACAGATTTTCTTTCCATAAAAGGATGTAATAAATTAATATCTGTTAGATTTGCGCCAATTGTTTTAGAAATAATTTTGGCGGTGACACTCCATCTATCAATGCATGAATCATACATACCTTCTGCTATAACCATATACTCGCCATTAACTTCTATTAAAACGTATTCGAGTTCGGGATTTATGCATACCGCTACATTTGATGGGATTGTCCAAGGTGTAGTTGTCCAAATAATAAAAGAAATTGGCTTCTCTTCATTTAGCTCAAATGCCTTGATAACAGATGGAAGACTGGTCTTCTCAACTTTAAAAGCAACATCAATAGACTTTGAAATTTTATCTTGATATTCAACCTCTGCCTCTGCAAGTGCAGATCCACAGTCTTGGCACCAATGAACTGGTTTCTCACCTTTTTGTACGTGTCCAGCTTCATAAATCTTACCTAGGGCTCTAACAGCATTAGCTTCAAAAGAAGAATCTAAAGTTCTATAAGGGTTTTCCCATTCCCCTAAAACACCCAGCCTAATAAAATCTTTTTTCTGGTTGTCTATTTGGCTTAAAGCATACTCCTTGCAAGCCTCTTGGAATGTCTTTTTGTTTTGGACTAAATCACTTTTTTTACCATGTTTTTTTTCAACATTAAGCTCAATAGGAAGCCCATGACAATCCCATCCAGGAACGTATGGAGCATCCATACCCATAAATGTTTTAGATTTAATTGTTATATCTTTAAGAATTTTGTTAACTGAATGCCCTAAATGAATAGGCCCATTAGCATAGGGAGGTCCATCATGAAGTATGAACTTCTCATTGCCCTGGTTCTTTTCTCTAATTTTATTATAAAGGTCTAACTCATCCCAAAAATCTATAGTTTCAGGCTCTTTTCGAGGAAGCCCAGCTTTCATAGAAAGTTCAGTTTCAGGGAGGTTTAAAGTATCTCTGTAATTTATTGTCATGCTAATCTTTTAAAAATTTATTGGCTAAAGAAATGTCTTCTTGAATTTGTAATTTTAACATGTCTAAATTTTTAAATTTCTTTTCTTCACGAATTTTTTTCTTGAACTCTACTTCTATCCTTTTTGAATAAATGTCTTCGCTAAAATCAAAGAGATGAACTTCAAGAACTGGATGGGTTCCACCGACCGTAGGTCTTATCCCCATATTGGCTATACCCTTTAGAATTAAGCCATCTATATTACACTTTACGGCGTAAACACCTGATATTGGTAGCTTTTGTTTTGGCAGCCAAATATTAGCAGTTGGCGTACCAATTGTTCTGCCGAGAGCCTGGCCATGAACTACTTTCCCTGAAAAGGTGTAAGGCCGACCCAATAAGCTTTCTGCAAGATCAAAATTATTAGATATCAATGCCTCTCTTATTCTTGTACTACTAACCCTTTCATCTAAGAATTTAAAAGTATCTGTACTTGAAATTTTAACATTATTTTTGCTGCCCCAAGACTCAAGCTGATGAAAATCTCCCGCCCTATTCAACCCAAACCTAAAATCATCACCTACGGTTAATGATACTAAGCCAACTTGATTTAATATATCTTCAATGAAGGACTCTGGACTCATTGCTCTGAGATTTTTATCAAACTTTAAAATAAAGACATAATCAATACCAAAATCATTAAGTAACTTAACCTTATCAATCCAAGGAAGAATTCTTGGAGGGACCTTATCAGGGTCTTTTTTCTCTGCAAAATATTCTGCAGCGTGCGGCTCGGTTATAAAAACTATAGTTTTAGCATCAAGCTCAACAGCATCGGATTTAATCTTTTTTAAAATTGATTGATGTCCCAAGTGAAAACCATCAAAATTTCCAACTGTTCCACATAACCTTATAGCCGGATGTCTCTTAGTGAAAAGATTTAAATTGTATTGGCCTCTGATTAAGTACATTACTAGCTAAAATATCTCCTTAAGCGGCTTTAGATTAATAAACCTCGCAACACCAAGATAAATTATTATTGCTAAAAAGATTTTTAGTAACAAATAAAAGACTCTTTCCAATTCACTAAGGTCAATAAAATTAATAAACAAAGAAGTCACATAAAGGAAAATAATTAAAGAAATTGATGAGACAAGTATAGAGAAATTAAATCTGTTGAAAGGATTTTGTAGTTTAACTATATTTTTCTTTACTAAGATTATTTCTAAAATGATTATGCTCACAAAAGCAGCAATGGAGCTTCCAACAGCTATGCCAACATGACCATAGTTGAATACAAATGCCAGAATATAGTTTAAAGATGCATTTAAAACTAAAGAAACGAGAGCAATATACATCGGAGTTTTAGTATCTTTCCTAGCAAAAAATGCCGGTGTAAGAACTTTCATTAGCATAAAGAATGGCAAGCCAAATGAGAATGCGATTAGACTGAGCGATGCTTGATTTACATCATTTTCAGAGAATTGTCCTCTATAGAAAAGCGTGCTAATAAGGTCTATAGAGCAAAAAGCTAAGCCAATAAATGAAGGTATGCCGATAAATAAAACAAACCTTTGACCTTTTTTAAGTCTAGTTATAAATTCATTTTTATTGTTATCAAAATCAATTTTTGACAATGCCGGCAATAAAACAGTTCCTATAGCTATAGCAAAAATACCCATAGGAAATTGGATTAATCTATCAGAGACATATAGCCAAGTAGGACTTCCGGTTACCAGAAGTGAAGCAAAAATAGTATCTACTAATAAATTTATTTGAATAATACCTCCAGCTAATATTGCAGGAATCATTAATTGAAATACTTTTTTAGAGCCTGGGTTAGAAAAATCTAATCTTGGAATTGGAAGTCTATTAATTTGCTTAAGCGGAAGAACTTGAATGGCTAATTGCACAAATCCTGCTACTAAGACACCCCAAGCTAAAGCAAATATTGGAATTTTAAACATGGGAGCAATAAATACTGCAGCTGTAATCAATGAAATATTGAATATAATCGGTGTTGATGCTGGTAAAGAGAATCTCCCATGAGTATTTTGAATTCCTCCTGCAAAAGCAACTAAGGAAATTAAAGCGAGGTAGGGAAACATAATTCGAAGAACGCTTACAGCAAGTTCTCTTTTCAGATCATCAAAGTAGAAACCAGGAGCAAAAATAAATATAAAAATAGGAGCAAAAATTAAAACCAAGACAGTGAATACAAATAAAATGCCAACAAAAGTTCCAGCAAGTGAATTTATAAATTCCTTAGTATCTTTCTCAATATTATTTTTTTGATAGTCACTATAAACTGGGATAAAAGCTTGATTGAATGCTCCTTCAGCAAAAAATCGTCTAAATAGATTAGGGATTTTTAGAGTAACAACAAAAATATCGTGAAAAACAGAAGCCCCTAGAAGGCTGGTAGTTGTGATATCTCTTATAAGACCAAATACTCTAGAGATGCCTGTCCATCCACCAACTTTTTTTACAGAATTAAAAATGCCCGGATTAGAGCTATGAATTTTCTGATTCATTCTTATCAGAAAAATCTAATGATGCTGAGTTTATACAGTACCTTAGACCAGTAGGCTCAGGGCCGTCATCGAATACATGACCTAAATGAGCATCACATTTTGAACAAGTTACCTCTGTTCTTGTCCTGCCATGGGAATAATCAGGCGTTTCAGATATTAAATCATCCCGAAGAGGAATAAAAAAACTAGGCCATCCACAACCTGCATCGAACTTTGTTTCTGATTCAAATAAAGGTTCATTGCAACATATGCAGATATAAGTTCCGGATTGAGTAAAGTCCCAATATTTACCTGTAAAAGGTTTTTCTGTAGCCGCTTCCCTGGTTACTTGATAGCTTTCTTCTGATAATGAGGATCTCCACTCTTCTTCAGATTTTGTAAATTTTGACATTTAAT